>JBJETX010000053.1:0-5619 GCA_051883535.1 Christensenellales bacterium | reverse complement strand
AAGCGCGGACAATTCGCAAGCGTACTTCGTTACCGCGGCTTCGTACGCGGCAATCTCTTCCGACAGGCTTTCCGCCGCTTTATCTTCGAGAATTTCCGATTTCACCGTATCGTAACTTGTGCCTTCGAGAAGTTTCGCCTCGTAACTTTCGGAATTTTTCAGCGTTTCCGCATACGCGGTCAGCACGTCGTATCTCTTCTGTTTTTCTTCGATTTGTTCGTTAAGTTCGTCTGCCGCCGCGCGTTTGTCCTTCAATACTCTGCCGATAGCCACGAGTTCGTCCTGCGCTTTCCGTTTCACCGCTTCCGTCCTTCTGATTTCGTCCACGACTTCGTTGTACTGCTCGGACGCAATATTTATGCACAAAGTCGCGTAATCGAACTCTTTGCCGTCTTTTTCGAAAGCGTAGGTATGCCCTTCGTAAACGGCGATTTCCTTGGTCAACGCGTCGATTTTCGCGTCGAGTTCGTTTTTCTTGCCGTAAAGCGTATCGAGCGACGCGCAAAGTTCTTCCTCGCGCGCTTCGCATTCGACTACGTTTCCGAGAAGGGAAATAGCGGTAGCGTCGCCGAGAACGGGTTGAAGTTTCTTATATTCTTCTTCGTATTCGTTTATTTCGGTGCGCAAACGGGCGGCGACGTTTCTCTTTTCGGGAATAACCTTTCCTACGGTTTCGGACAACCGTTTTCCGATAGCCGAGTTCCCTGCGGCAGCGCTCTCTTCCTTTGCCGACAACGCCTTCACGTCGGTAATCGCCGCGCTGAATTTCGACATTTCGGCAATTACGCTTTCAAGTGCGGCGGTAAGTTCTTCGTGGTTTCTTACTCCGCTTTCGTCGTATATTTTTTTCAATGCGGCAAGGTTGGACGTTTTGGTCTGTTCGAGACTGTTAATATATCCCGACGCGGACGTATCCGTGCTTTCGTACGCTCCGAGTCTCTTGTTGACGTTTTCGAGTTTATCGTGGTATTCGAGAGCAATGGATTTCAGTCTGTCGATTTCTTTACGCGCTTCGCTCTCTTTTACTTCGAGTTCTGCCAAAGCCTTTTCGCAATCGGCTTTGTCGGAAACGGGAGCGGAACAAACGGGACATTTCGCGCCGTATTCGAGCGCGTCGAGCCCTTCGTAATATTTTTTCTCTGCGAGAATTCCGTTGAGTTCGTCGGTTTTCTCTTTTATCGCGTCTTCGCACTTAGCCGAATATACGATTAGCGTTTTTTTCGCGCTTTCGAGCGCGCCGCGGCTATCCACGCAACTCCTTCTCAGGTCGGTGTTTTCTCCGATTTTCTTGTCTATCGCGCTTATGTCCCGCAAAAGCGTCGCGCTGAGAATCTGATTGCGGTAAAGACTCTGTTTTTTCCTTTCGAGTTCGTTAAGTTGCCGTATGAGATTGACTAACGTGCGCTTGTTCTTCGGCGCGGAACCGAACACTTTGTCGTATCCTTCGCGGCAAACTGCGAGCGTCGCTTCGTTCCTCGCGTACTCGTCTTTAAGCGCGTTTACGGCGTCTTCGTCGGCTTTAATCGAATTCTCCGTCGCGGCGAGCGCGTCGCGCTTTTCCGCGAGGGCAACCTCTATGCACGCGCCTTCTCTGACGGCGTTTCTGAACTCCGCGCTCAGTCTCTTCGTCCCGAGTTCGGATTCCTGCGCTTTTATTGACAAAACCACGTTCTCCCTTTCTTCGGAAACGGATTCGAGTTCGGCGCGTAAAGCGTTCTTTTTGTCGTCTCCCTCTTTGCAGTAATCCGCAAGCATTCCGGTAACGTATTCGTCGCTCCTGCCCGATTCTCTGTTCTGCCTGATAAGTTCGTCGAACGCCCGGTTGACGGCGACTACTCTCGCGTTGGCGGCAAGGAATTCTTCCTCTTTTTTATGATAAACTTTGTTCCCCGCCGCGATTGCCGCTTCGAGTCTGGCGGACTGAGCGTTCAGTCCGTCAAGTTCCTTTTTGACGGCTTCCGCTTCTTTTTCCGCCTCTCCGACTTCTTTGATTACGGAAAAATGTTCCTTTATGGCAAAACTTCTCGCAAGACGTTTTTTGTCCGTATCGATACGGGTGGATTTAGCCTCTTCTCTCTGAAGAAGTTCTTCGGTGGCCGCTATTTTTTCCGCGGTGGTTTTACCGAGTTTGCCCGCGCCGATAAGTTCGTCGAGGCGCGCCGCGTCGCTCTTTATGGAAAGGATTTCTTCTTTCAGAGTCGACAATTTTTCTTCGTCCGCCGCGTCCGCGGGCAATAAAGTCTCGAGGACGTCTTTTTTATTGTCTATCGCGTAAATCTGTTTGCGATACTCAACCGCGCTCGCGCCGGCGATCGCAGGCGTAATCCCCGCCTCGGCGAGAACGTTTTCGCCGTATGCCGATATGTTTTTGGTTATTCCGTCGTACGCCGAATGTTTGCTCGCCACGGCGAACTCCGTCCACTGTCCTTGCGTAAGGCGGAAAACTTTTGCAAGCGTTTCGTCGATATCCGCTTCGGGAACGGAAACCCCGTTAATCGTCAGAGACACGCAGTTGTTTTCAAAATCACGCTCTACGACGTAGGAATCCGCGAGATAGCCGAATTCGAACCGGATTTTTCCCTTATAAAGCGCGTCGTTCCCGAACAAGGCGTAACCAACGTACTGCTTGATCTGCTCCGCCGCTTTGAGAGGGTATAAATCTTTGAGCGAGTTGAAAACAAACTCGGCGTTTCCGCCGTCCGTACCGATGCAAGAAAGTCTGACGGGTATCATAAAACAAATCCTCCGATTGATATTCGTTGTGTGTATGTAATTTCCGACCACAATATATTGCGACGAGAAAATTTGCCCGAAAAAACCGTTGGCAAAACACCCGTAATTGTGGTATACTTCATTTTTGCAAATAATAATCGGAAACGGACATCCGTCAATATTATTATTTACAACAATTCCGTCTTATTATTATATCGTGCGGACGCGAAGATTGCAATAATAAAATAACGATTATTTCGTTGAAAAATGTTTTTTCGGAGAAAATATGGTGATTAAACTCGGCGGCGATTACGTTAAACAGGCATTCACGCAGGTAGACAACCTGTTTTTGTCCGATTATATGCCTTCCGCAAACGGCGACGACGTAAAAATTTACCTCACGGGGCTGATGCTCGCTTCTTCGGGGTTCGACGGAGATTACGTCAAGAAAATCTCGTCTACGCTTAAAATCACCGAAGAAAGAGTAACGGAAGGGTTCGCGTATTGGGAAAAACAGGGACTGACGGAAACCCGCGGAGACTCGGTTTATTATATGTCGGTAAAAACGCCGCTCCCTCCCGTCGTTCGTTTCAATACGCAGAAATTCAAGGTGTTTACCGAAGAAACCGTTCGTATTTTCCCCGACAAAATCCTTACGCCGAACGAGTACAACCGCTATTTCGAGTTTATGACTTCCTCGGGAATGGAAGTAAACGCTATGCTGCTTATTATGCAATATTGCAAAGAGCAGGGCGGCGGAAGAACGAGTACGGATTACGTACTGACGGTTGCGTCCGCGTGGGCGAAAGACGGACTGCTTAAAGAAAAACAGATAATTTCCCGCGTGGAAGAACTCGAAGCGTATTCGGAAGATCTGAGATTGGTGTTCGCGGCTCTTGGAATAAAACGCGCCCCCACGTTCGACGACAGACAACTCTTTTCTTCGTGGCAGAAAGAGTACGGTTTTACGCTGAACGCGATTCTTACCGCGGCAAAAGCGTTGAAAAAACGCGGCGGCACGGAACGGTTGGACGCATATCTGAAAGAATTGTCCGCCGCTCGCGCCCTGACCGCTTCGGAAATAGAAGAATACGCGAAAAGAAAACAGTCCGTAAGAGAATTGTGCGTAAAAATCTGTAAGAACATCGGCGTTTATTACTCAAATACCGACAGCGTGGAAGAAGTTTACGTTATGCCGTGGCTCGGACTCGGGTTCGACGCCGACGCGCTCGAGAGACTTTCAAAATACTGTTTTCTGCGCAACGCGCGCGACTTGGAATCGATGAATCAGATGGTGAATAAATTCGCCTCTCTCGGGATTTTTTCTTCGGACGACATTGCTTCTTACGTCGACAGGCAGATAAAACTCGACGAAAAAATCCGCAGAGTATATTCAAAATGCGGATATATAGGCTCGATAAGCAACAAAGACAGGGAGAACTACCGCGCGTGGGAAGAATGGGGCTTCGACGAGGATGTTATTTTCGCCGTTGCGGAGAACTTTTCCGATAAAAACTTCCCTATGTCCTCGATAAACAGAACCCTCGGAGAACTGAGAAACCGCGGAATTTTCACCGTTCAGGGCGCTATAGACTATATGAAAGATGAAAAAGGCAGGACGAAAACGCCGTCTAAGGACGCGGACGGCTACGAAAAACATATGTATTCGGAAGAACAACTCAAACACGCGTTCGTGAATTTCGATAATTGGGATTGAGGTTAACTATGACGGAAAGAGAAAAAGCGATTATCGAAATAAAAAACCGCAGAAAACTCGCGGAGGAAGCCCGTACGGAAGCGTTGGAAACGTTGAGAAAAGACGCCTCGTTCGACGAACTCTACAGAGAAATGAACTCTATGCGTTGGGAGTTTATCAAAGCGAAATCACCCGAGGCGCAAGAGGAAATTCAACGAAAAATAGAATCCGCGGAAGCGTCGCTTAATAAGATTATTAAGGAAAACGGGTTCCCGTTCAGCGTTTCCGGGGTGCCGTATAACTGCAATTCGTGCAAAGATACCGGCACGGTTGACGGCGTGGCGTGCAAGTGCACGGAGAACGTCAGAAAAGAACTCGCGTTAAAGGAGAATCCTATACTCGGCTCGATGCCGACAGGGCTTAAAGCGATCGGATACGCGTTTTACGGGAAGGACGCGGCGGGGAAGAAAGCGTGCGCGGAATATATTGCGGACGAGATAAAAAAAGAGAAACGCATATTCCTCTTTGCGGGGAAAACGGGAACGGGGAAAACTTATTTTGCGGGCAGCGCGGTGCGCGGATTGCTCGAGGACGGGAAGGACGTCAAAGCGGTAAGCGCGATTAAACTTAATAAAGAATTGTTGGAATACCATTGCGCGCCTCTTGAAAAGAAGAGAGGACTGTGGGAAGAGATAGCGACGAGAGAAGTTATGCTTATCGACGACCTCGGCGCGGAACAGGTATTGAATAATGTGACGATACCGTATCTGTTGGAACTGCTTACGGAGCGAGCGGAAGAGAAAATAACGTTTATCACTACGAATTTATCCCCGACGGAACTTGAAAAGAGATACGGTCAAAGAATAGTAAGCCGACTTCTTGACAAAAAACTGTCTGTAGCGGTCGCGTTCTGCGGCGACGACCTGAGATTAAGCGGGCGGTAAGAAGAGAAAAAGAGCGACGGCATAATAAAGAGAATAAAACGGAAAAAGCATATTCGCAAAAAACGATTGACTAAACGAAATAAAGGTGATAGAATATATAACGCTATGGGGGCATGGCTCAGTTGGTAGAGCGATGCGTTCGCAACGCATAGGCCAGGGGTTCGAATCCCCTTGTCTCCACCAAAAAAACTAATCCGCACATCCGGATTAGTTTTTTTTATATCAAATTCGCTTGTCGGATTTGATTATAATATGAGCGAAGCGAAT
>JBJETX010000052.1:0-5621 GCA_051883535.1 Christensenellales bacterium | reverse complement strand
TCATAGCGACACGGGCGGCTTCTATCTGCTTGCTCGTAATCCAGCTGGGTTCAAGAGCGACGAGAGCGTATTCGCCGTAAGCAATCTTGTTGCCTTTGTTGGCTCTGCCCGTCATTCTGCCTCTCTGCTGTTTTCTTCTTTTAACTCTTTTAGGCATTAACATAATCAGTCGTTACCTCCTTTGTTCTGCTTGGCAAAAACTTCACCTTTGTAAATCCAGACTTTTACGCCGATGATTCCGTAGGTGGTCTTCGCCTCTGCGAAACCGTAATCGATGTTCGCTCTGAGGGTCTGCAGAGGAATGCTTCCTTCGCTGTAGTGCTCGCTTCTCGCGATTTCCGCACCGTCGAGACGTCCGCTTACCATCGTCTTGATTCCCTTCGCGCCCGCTTTCATCGCTCTGCCCATAACCTGTTTCATCGCACGACGGAACTGAATTCTCTTTTCGAGGCTCGCCGCGATGCTTTCGGCTGCGAGTTGCGCGTCGATGTCAACTTTCTTTACTTCGAGAACGTTGATGTTCACCGCTTTGCCTTTTACGATTTTTTCCACGATTTTCTTGATGTCCGCAATACCGGCGGCGTCTTTACCGATCGCTACGCCCGGTCTTCCGCAGAAAATGTTTACCGTAATCGTATTAGCCGCTCTTTCGATAGCGATTTTGCTTATGGAAGCGTTGTAATATTTGGCTTTGAGCGCTTTTCTTATCTTGTTGTCTTCGCTGAGGAACGTAGCGAAACTCTTTTTATCGGCATACCATTGCGTTTCCCAATCGGATATTACGCCGACTCTTAAACCGTGCGGATTAACTTTCTGTCCCATTTCGCTTACCTCCTTTATTTGATTTCGTCAAGAATGACTGTGATGTGGCTCGTTCTCTTAAGAAGTCCGCCCGCTCTGCCGTGCGCCTTCGGAATGTATCTTTTGAGCGTCGGTCCCTGGTCTGCGTAGCACTCCGCCACGTAAAGCGTTTCGGCGTTCATTCCGAGATTGTTCTCGGCGTTCGCTCCCGCGCTCTTCAATACTTTGAGTATCGGTTCGCTGGAAGATTTGTTGAGGTTTTCAAGAATAGCAACCGCTTCTCTGTATTTTTTACCTCTGATTACGTCCAGTACCGCTCTTACCTTGTAGGGAGAAATACGGATGTACCTCGCTTTCGCCATAGGTCTTCTGTCTTTTTTCTCCGCTCTCTGTACCGCTTTTGCGTAAGTTCTGCCCATTTGTTACCTCCTAGTTCTTTCCGCCTGTCGTTTTGCTTCCGGCGTGTCCGCGGAAGGTACGGGTGGGCGCGAATTCTCCCAATTTAAGTCCGACCATATCCTCGGTAATATAAACGGGAACGTGTTTCTTTCCGTCGTGCACCGCAATCGTATGTCCGACAAACTCGGGATATATGGTGGAGGCGCGCGACCACGTCTTGATTACTTTCTTTTCGTTTGCCTCGTTCATCGCGAGAATTTTTGCTTTCAGGCTTTTCTCGACATAAGGCATTTTGTTAGCTCTGCTCATTTGCGTCCTCCTAGTTAATACGTTTGATTATAAATCTCGAAGAGGGTTTCTTCTTCTTGCGCGTCTTGTATCCGAGCGCGGGTTTACCCCACGGCGTCACAGGTCCGGGCAAGCCTATCGGGCTCTTACCTTCACCGCCGCCGTGCTTATGATCGCAAGGATTCATAACTACGCCGCGTACGGTCGGCTTAACGCCCATATGTCTCTTACGTCCCGCTTTGCCGAGGCTGACGATCTCGTGTTCGAGATTTCCGACCTGACCTATCGTCGCGCGACATTCGAGGGGAATATAACGCATTTCGCCGCTGGGCATACGGAGCGTCGCTTTGCCGTTTTCCTTTGCCATAAGTTGCGCCGCGCTTCCCGCGCTACGAGCGATCTGTCCGCCCTTGTTCGGCTGGAACTCGATGTTGTGAACCATCGTACCTACGGGAATGTCTTTAAGTTTCAGACAGTTTCCTACTTTGATGTCCGCGCCTTCTCCGCTTACGATTTTGTCGCCTACGGTGAGTCCGAGAGGAGCGAGAATATATTTCTTTTCTCCGTCGGCATACGCTACGAGAGCGATGTTAGCGGAACGGTTGGGGTCGTATTCGATCGACTTTACCGTTGCGGGAATTCCGTCTTTGTTGCGTTTGAAATCGATTATACGGTATTTCTGTCTGTTTCCGCCGCCGATATGCCTTACGGTTATTCTGCCGGTCGCGTTTCTTCCGCCCGTCTTGTTTTTGCTTTCGAGCAAACTTCTTTCGGGCTTGATTGCCGTGATTTCCGCAAAGTCGCTTACCGTGTACTGTCTGCGGGCGGGAGTTATCGCCTTAAATCTTTTAATACCCATTTTGAACCTCCCAATTATGATAAGCTCTCGAAGAATTCGATGGGCTTGCTGTCCTCGGTAAGCTTAACGTAAGCCTTTTTGAAAGACGACTGTCTGCCTTCGTTTCTTCCCATACGCTTGATTTTGCCGTCGTAGTTTACTACGTTGACTTTCGCAACCTTTACGCCGAACGCCTGCTCAACCGCGGCTTTGATATCGAACTTGGTAGCCTTTTTATCAACGATAAACGTGTAATTCTTTCCCGGAATTCCCGCGTAACTTTTCTCGCTGAGAACCGGTTTCTTGATAACGTCGTAAGCTGTCATTATTCGTTTGCCTCCTCGATTACTTTAATCGCGTCCACCGTAACGAACACTTTGCCCGCTCTCACCAGGTCGTATACGTTGATGAGGCTTGCGTCGCACACGGCGGCTTCGGGAAGATTGTTGGTCGCTCTTACCACGTTTTCGTTCTGCGTGCCGAGCACGAACAACGCTTTCTTTCCCGCGTCGAGATTCTTGCAGATTTCCGCCATAAGTCTGGTCTTTCCTTCGGCAAGTTCAATCTTGTCGAGAACGACGATTTCGTTCTGTCTGACTTTCTGACTGAGCGTGCTTACCATAGCGGCCGCTTTCATTCTCTTGTTTATCTTCTTGGAGAAGTCTCTCGGCTTCGGCGCGAAAACCACGCCGCCGTGTCTCCATTGCGGAGAACGGATACTGCCCTGTCTCGCTCTGCCGGTACCTTTCTGTCTCCACGGCTTAATTCCGCCGCCGCTTACTTCGGTACGGGTAAGAGTGCTCTTCGTGCCCTGTCTTTTATTGGCAAGTTGGGCAACGACGACCTGATGAATAAGCGCTTCGTTGTATTCCGCTCCGAATACGCTGTCGCTTACGGTCACCGCTCCGACCTCTTTTCCTAACGTGTTGAAAACTTTTAATTCCATTTCCTACCTCCTACTACGCCTTGACAATCACGAAACTGCCTTTGGGTCCGGGAATTCCGCCTTTAACGAAAAGCAGATTTCTCGCGGCGTCTATACGAACGACTTCGAGGTTCTTGACGGTTACCTGTTCGTTACCGTAATGACCCGGCATATGTTTGTTTTTGAAAACTCTGCTGGGGTCGGAGTTCGCGCTCATAGAACCTACCGATCTGTGAATGGGACCGGTACCGTGGGACATAGAACCCACTCTCTGCTGATTCCATCTCTGGATAACGCCGGTGTAACCTCTGCCGCGCGTTTTGCCGACTACCGCTACCTTGTCGCCGACCGCGAATTTATCGCAGGTAACGGTGCCGCCCACTTCGTATCCTTCCATATTCTCGAAACGGAACTCGTGAAGATATCTCTTGGGAGCGACTCCCGCTTTGGCGTAATGTCCCGCCAGGGGTTTGGTAACGTTGGGATAATTTCCGTCCTTGTTCTGCTTCGCGTCCGCGAAACCGAGTTGAACGGCGTCGTATCCCTCTTTTGCAACGGTCTTGATTTGAACTACCGAGCAGGGACCCGCCTCGATTACGGTTACGGGTATCATCTGTCCGTTTTCCGTAAAGATCTGGCTCATTCCCAATTTGCGTCCTAAAATGCCTTTGTTCATAACAAGCCTCCTGTTTATAACTTAATCTGGATATCCACGCCGGCGGGCAAATCCAACTTCATGAGAGCCTCCGTCGTTTTACCAGTAGCGTTGTAGATGTCGATAAGTCTTTTGTGCGTGCGCAGTTCGAACTGTTCGCGTGCGTCCTTATACTTATGCGTAGCGCGCAAAATCGTAACGATTTCTTTTTCCGTCGGCAGCGGTATCGGACCCGAAATGCTCGCGCCGGTACGTTTAACGGCGTCAACTATTTTTGCCGCCGAATTGTCGATCAGATTGTGGTCATAGGCTTTCAGTTTAATCCTAATCTTTTGACCTGCCATTTTTCTTACCTCCTGTATTTTTGCCTAACGATTTTTTTCGCCGTATTTCAGCGTCGGGTTGGCAGCCTTCCGCCTCAGTTAGTCGCCCCGTCAAGCGGTGCGTAAGTCCGTAGAAACTATCCGTGTGTGTCGGTAACCTCCTACATCTTCCCTTTACGGCAAGTGCTATAATATCACAACGCGGCGCGGCTTGTCAAACGTTTTACAGCCGAAAACCGTGATTTTTTTAATTCCTCCGTAATTTTTTACGCGAAAACGCTCCGTGTGTGTCCGAACCGCATTAAACGTGGTTTTTCGCGCTCCGCTCATGAAAAAATCGGCTTTCCGCATCCTCGCCGACCGAAAAAAAAACGCCGTCCGTCTTCTCTTTCTTATATCCTTATATAATATACGGAGATTTTTTTATGCGGCGGATTACCCGACTATTGAAATTATAACGTGGCCGCCCGCTCCGCAGGCTTCGAAATAATTTTTGAACGCGTCCTTGTTCGTCTTTATCTGCGCCGTGATAACCGCTCCTTTGGTATCGAACACGCTTATCCTTGCCGCCGGAGGAGTTACCCCGTCGAAACGTATAAGCGTAAGAAGCGAGCATCCGTAAAACGCGTACGCTCCGATAACCGTTACCGATTCTCCTACGGTAAACTCGGTCAGCGAAAGGCAATTCTTAAACGCGTTTTCCCCTATCTCGGTCACCTGCCCGGCAACGGTTATGCTCTCTATTGAGGATTCGGCGAACGCTTCTTCCCCGACTACGGTAACCGACGACGGCAACGCGACCGATTTCCCGCCGTAACCGTAAAACGCTCTTTCTCCCACCGCGGCGTACACGTTTCCGAGAAACTCGATTTCCGCTTTACACCCCGAAAACGCTTCTCTTCCGACGTTTGCGACTTTTGCGGGAATTTTTATCGCCGTCAGATTCGCCGCGTCTTTGAAAGCGTAACTTCCGATTTCCGTCAATCCCGACGGCAACGTGAGGTTCGCCCCCGAATAGCCCGCGAACGCGTAAGTTCCGAGCGCGGTCATAGCCGACCCGGACAAATCTATATCGGCGGCAACGCTCCTGAAAGCATTCTTGCCTATTCCAGTAACAGCCGAAGATATAGTCAATTTTTTAATCGAAGACATATACGCAAAAGCGTTGTCGACAATCGCATACGGTTTTTCGGATACAAGTGCGACGGAAGAAATCGTATACTTCGCAAGTTGCGCGTTCGACGTCTCGAAATAATACGAAAGCGCGACGTCGTTGCCGTCCTCGTCCGTTATCGACGGCAGGGTAAGACTCTCCAACGCGACGCAACCGCTAAACGCGTATTCTCCCACCGAGACGAGCGATGAGCAATCGAAGGTAAACTTTTTCAAAGA
>JBJETX010000051.1:0-5638 GCA_051883535.1 Christensenellales bacterium | reverse complement strand
CGCTCAGTATGGATTATTCGATATTCCTTCTGACGAGATTCAGACAGGAAAAAGAGAAAACGCCCGACGTAGAGGAAGCGATGATTAACGCGATAAAAGCCTCGTTGAGCCCGATAAGCGCGAGCAGTCTTACGACGATAGCGAGTTTCGTCGCGTTGATGTTTATGAGTTACACAATCGGACTAGATATGGGAATCGTCTTTGCGAAGGGCGTGGTTCTCAGTCTGCTGAGCGTGTTTATGCTTTTACCCGGACTTGCGATTTACACCAACAAACTCATAGAAAAATCCGAACACAAGAGTTTCAGGTTCACTTTCAGAAAAATCACCGGCGGAATACTTAAAGGGAAAATAGTAATTCCCATAGTAATGCTCGCCGTAATAGTCGTAGCGGCGGTAGGACAGAACTATATGAAATTCGGATACGGAGACACCGCTACTTTCGGAAGCGAAGGGTCGCTTATATACGAGGATAAAAAGGAAATCGAAAGCGTATTCGGAAGCCAGAATCAACTTGCCGCGTTGCTGAAAAAAGACGTCGCGGACAGAATCGTGACGCTTGAAGACGGGACGACTACCACGGTCGAGGCTGCCGTTACGAAGGAACTTGCCGCAAAAGATTATATCATAACCGCGCAATCCAAAGCCGTTATCGACGAAAGCGGAATGAGCGGATTTATGCCCGACGCTTTTCTTAAACAATTCGATAACGGCGGCGAATACCGCAGGTTGGTAACATATCTCGATTTGCCCGAAGAGGGAGAAAAAACGGAAAAAGCCGTAAAGGAAATCAGAGAAGTTTTTGCCCGTTACGGCGTAAATAAAGGCGATTATTTCTTGCTCGGAGGTTCGAGCAGCGCGCTGGAAATCAAAGAAATCGTAAACGTGGATTACAACGTAATAACCTGGATTTCCATTGCGCTCGTAATTTTGATTTTGTTTGTCACGTTCAGGAACTTCGTTCTGCCGCTCCTGCTCGTATTCGTAATAGAAGGGTCGGTATGGATCAGTATGAGTATAAGCGTACTTACGGGCGACGTTCTCGTATTCCTCGGCTATCTGATCGTAAGCGCGGTTATGCTCGGGGCAACGATCGATTACGGAATTCTGCTAACTTCAAATTACCTCGAAGCGAGGAAAACGGAGGAAAAAACCGAAGCGATGAAAACCGCGGTGGCAAAAAGCAGCAGGGCGATTCTTACAAGTTCGATTATTCTTTGTTGCGCAGGGATCGTCATCACCTTAACTTCCACTATGCCCGCAATAGTGGTTTTCGGTGAACTCATAGCGAGAACGGCGGCGACTTCGCTCGTACTCGTGTTCATACTGCTGCCGTGTCTGCTCGTGCTTTTCGATAAATGGATAGAAAAAACCACAATCGGCGGCGCAAAATTTTACGTCGCGCAAAACGACGTCGTTTCCGAGGATAAGGGTGCCGAAAAAGAGGATAACGTATCCCTTACCGCCGATAACGACGACAATACGACGAATGAAGAAAGCGAAGTCGCGGCAAGCAAAGGAGAGGAAGAGTGAAAAACGTCGTGCTTATAGGTATGCCCTCGTGCGGCAAGAGTACGGTAGGGCGTATAATTGCCGAAAAGACGGGAAGAAAATTCATTGACACCGATTTACTCGTGGAAGAAGACGTCGGGAAAAAAATTCCCGATATTTTTGCGGAGAGCGGCGAGAGTTATTTCAGGGAGAAGGAACGGGAGGCGGTTGCGCGCGCGGCGGAAGAACGAGGCGCGGTCATCGCTTGCGGAGGAGGAGTCGTGCTCGACGTAAGGAACGTAAACGCGCTTAAAAAGAACGGCGTAGTTGCGTTCATACGAAGGGATATCGGTCTTTTGTCCACCGAAGGACGACCGCTCTCTAAAAATGCGGCGGCGCTTAAAGAAATGGAAAAAATCCGTATGCCGCTATATGAAAAATATGCGGATTTTACGGTCGATAACGATAAACAACCGGTTGATACGGCAGAAGAAATAATAAGAGGTATAAATGAAAATCACGGTAATTAACGGAGCGAATCTCGATATGCTCGGGATAAGGGAAAAACAACTTTACGGAGAAAAAAGTTATAAATCTCTCGTTAAGTTCTGCAAGGAAGAGGGCAAAAAACGCGGAATCAAAATCGAGTGTTTTCAGTCCAATTCCGAAGGGAAAATCATTGATAAAATTCACGCGTGTTACGGAAAAAGCGACGGCATAATAATAAACGCCGGAGGGTATACGCATACGAGCGTAGCGATATTGGACGCGCTCAAGGCGGTAGCCGTTTTAACGGTTGAAGTACACATTACGGATATTAACGCGCGCGAGGGCTACCGCAAAGTCAGTTATATTTCGGAATACGCCGCGAAAACGATTTGCGGACACGGTTTCGACGGATACGCGGAGGCGATGGATTTTATACGGGAGAGTAAAAAATGATAATAGATTTTCATACTCACGTTTTTCCCGCGAAGATTGCGGAAAAAGCGATTGCCAATCTGAGTTTCAAGTCGGGCGGACTCGTGCCTACCTATGACGGGACGACTGAAGGGCTGATAAACAGAATGGACGAAGAAGGGGTAGATAAGTCGGTCGTTCTTTCCATTGCGACGAACGCTCATCAGATGAGAAGCGTAAACGATTTCGCCGCGTCGGTAAACGGAGACAGGCTCGTGGCGTTCGGTTCGGTATATCCCGACGCACCGGATTGTTTCGACGAACTTGAAAGGATTAAAGAACTCGGACTGAAGGGCATAAAATTTCACCCCGAATATCAGAATTTTTACGTAGACGACGAGAAAATGTTCCCGATTTATAAAAAAGCGGGAGAACTCGGTCTGATTACGGTGTTTCACGCGGGTGCGGACCTCGGATACGCTTCGCCGTATCATTGCCCGCCCGACAGAGCGGAAAGAATTATCGACCGATTCGGCGCTCCCGTGGTTTTCGCGCATTGGGGCGGTTGGATGTGCGGAGAGGAAGTTCTGAAACGGCTTGCAGGAACGAGCGCGTATCTCGATTTGTCTTTCGGATATTCTTCCATTCCGAGGGACGTAGCCGCGGCAATCGTGGAAAAGCACGGCGCGGACAGACTTTTGCTCGGTTCGGACGGACCGTGGCATTCGATTACGATGGAAAAGCGTCTGCTCGATACTCTCGGACTGAGCGACGAAGAGCGAGAAAAAATTTACGGCAAAAACGCCGCAAAATTGCTCGCTCTGTAAAATATTTCAGGTAAATTAAAAAGCGTATCCCGGTTGAAGTGCATTCAAAGGAAGATACTCTTTTTTGTTTTATACGCAACTTTCCGTTACGCCGTCGGAGGAATAACGGAATCGGATTTCAGGGCGGTTTCGCCGTCTTTTTTACATAACAGTTTGAGAAGTACGGGCGCGGCGAAGGAAGTAATTATTATAAGTACGAGAATAAACGGCATAATCGAAGCGTCTATCAGTCCGTTTTCCACGCCTTTTTGCGCGCACACGAGGCACACTTCGGCGCGGACCATCATTCCGACGCCCGCTTTAGCCGAATCAGACCAGGAAAAACCGCAGATTTTCGCGCCGAATCCGCAACCGAGGAATTTTCCGAGAATAGCCGCGATAATGAAACAAACGCCGAACAGTACGGTGCTTCCGTTAATGTTGCCGAATGAAGTCGTAAGTCCTATGTTTGCGAAAAACACGGGTCCGAAAATCATATAAGTGTTTATATCCGCTTTTCTGTCTATATAATCCGTTTCCTGCGTTTTAGCAAGCATAAGACCGGCAAAATACGCGCCGGTAATGTCTGCTACTCCGAAGAATTTTTCCGCACAGTAGGCGAATACGAAACAAAGAACGTAACTAAAAATGGGAATGCGGCGGTTATGCGGATATTTTTTCTCCATTTTTTTGAAGAGAAAACGCGCTAAGAGTCCGAGCACTATCACGGCAACGAAGTACGCGACCGTTTTAAGAATAACTATCCATATGTCGCCGCCCGCGCCTTTGGAAATTCCCACGACGAGACTGAGCACGACTACTCCGATTATATCGTCGATAATCGCCGCGGAAATAATCGCGGTACCGATCGGAGAGGAGAGTTTGCCGAGTTCTTTGAGGGTCGCTACGGTTACGCTTACCGAAGTGGCGGTGAGAATAACGCCGTAAAAAAGATTGCCGAGAACGGTAGATTTCGACCAATCGTTGAATCCGCCGTTGAAAGCGCAGGCTACGATGAACCCGAGCGCCATGGGAAGAACTACGCCCATTACCGTGATAACGGCGGCGGCTCCGCCCGTTTTTCTGATAAGTTTTACGTCGGTTTCAAGTCCCGCGCTGAACATAATCAGGATAACGCCTATTTTCGCAAAAAAGCCGAGTCCCGTCTCGGTAAACTCGGTAAGTACGGTTTGCCCCGGGATATAATTCAATAATCCGACGAGTACGCCTGCAAGAAGCATTCCCACGACTTGAGGTAAACCTATCTTGCGACAAAGGATACCCAAAACCTTGGACAGAAGCAGGATTAAAGCCAAGGGCAGAAGTATTTCAAAGTATTGCATATTCCTCCGTTTGCCCCGTTTAGACTGAGGCAAAACCATTTTTTCGCAAATAATACGACCGCCCGTATCGGTGACGTGCGGTCGCGTAAGGTCGGTAACGTGTGCGGTCAGGCGGTTTCTATTTTGCTGGCTTTATGTAAGCCGAGTTTGTCCACCGCGTTTTCGCGCATTTTGTATTTCAGTATCTTTCCCGCGGCGTTCATCGGGAAGGAATCGACGAAGTCTACGTAACGCGGAACTTTGTGTTTCGCCATATGGGAGAGGACGTATTCTTTAAGTTCGTCTTCCGTCATGGTTTCGTTTTCGTTAAGAATTACGCAAGCCATTATTTCTTCGCCGTATTGGGTATCGGGTACGCCGATTACCTGAACGTCCTTGACTTTCGGGTGAGTGTAGATAAAATCTTCTATTTCCTTGGGGTAGATATTCTCGCCGCCGCGGATTATCATATCTTTTATTCTGCCCGTTATTTTGTAGTAACCTTCGGGAGTTCTGCGGGCGAGGTCTCCCGTGTGCAGCCAACCGTCTTTATCTATGGCGGCGGCGGTCGCTTCGGGCATTTTGTAGTAACCTTTCATAATGTTGTATCCGCGCGCGACGAACTCGCCGTCCACGTTGTCGGGAAGGTCTGCGCCCGTTTCGGGGTCTACGATTTTACATTCCACGCCGAATATCGGTCCGCCGACGGTATTTACGCGCGCTTCGAGCGAATCCGTCGTTTTGCTCATCGTAGTGGCGGGAGACGCTTCGGTCTGCCCGTAAGTGATACAGATTTCGCTCATATGCATTTTTTCCACGACTTCCTGCATTACCTTTATCGGGCAGGGGCTTCCCGCCATAATGCCCGTGCGCATATGACTGAAATCGGTGGTTGCGAAGTCGGGATGATTGAGCATTGCGATGAACATCGTGGGAACGCCGTGGAACGCGGTTATTTTTTCCTTGTTTATGCAGGCGAGCCCTTTGCGCGGAGAAAATGCGGTTATCGGAGACATCGTAGTGCCGTGAGTCATACTCGCCGTCATCGCGAGAACCATTCCGAAGCAGTGGAACATAGGAACCTGAATCATCATTCTGTCCGCCGTGGAAAGATCCATGC
>JBJETX010000050.1:0-5775 GCA_051883535.1 Christensenellales bacterium | reverse complement strand
CGGAGTTTACGAGATTTACCCTTTGCCGCAGGACGTCAATTCCGTTAAAGAAGAACTAGAAAAGGGCGGACTCGGAATTCTCAGTTTCGAAGTCGGTTTTTATCCCGACGATTACGTAACGCCTCAACCCGAAGCGATCCCGATGATCGAGAAACTCATAGGAATGCTCGAAGAGAACGACGACGTGCAGAACGTGTACCATAATGCGGATCTGCCGGAGGACGAAGAGGAGGACTGACGTATGGACGTGCGTAGCGTCTGCGAAAGAACCAAACGCGCCGCCAACGGATTTATGACGGTCGGCTCGGACGTGAAAAACGATTTGCTTAAAGCGATAAAAAACGCCGTGCTTTCCGACGCGGAAAATCTCAAAAGGATTAACGCCGCCGACGTTGAAGAAGGGATAAAGAACGGACTCGGTTCCGCGTTCGTGGACAGACTTACGCTTACCGACGCGCGTATAAAGACGATGTGCGACGGGATAGACGACGTAATCGCGCTTCCCGACTACGTCGGCAAGATTGAGGATAGTTATACTCTCGGCAACGGGCTTCGCGTCGAGAAAGTACACGCGCCGCTCGGAGTCGTGGGAATAATTTACGAATCGAGACCCAACGTAACCGTGGACGCGGCGATACTGTGTATTAAATCGGGCAACGGAGTGGTGCTTAAAGGCGGAAAGGAAGCGATAAATACCAACCGCAGACTTGCCGAACTTATGCGCGCCGCGTTCGTCGAATGCGGAGTCAATTCCGATTTAATAGGTTTTATCGACAGCACGGACAGAGAAAAAACGCTTGAATTACTTCATTCGGGCGATTTTATCGACGTAATGATACCTCGAGGCGGCGAAAAACTGAAAAAACTCGTACTGAAAGAAGCGACGATGCCGGTTATTGCGTCCAGCGGCGGAAACTGCCACGTTTACGTGGAGAAGACGGCGTCCGTCGATATGGCGTTGAAAATAGTGGAAAACGCGAAAATCAGCCGTCCTTCGGTCTGCAACGCGGCGGAAACGTTGCTCGTGGACAGAGAAATCGCAGATTCGTTTTTACCCGTGTGCCTGAAAATGCTTGAAGAAAAAGGCGTGGAGATACGCGGGACGGAAGAGGTCTCAGCCGTTTATCCGAATACGAAAATCGTAAACGACGACGAGTTTTACACCGAATACAACGATATGATAATAAAGGTAAAGGTCGTATCCGGTCTCGACGAAGCGGTAGAACACATAAACAGATACGGAACGAATCACAGCGAGGCGATCGTAACCGAGGACGAAAGAAAAGCGCGCGTTTTTACCGCCGCGGTTGACGCGGGGTGCGTATACGTAAACGCTTCGACGAGGTTTACCGACGGGTTCGAACTCGGTCTTGGGGCGGAAATGGGAATTTCCACGCAGAAACTGCACGTCAGAGGACCGATCGGGCTGAAAGAACTCACTTCCGTCAAATACGTCGTGCGCGGAAACGGGCAAGTCAGGTAAATTTCGGTAAAATCGCGCCCGACGGGCGATTTATAGGCTTAATAATTTGATAACCCGATGAAAAAGTGTTATAATCTAATAAATTTTTCAGTAAACGGAGTTTGAAATATATGTCTAAAATAGAGAAAATAGGTATTCTTACCAGCGGCGGAGACGCTCCCGGTATGAACGCCGCAATCCGTGCCGTAGTGCGTTGCGCGTCGGCGTCGGGAATAGAATGTTACGGTATAGACGACGGATATACGGGACTTATCGAAGGAGAGGTTCACAAAATCGATTCGAGATTCGTTTCGGATACCGTTCAGAAAGGCGGGACTATCCTGCGCACGTCGAGATGCCCGGAGTTTCTCGAATACGAGTACAGGCTGAAAGCGTACGAAGTATTGCAGGCTTACGGAATAGGCGGACTCGTAGTAATCGGAGGCGGCGGTTCTCTCGCGGGAATGAACGCGTTTTATAAAGACTTCGGAGTGCCTTGCGTGGGACTTCCGGGAACGATAGACAACGACCTCGCGTATACGGATTTTACTTTGGGATTCGATACGGCTGTCAATACCGTTCTCAGCGCGATAAACAACGTCAGAGACACCATGACGGCGCACAACAGAGCGTGTATTATCGAGGTTATGGGAAGGCATTGCGGCGATATCGCGCTTTATGCGGGTATTTCCGGAGGCGCGGAAATAATTATCGTGCCGGAAATTCCTTTCGATATAAAAGAAGCGGCAAAGACCATTAAACTCGACAGAATAAAAGGTAAAAAATCCGTTATCATTATTCTTGCGGAAGGTGTTTGCAGTTGTTCCGAACTCAAAGAAAAACTCCTCGCCGAAGTAGACGGTATATCTATAAGAACGGTAAAACTCGGATATATTCAGAGGGGAGGCACGCCGACGATGAGCGACAGAGTTCTCGCCGCGAGATGCGGAGCGAGGGCTGTGGAATTGTTCGTAAACGGCGAAGCGGGCGGAAAAGCCGTGGGAATAAAGGACAACAGGATTATCGACGTGGATATCGAAGACGCGCTAAACGCGGAATCGAAATTCGATAAAGAACTTTACAATATTGCAAAAATATTAGGGAAATAAACAGGAGGCAACAAAATGAAAAATTTGGTAGGCGCGTGTATGTTCGGACAGTCGGGCGGACCGACTTCGGTTATCAATTCGAGTGCGGCCGGCGTATTTATCGAAGCGCTTGCGCAGAAAAACATCACCAAAGTTTACGGCGCGGCAAACGGAATTCAGGGTATTTTAACGGAGAATTTTTACGATATAGGACAAGAGGACGAGAAAGAACTTTATTTGTTGAAAAACACTCCTTCTTCGGCTCTCGGCTCGGTCAGATACAAACTGAAAAGCGCGGACGTGGACGATACCGATTATAAGAGAATACTCGAAGTGTTCAAAAAGTACAACGTCAGGTACTTCTTCTATAACGGCGGCAACGACAGTATGGACACCTGCAATAAAATCAGCAAATATCTGCTTGCGAGCGGCTACGAATGCAATATTATCGGAGTGCCCAAGACGATAGACAACGACCTTTACGGAACCGACCATTGCCCCGGATACGGCAGCGCGGCAAAATACGTCGCCACGACGATGATGGAACTTTTCCTCGACGCGACCGTTTACGACAAAGGACAGATTACCATAGTGGAAGTAATGGGAAGAAACGCAGGCTGGCTTACGGCGGCGAGCGCGCTCGCTTCGTACAAGGGACTTGGACCCGACCTCATTTATTTGCCCGAACAGGCGTTCGACGTGGATAAATTCCTCGTTCAGGTCAAGGAAGTTGCGGACAAGAATCACGGAAAGTGCATAGTCGCGCTCAGCGAAGGCATAAAGACCGCCGACGGACAATACGTTGTCGAAGCGATAGCCGCTTCTTCCGCGGCAAAAGACAGTTTCGGACATACGCAACTCGGCGGAGTCGCCGCTACGCTTGCAAATCTCGTCAAAGAGAAAATCGGCGGCAAGGTAAGAGCGATTGAATTCAGTCTTATGCAGAGATGCGGAGCGCATCTTGCAAGCAAAGTCGACGTTGAAGAGGCGTTTGAAGCGGGCAGAACCGCGGTTCGCAGCGCGTGCGAAGGAAACACCGACAAAATGGTCGTGTTCGAAAGACAACCCGGGGACGAATATAAAATCGAATATAAACTGATGAATATCGAACTCGCGGCAAATACGGAAAAGAAGATTCCCGACAGTTGGATTCTTCCCGACAACAAAGGAATGAGCAAAGAATTTATCGATTATGCTCTTCCGCTCATACAGGGCGACAGCAAGGCGCCGCTCGAAGACGGACTTCCCAGATTCGCCAGATTGAAAAAGGTAAAAGCGTAAGGTGAAAGAGAAGAAAGGAAAAAAGGTACGGGTTATCAATAAAAAAACGACGCTTGCGATTATCGCAAGCGTTTGCGCCGTTCTTATATTGGCGACGATAACGGTCAGCCTCGTGCTCGTGCTGGGCAAGACCGCGGACGTTCCCGCACCGTATTTTTCGGACTTCGACGACGCAAACGATTATTACGTCAGGGTAAAATGGAATAAAATCCGCGGAGCGGACAGTTACAGTTACGTGTATTGGTACGGAGATCCGACGACCGCGGACGAAAGCAAGTTTACCGTATGCAGAACGCAGAATACCGTGACGACGTTTCCGAGGCATAAAGGAACCGTCGCGTTTAAGGTGAAAGCCGACATAGTAGGCGAAAAAACACAGTATTCGGATTGGATTTATCTCGAAGTGTCCGCGTGGCAACTTCAGAAACCCATAGTCACGCCGATCAGCGAAGATTTTCAGATTTCCTGGGTGGAATCCACGTTCAAAGCGGACGATAAGACTTACGGCGTAAGCGGATACGAGTACAACATAATAATCGACGGCGAAGAGAGTATTTCGGAAAACATTTTCGTGACTACGAATTCGATAGACGTAAAAAATTACGTGGTAGGCTGTCTGAAAAGCACGGATAAAGTCAGCGGATATTATCTGGGTGAAGGGTGGCAGGATATAACGGTTGAAGTCAGGGTAAGGGCGGTCGCATACGTCAAATTCGGCGGAGTGATACTCAATAATCCGTCCTCGCCTTACGACGTTCTTATGAACGTTTATTCGGACAGCGATTACGGAAGCGCGTCGATTATCGTTACCGAAGCGTTATTTAACAGATTGTAAAATTGGAGCAAACAGCAAATGAAAAGAGAAGATTTGCGTAATATAGCGATTATAGCGCACGTCGACCACGGCAAAACGACGCTCGTCGACGCGATGCTGAAACAGGGAGGGATTTTCAGAGACAATCAGTCCGTTCCTACCTGCGTAATGGATAACAACGCGCTTGAGCGCGAAAGAGGAATAACCATACTTGCCAAAAACACGTCGGCGTATTACAAGGGAATTAAAATAAACATAGTCGATACGCCCGGACATGCGGATTTCGGCGGGGAAGTTGAACGCGTACTGAAGATGATAAACGGCGTCGTTTTGCTTGTTGACGCATACGAAGGACCGATGCCGCAGACGAGATTCGTTCTGCAGAAGGCGTTGGAAATGAACCATAAAATCATTATATGTATAAATAAAATCGACAAGCCGGGCGCAAGATGCGAAGAAGTGCTTAACGAGGTTTACGACCTGCTGCTCGAACTCAACGCGACGGAAGAGCAACTTTACAGCCCCGTCGTATATTGTAGCGGAAGGGCGGGCACGGCGGCTCTCTCTCCCGACGGAGAAGGGAAAAATCTCGAACCTCTTTTTGAAACGATAATATCTCATATCGATCCGCCCGAAGGCGACGAAAACGGACCTTTGCAGGTATTGGTATCCGCTATCGATTATAACGATTACGTAGGAAGAATAGCAATCGGAAGAATCGAGCGCGGCGTTATGAAACAGAATCAGGAAGTCGTCGTCTGCAATTATCATTCCGATGAAAAATACCGCGGCAAAGTGACAAATATTTATCAGTTCTCGGGACTGAACAAAAACACCGTGGAAAGCGCTATGGTGGGAGATATCGTAAGTTTCAGCGGAATGGAAAACATTACGATAGGAGAGACCGTCTGCGCGCCGTCGTGCGTCGAACCTTTGCCGTTCGTGAAAATCAGCGAGCCTACGCTTCAGATGTCGTTTTCGGTAAACGACAGCCCGTTTGCGGGTAAGGAAGGCAAGTTCGTCACGTCGAGACACCTCAGGGCAAGACTTATGAAAGAACTGCTTAAAGACGTTTCTCTCAAAGTAACGGAAAAATCGAGCGACGAATTCATAGTAAGTGGCAGAGGGGA
>JBJETX010000049.1:0-5824 GCA_051883535.1 Christensenellales bacterium | reverse complement strand
TTCCGCCAGAATTTACCATGACCGTCATCGATCATAATCGGAGTCTTTGCCGTAGAACTTTTCAAATTCCGTCCACGTCTGCCCGTTGTCGTCCGATATTGACGCGTTAAAACCGTCTCCGTTACGGTAACCGGGCCATTTCGGATTTGCGGATATCATAATCAGTTTTTTATCGCCGCTTACAAAATTCAACTCGTATAACGTCGGAGTTTCTTCGCTGTCAGCCCAACTCGAAGGAGTGGTCGTCAGCCTTGAACTGTAAGTGAGTCCGCCGTCGGAAGAAGTCTTCGTAAGCAACGCGCCTCTGCCGTGTCCGCGAACGTAAGAAGTAAAAATCGTCTCGTTGGCCTGCCCGGCGTTAAGCAAGATGCTGTCGGGATGAGCGAGATAATTTTCTCCACCGTCGCAGTTATCGACAACGGTAAGGTCGTAGAGGTAATCGAGGTCCGAAGGTAATCCGCTCGGCTTTACCGACAAATCTATCTGAAAAATGCTATACGCGGAGCCTTTCGTCGTATATTTGAAAAAGAAAAAATAAAGGCATAACGAAGCGACGAGAATAACGAGCAAAACGCACGCAATTACGATAACGGCGATTTTCTTTTTGTTAAGTTTATGAGAAGAAAAATCCGAAGGATTATTTTGTTTTGTCCGCGGCACGTCGTCTCCTTACCCGTTTTACGGAATAATTCAATTTCACAAATATCTTATAAAGATATCATACAAAATTTTAATATAAAATGCAATGCGTAACTCGTAAGAGAACGCGTAGCAGTTTTTTTTGTTGCGTATCCGCTCATTTATATAATCAATGGCTCCGCCATTGTATATCATCAAAACGGAGTTTTGCATATCATCGGGCGTATGCCCGTATATCATCATTGCGAAAGCAAATACAACCTTGTAAAAAATTCGAGCGTAGTAATCTACGGAGCGAAGTTATCATATGCGCAAAGCGCATTATCATTTGAGAGCAATACTTTGCTCGAATTATAATTCAAATTCGATGTGGATTTGTTTTAACTCGCCTTCGGCTCGAATTATAATTCGCTTCGCTCATATTATAATCAAATCCGACAAGCGAATTTGATATAAAAAAACTAATCCGAGTGTGCGGATTAGTTTTTTTGGTGGAGGTAGAGGGATTCGCTCCGGCGTACTTGCCTTGCGGCAAGCACTGCGCAAACGTAGTTTGCTTGCGTTCAGAACGCGCCTATCACGCCTGGGCGGAGCGACAATTCACCGGATTGTATCTTTACCGCCCGTTCGAATCCCTAAATTTTTCTCGATTAAACAAAAAAACAACCGTTTTCGGTTGTTTTCTGTTTAATGGTGGAGGTAGAGGGATTCGAACCCTTGACCTCCTGACTGCCAGTCAGGCACTCTAGCCAACTGAGCTATACCCCCACGCGCTATATATTATATAGTACGCACGGCGGTAAGTCAAGAAAAATATTTACAATCCTTATTCGTAAACCGCTGTTACTGACGGCGCGTCGCCGCATGCGTATATAAACGAAACGGGCGCGGCGGTCGCTGTTTCGTACAGTAAAATCGTTTTCCCGTCCGAAGAAAGTTTGTACGATCCGTTATACTCTACGCCGTCTTTTGTCAACGTATATCCGTTGTCCTGCGTAAACGCAAGGCTGTCCGCGGTTACTTTATACGCTTTTGCGCCCGCATAATTTTCGAAATCGTCAACGTATTCGCTTTGCGGCAGTCTCGACGCGTCGGTCGAATAGAGAACGATTCCGTTTACTAACGAGAAATAAAGTCCGCTTTGTACATAGCAGGTTTCCCAATAAAAAGCATCTTCATATGGGGGATCGGGGTATTCGCCAATATAACTATAGTTATTGCACAAATCTGCAATGTAATAAAAATCACTATACAAAAACATAGCGTTTTCGTCCTGATACGAGAAATAACTCTTTCCCGTCTGCGGAGCGGCTGTGGTCGCAAGGTTCAGCGTTTCCGCTTGCTGTTCGGACGTAACCGCGTACACGGAAAAACCGCCGAATGCGGACAAAGACGCGGCAAATACGGGGTTTGCTTCGTTGCTTGACTGCGAACCGACGGTGAACACAATCGAATCCGCCGTTTCCGTAGCGGAAGTCTGATAAACGGTTCCGTTATACGAAACGGTTGCCGTTCCGTCGCCGTTTATCGTTATTTCATAAACGTCGTCGCCGCAACTGACGGTCTGCGACGTGAGTTTGGGGATAGTTACGGTGTAATCCCCGTAAACCGCAGAGGAATACAGCCCTTCTCCTTCCGCCATAAGTGAGGGCGAAAGGGTAACCGAATAAGTATAATCGGTTCCCGAAAGCGCAGGTATTACCGTATCGGTTGACGCTTCGCCGTCTATCGTAAGACGCACGTCCGTGCGCAATCCCGCTTCGGTTTCGGTAGGAGTTTTCGTAACAACGGAGGACGAATAAACCGCGGTTATCGTGATTTCTCCGTCGCTCGGAGCGGCGTATTCGGACAGGGCGGTTTCCCCTGCGAAAAAGCCGAGGAAGGTATACGAGGCGACGGGTTCGCTTTGCAACGAGGCAGGCATATCTCCGCAATAAACCGAGCATACGAACTCGTTCCCGTCGTAGCGAGAAACGACGAACCTTCTCGAATAAAGAGTCAGAGAGGAAGAAAGGGTCACGGATTCGCCTTTTGAGTAAGAAGAGTCTTCGGTGAACCATTTTTCGTTAGTAAAATCTGCGCCGACGGCGTACGGTTCGAGCGCGCGGATTCTCTCCGACGTTTCTCCGTCGGGACGGATATAAGTAACGGTAATTCCCGTAAAAGTGCGGGTAAACGACGTGAAGTCCGCATTTGAAACGAAGTTATAATTCAGTTTTTCCGATTCCGTAATGCCGATAACGGTAAGAACGGCGTCGGGAGCGTCGCACGCAAGAAAACTTTCTTCTTCGGGAAAGTACAAATAAGTCAGGTTGTCCGAGGCGTCGGACACGGAAACCGTAATCCTGTTCTGCCCGGGAGAAACGGTAAGAATAAATTCTCTGTCCTCATTCAACGCGTAGGCAGACGGCGGAACGGATAAAGAAGCGACGGGTTCGCCGTTTTCAGTCCAGGAAAGAGCGTATCCGTCGGAAGCGAGAGAAGTTTTTCCTTCGGCAAGAAGCGCGTTCGCGGCGTTTTCAAAAGAATAATTTTCTTCGTACGAACCGTGTTTTATTTCAAAGAAATACTCGCCGAAACGGAATACGTCTTTGTATTCTTTGAAAGCGTACAACGACAGGGAGTTTTCGGTTATGTCTGGGTCGCGCGCAGTCGAATAGGGCAGGGTGCCGTCGCTGTCCGTAAACCAATCGAGGGCGGCGAGGTCGTCGGTTAAAGGAGAAAGATAATTTTCCACTGCGGCGGAGTCGGGAAAAGTATATTCGAGCGCGGTCGAGCCGTTCACCAGATAATTTACAGTAACGGGCGAAGGCATAATCGCAAACGAATCAGTCGATAAGTCGAGCGAGCAGCAAATGTCTGCGGATAGAGACAGCGTAATCGTTTCGGGCGTAAACGCGTAATTGCCCGCAAAAGTTTCTTTCGTTTCCGCGGTTTTCGTGTAAAAACCCGTTGCTCCGTCCAGGTCGGCGGAATCGCTTACGAGGCGATAAACTTCGGATATCACGCATTCTTCGGTTTCGGTGACTTTCGTAAACAAATGCGTATAACCGCCGTCTTCCACGGTATAATCGAAACCGTTTTCGGGAGCGGTCGGCGAAGACAGGTCTTCTGCCGTCGTGTTGTTATGGAGAATGATTTCCGTGCCGTCGAACGACGCTTCGGCAGGATAAATCTCGGTAATCAAAGTTATTTTCGTTAAAAGGTACGTTTCGTCTTCGTTAAGTAGCAGAGTCGCGCTCTTTTCCGTGTTTATCAGTCTGACCAATTCGTCTCCGCAGGACGAACGCTCGGTTTCCGAGGAATAAAGCCCTGGCAGGAAAACTACTCCGCATGCCGAGCATTTCCTTTGGTCGTATTTGTGCCCCGTGGCGGAAAGCGTTTGTTTTGGGATAATTATATCTCTGCACTCGGCGCAAACCGTTTCGTTCGTATAACCGTTTTCCGTGCAGGTAGGCGCAACTCCGGGGATTATTCTGAGATTTTCGTGCGTACACGGCGCGGGCGGAGTTATGGGCGTAATGATAAATTCCGTAGGCTCGTCGTCCGACGGGTCCGTAATTTCTTCGCCGTCCGAATAAGGTACGGGTTCGTCGTCCGACGTATCGGTATTATCATTTTCGTCGGAATTGGGTACGGGTTCTTCGTTATCGGTGGAAGGCACGGGGTTTGAAGGAGTATCGTTGCTCCTACTGTCCGTAGGATAAGTAATCGCAGGTCTGTTGCTGAAAGTAAATTCCGAACCCGATATGGTGATTTCGCTTTCCGCGAGATAATCGGGAATAGCGGTATCGTCGGCGGAAGAGGTTATTTTCAGAATGAAAACGCCGTCTGATTTTTTGGTTACTTCGCCGGAGAAAGAGGAATAAGATACGGCTGTGCGACGATACAGTTTTGCCGTGCGACCGTCAAAAGAAAGCGAATAAGAAACGTTTGTTCCGAATTCAACGGTTTCGCACATATAAACTTCGTTCGTAACGTCGGATGAGTTGTTGCAGGATATGAAAATGCAGGTAAAAAATACAGCAAGCACTGCTATTATCGCAAAGATAAAAGCCTTTTTCATTTGTACCCCCTTAATAGTAAAAACGAATAAATTTGTATTCTATTTTATTCCTATTTGCATTTCTCGTCAATACCATTTGCGGATTTTTGTCAATTTTTGTCGACAGATTTTTCAAATTTAAGCGGAATAACCGTTTTTTGTAAGGGTTTTTCGTCGTTTATAAATACGGAAAATCGTAAAATAAAAAGCGTAATCGTAAATAGCGATTGCGTAAGTTGAAAAAACCGATGATTTTTAATGAGAATCCGTTTACAGATGAGCCTTGTAATCCGTTCCCCAGACGTGCATGGCGTCAAGGATAGGTTTTAACGTTTTTCCGAGTTCGGAAAGGGAATACTCAACGCGCGGCGGGACTTCGGCAAAAACTTCTCTTTCAACAAGTCCGTCGTCTTCCAGCGCGCGGAGATTATCTGTTAATACTTTTTTGCTTATCCCGGGAACGGTTTTTACGAAGTCGGTAAACCTTTGCTTTCCGTTGTAGATTAAATTACGGATAATAAGCAATTTCCACTTGTTTCCTATCAGTTGTACGGTGGTTGCAACGGGGCATTCGGGCAATTCTTCTCTCGTCAGCATAAGTTCGACTCCGTTTTTTAAGATGACATTATCATATCACTCGCGCAAGTTAAAGTCAACGGTTCAAAAAAGAAACTAAGTTACGAATATATTATCCGGTAATAGAAAAGTAACGTTCTTGTATTATGTTTTTGCCTTTGTTATACTTCTGGTGTAATCGATGAGGTTGCAAACAAAATCAAAGTTTTCGGAGGTATTAAAATGCAAAAAGTTGCAATAGTTTGTGCGGCAGGAAAACAGGGCAAGTTATTGGTTGACGAAGCGGTTTCGCGCGGTTATGAGGTAACCGGCTTTGTTCGGGGTAACGCCAGAGTGGAAAATGCAAGGGCGAAAACGGTCGTTAAAGATCTTTTCGATTTGACAAGAGAAGATTTATCGGAGTTCGACGTGGTTATCGACGCATTCGGCGCGTGGGTTCCCGAATTGCTTCCTCTGCACGGGAAATCGCTTGCTCATCTTTGCGATATACTAAGCGGAACGGATATACGTCTTCTCGTCGTAGGCGGGGCAGGAAGTCTGTACGTAAATAAAGAACACACTTTA
>JBJETX010000048.1:0-5937 GCA_051883535.1 Christensenellales bacterium | reverse complement strand
ATAACGCTTTGCACTACTATTTCCATTCCGAAACGGCCGCAGACCGTTCCCAGTGCTCCGCCCGTAATACCGTATAAAATAACCTCCGTCATAAGAACGGAAAAAAGTCTTAGCGGTCCCGCTCCCACGGCTTTGAACACGAGCATTTCCGACGCTCGGTTCTTTGCAACCACTCCGTATGCGCCGAAAAGAATGAAAATCACCAGCGCAACCACGAAAATCAATGCGATTTCAAGCAAATTTTCGTTGTCGGAAACCACCCTTTCTATGTATTCGTAATCTACGGCGTCGTCAATCTTGAGTTCCGCGTTATCCATATACTCGCTAAGCGCGCCGACGAACTCGTCTTTATCGGCGTTTTGTTTCAGTTTTATATACGCTTCCGTATATAAGCCTTTATCTCCGAAAGCGGATAAATCGGTGAGAATATTATGAACCGTACTGTTTGCGAAAAATCCTTCGTTCTCGAAAATATAAGTTACGGTAAAAGTTTCGTTTCGCCCGTAAAACCCTACGAAAATCTCGGTTACGCTTCCCACCGTACATCCGAGTTTATCGGCGAGCGCGCGACTTATCCATATCTCGGGATAAACGTAATCCGCTTCCGAAATACCTTTATAATACCGTAACGCGGATTTATGTCTCGTCAAAAACGAGTTAAGGTCGGTCGCCTCTATAATGACGGCGGTGGACTCTCTTCCGTTATCCCCTTCGCCGTTTATTATCCCCGCCGAAGTAAGATACTTATCTACGTATTCCACTTCGTCCTGCCTTGACGAGGTGAATTCGTCCAGTCGTTGCCCCGAAAACAATCCGCCCTCAACCGCTACGTCCGCTCCCTGCGTTACCCTTGACAGATTGGCAAGTTGAAAATTGTAAAATAAATCCTTCAACGAAAGCGAAGCGAAAAAGAGCATAGTAACTACGGTAACCGTCAAAACGATTACTATGGGTTGCCCTATATGCGCTTTTATGCTCCTTAACGTATGATTCAGGATTATTTTCATCGTCAGTTATCCGCTCCCGAATTTTCACACGCGATATTTTCCGAATCCGATTCGGTATTCCCTTCGCATGCGGAATTCTCTTCTTCCGGCACGATTGCCGTAAGTTCCTCCCCCGTATCGACCCCGTCGCGGTAAAGAGTACGTTCTTCCACGATTTTCCCGTCTCTTATCCTGATTATTCTGTTTCCGTACAGAGCGTTATGCTCGCTGTGCGTAACCTGAATAATGGTCGTTCCTCTTTCTTCGTTGATCTGTTTGAGCAACGCCATAATTTCTTCGGAATTTTTACTGTCGAGATTGCCCGTAGGTTCGTCGAGAAAAATAACTTTCGGCTCGTAAATCAGACCCCTTGCGATTGCGACGCGCTGTTGTTCGCCGCCCGACAACTGCGACGGCAGTTTACCTGCGTTTTCGTCGATTTTCAGATACTTCATCAATCCGTCGAGCGTGTCTTCGTATTTCTTTACGTTTTTGCCGTCCAGATACAGCGGTAAAAGTATATTTTCTTTTACTGTGAGATAAGGCGCGAGGTTAAAAAACTGAAATACGAATCCGAGTTCGCGCCTTCTGAGCGCGGCAAGTTCCTTTTCTTTCAGCGAGGACAGGTCCGAACCATGAAAAATCACGCTGCCGGAAGTAGCGGTATCCATTCCTCCCATCAGCCCGAGAAGGGTGCTTTTCCCGCTCCCCGATTCTCCGAGTATACTTAAAAAATCGCCCTCGTATACCTTAAGGTCGATACCGTTTAGTGCGAAAGTCCGACCGTTGAAACTTTTCGTGACGTTTTTACATTCCAAAAGAAGTCTACCCATTTTTCACCTCTTCTTTCATCAGGGGATATATCCAGTCGGCGATACGCAACGTTATGAGGTTGCCGCAAAGTCCGCCTAAGCCCTCTTCTATTCCGAAAAAGTCGTCGGCATATCCGAGTAAAGTCGTATATCCCTCAGAGTCTGCGGAAAGATCGCGGATTTCTTCGATGCCCATATTCACGGCGGACAACGCTTCCGCCGCCGTGGCAAAATCGGAAAAATACGGAGAAAAATCCGTCGGTTCCGTCCTCTCTACGTCTTCTACCAAAGAATAAATCAGTTCAAAAGCAAGATCCGCCGCCGCAGACGCAACGTTGGCGTATGCGTCCGCCAATTCTTTGACGGAATTATAACTCGCGTCTCCGACGGCGGTTATATCCGATACGTCGGCGCACAGAATTTCGGATAATCTTATTGCGCATTGTATTTTCGCGTCGTTTTTTTCTTTTCCCTCTTCGAGCGACACGTAACGGCAGTACGTTTTTACGTCTTCTGCGGAAACAATTTTCATCAAACGTCCGCAAATCACCGCAAGTTCCCCTATTTTTCCCTTGATTGCCGAAACGTAACCGTTTACGACTTCGGGGTTTTTATACCCGTCGGCAAAATCGAAGTTAAAACCGAATACTTTTTCCGCGGTTTCCGCTCCGCCGGGCAGAAGCGCGAGCGCGGAATAAATTCCTCCGAGTTGATACAAAATTTCTTTCAGCGACTCTGCCGCGGAAACGAGCAGATAATCGCTTTGCGACGCGGTCTGTACCGTGGACAGGACGTATATCGTATCGGATACGAGAGATACGAAGAAGTCCTTGCCGACCACGTCGAGAACCCCTACGTAACTTTCGTTTGCGTTTTGTTTGAGATAGTAGTAAATCACGGTTGCGATTTCACTTTCCGTCAGGGCGGTTTCCTTCATTATTCCGTTAAAAAACTTTCCCGAAAAGTCGAGAAATCCTACGTTCGCAAGTTTACCGATCATGTACGCTTCGAGTTCTTCGATGCTGTGCAGTTGAGAAATATCCAACTTTATCGACGAAAAAATCGCGCCCAAAGAATTATCGTTCAACGCTTTTGCGATTTTATCCAACTTCGCTCCGGGGATTCTCGCGGACGACATTGCGGAAACGATTTTTCCCACAACCCCGTTAAGGTAGTCCTGCAAAGCGGCGTTCAGGTTTATGTACGATGAGAAAAACTCGTTGAAAAGTTCGCTGAAATACGTGCTTATTGCCGACCGGAAGTTATCGAGATATTCAAAGTCCGTCCCGACGTAATCGATGTTCTCGTTAGCGGAAATATACTCCCACTCGTCCGACTTTTTTTCCGACAGCAAAACCGTTGCGAGAATCATCCCCGCAAGCAAAACGATAACCGTCGCAAGCGCGATTACAGCCAATACGTTCTCTTTTTTCTTCATAACTTATAAAATTATACTTTATATAAGTGATAATGTCAAGAAAAGCGGTTTTTCCAAGGATTATTTAAGCGCGGCAAGTTAATTATTTTTTAGTAAGACATTCTTCGCGCTAAAAAACCGATATAACTTCAAATCTACGCGCTCCGCTTGACTTTTAGCGTTATTTATATATAATAAATAATTATGAAACAGGATTTTACAGCAGAAAATTTACAAGTAGTATACGAAGACAATCATATTATCGTAATAGTTAAGCCGCAGAATATTCCTTCCTGCCCCGACGAAACGGGAGACAAAGACGCGCTTAGCGTCGTTAAGGAATATCTGATTGCAAAATATAACAAAACCGGCGACGCTTACGTCGGTCTTATACACAGACTTGACCGTCCTACGGGTGGGGTTATGGTTTTTGCAAAAACCTCGAAAGCCGCTTCCCGTATGTGCGAATCTATGAAGAACGGCGAGTTTGAAAAACGTTATTTTGCAGTCGTCGTCGGCACGCCTCGGGAAAAGGCAATGCTCGGTTTAACGCACTACCTCGTTAAAGATTCGTCCAAGAATATGGTCTATTCCGTTCCTATGGCGACCGAAGGCGCGAAAAAAGCCGTACTCGATTATTCCACTCTCGATACAAAAGACAACCTTTCCCTTGTCAGCATAAAACTGCATACGGGCAGAGCGCATCAGATTCGCGTACAGATGCAGACCGTCGGACATCCTCTTTTCGGCGACCAGAGATACGGCGCGGGAAAATCCCCTGCGGGATACAATCTCGCTCTTTGGGCGGTTGAACTGAAACTTACCCACCCGGTAACGAAAGAACGTATGGTTTTCAGAGTATATCCCCCCGTCGATAACGTGCCGTGGAAATTTTTCGACGTGTCGCGCTACCTGTCGGTTTCGATTAAAGACAATTATTAAAATTTATCCGACAAAAAAAGGCATCCGACCGATGCCTTTTTTCATTCTCATTAAAATTTTCCGCGCCGCTATCATCACAACGATTCGATCATCATTTTATCGGCAACGAGAGCGATAAGTTCGCCGTTTGTGGGTTTTTCACCCTTATTGTAAATCTTGATTCCGAAAATCGCGTTTATATTTTCGATTTTCCCCCTGTTCCACGCGACTTCGATGGCGTGCCTTATCGCCCTCTCTACCTTGCTTGGGGAAGTTTGATATATTTGCGCTATCGTAGGATATAATTTTTTGGTAATCGAATTTATCATTTCGGGATACGCAACCGCAAGTTTCACCGCTTCTCTCAGAAACTGATAACCTTTGATATGCGGAGGTATTCCCGCTCTGATAAAAATGCTGCTCAGTCTTTCGTCGATGTTCCTGATTCCCGTGTTGAGTTTAACGCTGACGGACTGCTGAATCATATACCTTAAAAGTTGAGTTCTTATTTCAAGTAACGAATAAGGTTTATAAAAACAAGCCTCGTGCGGAACCGCGGCAAGCGCGCCGTCCACTTCGTCCTCCATATTTTTGCTTAAAAGAATAACCGTCGCTCCCCTCTCCTTGCAGGCAATAGCCAACTCTTTGCAACGCTCGAACGATATGTCGATAACCAGACCTTTTACGTCCGTCGTTTTAAGAACGTCGGAAACTTCTTTTGCCGATTGACAGACAATAAGGTTAATGTCCGCGTCGTCGGCGAAGAAAGCCGTCGCATTAGCCGATAAAGAGCCGTTGGTTTCACAAAATACTACGTTAAATTGTCTCATAATCCTCCATAAAAACACGCTAAAAGTTTTAATTCTGTGTTTTGTGACAATATAATATCATATTTAACCGCACTTGTAAACCATTTTTGAACAAATTGTCGAATTAAATTTTTCTCGTTTGTACAATTATGTCGAATTTTAGCGTTATTTGAAATTTGAACGCATTTTTAGTGCATCTTATGCTCAAAAAATTATTATTCTACCCTCAATGCGTCCACTACGTTTTTCTTGGAAGCCCTTACCGAAGGTATAAGCCCGGAAATAACGGCGAGAAATACGCTGAGTCCGAACAATCCTATGGAATACAACGGATTGGCAACGGCAAGATCCGGTATTCCGCAGAACGCTTCGGCTATCAGAGAAAGAAGCGGCGCAACGGCAAACGTAAGCGCGATTCCTATTGCCCCGGCAAACGCGCCTATCAGTAACGTTTCGGATAAGAATACGCTCAGAATATCTTTTTTCCTCGCGCCCATACTGCGCAGGATTCCTATTTCACGAGTTCTCTCCACAACGGAATTGCCCGTTATTATTCCTATCATTACCGACGAAACCACCAGAGAAATCGACGCCACTATAAGCAATGCGTAAACGCAGATGTCGGTAATCGTTCCTACGTTATACATAAACATTTCGGTTACGTCGAAGTAAAACACGTTTCCGCCGAGCGAATCGTTCCAATCGTCGATATAGTTCGTTATCTCCCTTTTGCCCGATAAATCCTTTGCGTATATATTGATATATACCGGAGCGGTGTCCAACCCGAAAGACTTCATAAAAGAAGTTTTTTCAAGGGACGCGGACAAAAGTCCGATAACGCTGCTGTTTACGTACTTGTCCTTTACTTTGCTCCTTCCTTTGATTACCGTATAAGCGGTTGAGTCGGATTTTTCGTATTCGCTTATTTCAAGCAACCTTCTTTGCTCTGTAGTAACTTCGCTGCGAATCGCAGTCTCGAGCGCGTAATCCGA
>JBJETX010000047.1:0-5978 GCA_051883535.1 Christensenellales bacterium | reverse complement strand
AATCTCACCTTTTTTATCTACAAAAAAGGCGGAATAATGATTGACGATTGCGAAAAGGTATCCAAAGCGCTCGACCCCGTTATGGACGACAACGACGTTTCGCACGGAGAATTCTATTATCTTAACGTTTCTTCCCTCGGGTTGGACAGACCGGTAATAACGGACGACGATTACAGGAGGAGCGTCGGAGAAGACCTCGAATTGATTTTCGCCCCGAACGCGGGACAAAAAAGAAAGAAAACGCACGGAGTACTTCTTTCGTATGACGCTGAAACCGTTACGATTGAAGAAAAAGGCAAACAAACCACGTACAAAAGAGACGTTCTCGGCACTGTAAGACCGTTTCTTAACTTCAAATAAAAAATATCCGCTTAATATAGCAAGGAGGAACCCGAAAAAATGTTTAACAGAGAATTTTTCCTGGCACTCGACCAACTGGAAAAAGAGAGAAAACTCAACAAAGAAATGCTAATTTCTTCGATCGAAGCGGGACTTGCGTCCGCTTACAAAAAGGAAATGGGCGAAAGCCGCGCGGTATCTGCAAAACTCAACGAAGAAACGGGTAAAGTACAGTTCTTCGCTTATCAGGTAGTAGTCGACGGCGAACCTATGGAAGACAATCAACTCTCGCTTGAAGAAGCGCAGGATATTAAGAAAGACGCAAAAGTCGGAGATATAATCGGTGAAGACATTACTCCCGTAGAACTCAGCCGTATCGCCGCTCAGACCGCGAAACAGGTAATTATGCAACGGATCAACGAGGCGGTAAGAAAGCAGGTTGCCGACGAAATGAACGACAAGGCGGGAGAACTCGTTACGGCGATAGTCCGCAGAATAGAGAACAATACCGTTTATGTCGAAATAACCAATTCGCAGATGGAAGGCATTATGTCGCTCAGCGATCAGGTGTACGGAGAAAAATACAATATCGGAGATATAATCAAAGTTTACGTGAAAAAACTCCGCGAAACCGCCCGCGGCGGAACGCAGGTTATCGTAAGCAGAAGTTGCGCGGGATTCGTAAAGAAATTGTTTGAAATCGAAGTTCCCGAACTTCGCATCGGACTCGTAAAAGTCAAGAATATCGTCAGAGAGGCGGGTAATCGTACGAAAATGGCGGTTTATTCGGACGACCCGAACATTGACGCGCTTTCCTGCTGTATAGGTATCAAGGGCGAAAGAGTAAACAATATCGTAAGGGAATTAAACGGCGAAAAAATAGATATAATTCTTTATACGTCCAATATCGAAGAATATATTATCCGTTGTCTTAATCCTCTTAAGAGCGTTATCAGTATTAAAATCGACGAAGAAGCCAAGAGGGCGCAGGTCGTCGTCGCCGACGACAAACTGTCGCTTGCGATCGGCCGCGGCGGAATGAACGCAAAACTTGCGGCGAGACTTACCGGATTGAAATTGGATATCAAGTCTTTCAGTTCCGTTACCGAAGGAGCAGGCGAGGGAGATGAAAACTGAAAAAATAAAATCCGTGCCTTTAAGAATGTGCGTCGTATGCAAGCAGATGAAGCCGAAAGCGGAACTGTTGCGCATAGTATCCGATAAAAACGGAAACGTTTTCATAGACGAAACGCACAGGGCTAACGGCAGAGGCGCGTACGTCTGCGACTGCGACGATTGCGTAAAAACTTGCGTAAAGAAAAGAATACTGAATAAAGTATTAAAACGGGAAATACCCGAGGAAATATATACGTCCGTAGCGGAGGAATATGAAAAAAAGAGCCGTTGTTAGTTACGTCGGATACGCGATTAAATCGAGAAATATCCTGTTCGGCGTAGACAATATAGTCGGCAAAAAAGTTTGCGGAGTGGTTCTATACGACCGCGCTTTGGGGAAAAGCAGTCTCGACAAACTGAAAACGTTCCTTGCGAAAAAAGGCGTAAAGGGATTTTGCGTCGACGTAGAGGATTATTATCCGGGAAAAAATTGCAAAGCGATAGGAATAACCGATAAAAATCTTGCGTCGGCAATAATCAAAGAAATGGAGGAGAGCGACATAAATGAGTGAAAATAAGGCTACTACCAAAAGTTACGACAGAGCCAATATAAGCAAAATGATTGCCGAAAAAGAGGACGCGGTCAAATCGCTTATGGAGAAAATCAGAATCAGTTCGGGTGCGCTCGAAGCGCTCAGAGCGTCTTTTAATGCCGGCAGAAAACTCTTTGTCGATAAACTTGAAGAGGAGAGGGCTACCAGAATAGCGGAAGAACAGCAGGCGTTAGCGGCGAAAGAGGCGGAAAATCGTTCCGAACTTCCTGCGGATAACGGCGCGGAAGAAGTCGAAGCGGTAGCGGAAAGCACGACTGACGGAGCGCAGACCGAAGACGAGAAACCCGGCTTGGGCAGCATACCGAGATTTACCGTAGAAGACTTTACCGCCGCCCAGAAGATAAAGAAGAACAATTATACCGTGGTGCAGACGTATGAAAAACAGCAAACCGCCAAACCTGCGGATAATTTTTCCAATTCGAAAAAGAAACCCGTTTCTCAACCCGATAAAAACGCGAAAAAACGCGGAGAAGAAAAGAAACCGCTCAATAAAAAAGAGCGCATAAAGAAGGGTTACGAACAAAACCATTCAAGCGTGGAATATGATGAACTCAGCGGTGAAATAATGAAAGTAAGAGTTCGTAAATCGGGCGACAGAGACAAAAAGAAGCAGACCGTCGCGCCCGCGCAGATGGTTATCACCCACGCGGTTATCAACAGCGAAAACCTTACGATTAAGCAGTTGAGCGAAAAAATAGGTAAATCCGCGCCGGAGATCATCAAAAAATTATTCCTCGAACTCGGAATAATGAACAAAACGATTAACGACAATATAGATTTCGATACGGCAGAACTTATTGCCGCCGCGTTCAATATTACTCTCGAACTCAAAGTAGAGCAGACGAGCGAGGAAAAACTTATATCTTTCCACAACGACGAAGCGGCGGACGATCCCGCGTTGCTTGCGGTCAGACCGCCTATCGTAACGATAATGGGACACGTAGACCACGGTAAAACTTCCATTCTCGACTATATCAGAAAAGCGAACGTTGCGCTCGGGGAAGCGGGCGGCATTACCCAACATATCGGCGCGTATACCATAAGCGTGCCTTACGACGGACAAAACAGGTCGATTACCTTCCTCGATACTCCTGGACACGAAGCGTTTACCGCGATGCGTGCGCGCGGAGCGGATATAACGGATATAGTCGTTATCGTAGTCGCCGCGGACGACGGAATTATGCCGCAGACGGTCGAAGCGATAAACCACGCTAAAGCGGCGAAAGTTCCGATTATCGTCGCTATAAACAAAATGGATAAAGTCGGCGCGAATCCCGACAGAGTTTTGCAGCAACTTGCGGATAACGGACTCGTTTCCGAAGAATGGATGGGCGACGTTCCTACCGTACGCGTCAGCGCGAAAACGGGTATGAATATCGACGTTCTGCTTGAAAATATCCTTGCTACGGCAGAAGTCAGCGAACTCAAAGCAAATCCCGCGAGAAGCGCGAAAGGTACGATTATCGAGGCTAAACTCGATAAAGGAAAAGGACCCGTCGCTACGGTTCTCGTGCAGAACGGAACTCTCAAAGTCGGAGATTTTATGGTTGCGGGAACGGCGACCGGAAGGGTCAGAGCGATGTTCGACGACAAAGGAAGGCAGGTCGTTTCAGCCACGCCGAGCACTCCCGTATCCGTACTCGGATTGCAGGAAGTTCCCAACGCCGGAGATCAGATGATGGTCGTTAAAGACGAGAAACTTTCGAGAGAAGTTGCGGAAGAGCGTAAAGCGAAAGAAAAAATCGAAAAATTGCAGATGAAGAAAGCGACGCTCGAAGACGTATTCTCGAGAATAGAAGAGGGTAAACTCAAAGACCTCAACATTATTCTGAAAGCGGACGTTCAGGGAAGCGTCGAAGCGGTAAAACAATCCCTTCTCAAACTCAGCAACGACGAAGTTAAAGTACACGTCGTACACAGCGGCGTAGGCGCGATTAACGATTCGGACGTAGGGCTTGCGTTCACCGCGGACGCTATTATCATCGGATTTAACGTACGCCCCGATCAGAACGCGAGAGCGTCTGCCGAAAAGAACGGCGTGGATATCAGACTTTACAGGGTAATTTACGACGCGATAAACGACGTGGAAAAGGCGATTAAAGGAATGCTTGCGCCGACGTATAAGGAAGTTTATCTCGGAAGAGCGGAAGTCAGACAGATTTACAAGATTTCCAGCGTCGGGACGATTGCCGGCTGTATGGTTAAAGACGGAAAAGTTACGCGTAACGCCAAAGTTCGTCTTATCAGAAACGGCGTCGTCGTTACCGAAACCGCGATTGCTTCCTTGCGCAGAATGAAAGACGACGTAAAAGAAGTCGTTTCGGGATATGACTGCGGTATTGGTCTTGAAAAATATAACGACATTCACGTTGACGACGTAATCGAAGCGTACATAATGGAGGAGGAGTCCAGATAAATGCCGAGAATGGAACGCGTCGACGACGAAATACGCAAAGTACTGAACGAAATCATTGCCTATGAGATGAAAGATCCGCGGCTCGATACTTTAATCAACGTTACGGGCGTAACCACTTCCAAAGATTTGAAAAGCGCGAAGGTTTACGTCAGCGTAATGGATAAAAGCAAAGCCGCCGACGCGCTTAAAGCGCTAAACAGCGCGTCCGCTTTCATTCGCGGCTTGTTGTTCGATCGCTTGAAAATAAGGCTCGTGCCTCATCTGTCTTTCGTACTCGATAACTCGTTCGAGCGCGGATTCAAAATCGAAGGCATAATAAAGCAAATGCACGAAAGAGGTGAACTCAGCGGTGACGGCGAAAAGGATGAATAATTACGACAAGATTATCGGCGTTCTTAAAAACGCGTCAAACGTGGCGATATTTATGCATATCAACCCGGATTGCGACTGTATCGGTTCGGCAATAGCGTTGAGCGCGTTCCTTAAAAACGACGGAAAGAAAGCGTGTTTCTTTTCTCCCGACTTGAAAACGACGGATATGATTTCCGCTAAATACTCGTTTTTACCGTATTTTAATCAGTTTAACGTAGCGCAGGATACCAATTTTGACCTTGCGGTTGCCGTTGATACGGGGGACGCGGGAAGAGTGGGAGACATCGCTTTCCGTAAATTCGTCAAAATCGGCAAAAACGTCGTAATAGATCACCACGAGATTCACGAAGATTTCAGTCCGGTGACCCTGCGCGAGTCCGACTCGGCAAGCACTACGCAGATTCTTTACAAAATAATGAAAGAGTACGACGAAAGTCTGATAGACAAAGAAATCGCTACCCTTTTATATGCCGGAATAGTGACCGATTCGGGCGGATTTACTTTTGAAAACTGTTCGTCCGAAACCTATTCGGTCGCCGCGGAACTCGTTTCTTACGGGATAAAGCACGGAGAGATTTGCAGTCGATTGCTTAAAGACGTTTCGCCGCAGGTGTTTACCCTCAGGAACAGAGTTCTGTCGAAAACCAAATTTTTCGAGAACGGCAGAATAGGAATGATCGTTTTCCGGGTAGAAGATTTTTCCGAAACCAAAACCACGGACGCCGACACGGACGGAATAGTCAATTTTGTCCGCGACGTGGAAGGCGTAGACGTTGCGATTTCCGTGGCGGAAGTCGGAGATAAAAAATTCAAAGTCAGTTTTCGCACGACGGATAAAGTGAACGCGGCGGCTTGCGCGAGATGTTTCGGCGGCGGCGGACACGTCAGAGCGGCGGGATGCAGAGTTTACGGGTATTTTGAGGACGTATGCGAAAAGATTCTCGACGCCGTAAAAGAAATGGTGAATAATGCTTAACGGCTTTATCAATCTCAATAAACCTTCGGGAATTTCTTCCAATAAAGCCTTGGGAATACTTAAACACGCGCTCCGTGAAGCGGGTATAAAAGAAAAAATCGGGCATTTCGGTACGCTTGACCCCCTTGCGACGGGCGTTTTGCCC
>JBJETX010000046.1:0-6058 GCA_051883535.1 Christensenellales bacterium | reverse complement strand
GTTCGTTTTCATCAGTTGAATAATTTTCTGTCTATGTCCGCGATAACGTTACCGCATTCGAGATTCGGCTGCACTTTTTTCAACAAAGTAGCAAATCTCTTCGCTTCGAGATAATCCCCGTCTTTTGTAAGGTCTTTTATCAGTTTTACGATAAGTAGAACGAGTTCGTCCTTTATTTTCTCGTGTATACCGACGAAATATTTTACTTTGACGTCGTTTGCAAATCCGTCGTTGTAAAGACTTACCAGATGAGTTATCTGCAACATTTTTCTACGCAGATCCGTTTCCTTTTCTGCTTTTGCGTACGCTTTCAAATAACCGTCGTAATCGGTTTCTCCCGTATCTATCCGCATGGAATACTTGGAATTGGAATATTCCAGCCTGAACTGAATTCCTCTCGCCGCAAGCGTATTCCTTATTATATTATTAGTCGTTTTCAGGTTATTGATTGCGGATACGTACACGTAATCGCCCCAGAACATCTCAATGATTTCGTTTCTGTCGACTCCGCCTTCGCCTTTCAGCACGTAAAGCAGGAAAAGTTCTTTTGCCTTTTTGGTCTTCCATACCAGTTCCTGTCCGCCGACGCTGATTCCGGTATTTCCCATAAACTTTATTTTCAGCGCGCCTTCCGTACTGATTACGGCGTTTCTTTCGCGCATCTTTTCCCTGATAAAATCGACGTAATCCGTTTCTATTCCGTTTTCGGAAGCATAGTTGATTATCGGATTGAACAACGCGTCGCACACTACGCCGACCATTTCCATTCCGAAATTCTTACTTGCGTTAAAAAACTTTTCCACAAGATTACGGCAGGACTTGTAATCGTCGCCCTCGAACATATAAATTATTATTATCGCGGTGGAAATCAGCCAGAACGCCGAACGAGCGGACGCCCCTAGAACGCATTTACGGGCATAGAACAAGGCTTTTTCTTTCTCTTTATTCAGCCAGAAACAGTATGCCGCCGCGCCGTACATAAGCGACGTATGCTTACTTCCGGTTATTTCGCACCTCTTGACGTATAAGAGCGCAAGGTCTTTCGCGTATTCCGACATACCTGCTTCCGCACAAATCATCGATCTTATCGAAATTGCGTTGAGCAAAGTATATTCGTCGCTCGAAGCCTGTTTTACCGCCTCGTTGGTATAATAAACCGCGTCGTCAATTCTGTTATAATAAAACTCTACCAGTCCGAGCAGAACGTAGGCGTCGGTAAGATTGGAAGTAACGCTGTTCCACTTACTGCCCGCTATTATATCGTTCGCCGTCTTCGCCGCAAGTTCCATATCGCCGGCAAAGAAATACGCGCCTACCAGATTATAAGGAATAACGTAATACGGAATAAGTTTCTTTATTCTGTTAAGATGCTCGATCGCCTTTTTATAGTTACCCAAATCGAGATTGCAACCTACGAACGTCTGCAACATATTCACGTACCAGAATTCGTTTGAAAACTTTTCGTCGAGTAAGAATTTCTCCACCGCGCGACATCTGTGCACAATAATCGACATATTCAGGCTCTGCAAGCCTGCGGCTAATTTTTCCACCACCGAAGTGATATTGACGAGATAATCTTCCCCGTATTTTTCTATTTTATTCCAGACGTATTCCCGTGCGTATTCCGCTCCGTCCAGTTTTTTACCGAGCGAGTACAACGCCCTTATCAAACAACTCGTCACCTGCGCTTCGAGCGGATGAGTTTCGTCGATTTCCGTCAGAAGTTTACGCGCTTCGCTTACGGCGTCTTCGCACTTATTCGCTCCGAGAACCTCGTTTACAATCTTAAAATATCGCGCGTAAATCTGTTTGTCGTCCAGTTTAGGAAACGCGATTTTTCCTCTGTGCCCGGAGAACTCGTAAAGATGAAAAATATCTTTTTTTTCATCGATAAACTTTTTCACGGCGTCGTCAATCTTCTGCGGATCGTTCAGCGATAACGCGGTCTTCAACGCTTTGAGAGGATTTTTCCCATTTTCTCCGATATAGTATTCGTATAATGCTTTATCGTAATCCTCGTCGGTAAAACCACCCTTTTTCCCTTTCTTGTCCAGAAGATCGGCAAGTTTTGAGTTTACGTTGAACATTCTGCCGCCCGTTTGCATAACGGAACTTCTGTATTTCATCGACAGACCGTACAAAAGTTCGCTGCCTCCCGGTATTACCGAATCGATAAATCCGCTTTCCGCAAACCTGCGGCGGGATAAGACGCGCAGAAACCCGAATTCCTTTTCCGAAAGAGGCTCGTCGGCGATTCCCTCGTCGAAAACCGTCTCTTCCGTATGCTCTTTGCATATAAGTTTAGGCGTGGCGTCGATAAAAATACCGTAGTTAAGATCAAGAAATTTTTCCGAAACGAGAACTATTTTAAGATTGGACGGGCAGTTTTTCAACATTAACTCGACCGTACGCAGATTGTAATCGCGGCTCACCGTCTCCATGTTGTCTATTATCATCAGGCAATTATAATGAAGTTTAGCGATGTACTCAAGAACCGCGTTTACTATAACGAGGTCTTTGGTGAAATCGAGTTTACAATAGTTGAACTGATTGAGTCCGTTTAACATCTCGGGACAATCTGCGAGAACTTTATACGCAATGGCGAGCGCGAGCGAATAATCGTTATCGTAAGCGGCGTTGATCCAGAAAGTCGTACGGTAATTGTTCGCAAGGTCAACGATAAAACCCGCGTGTTCTCCGTCAGTTCTGCTCAATATGATTGTCGAACTGTTTTTGCTCGACATTATTTCATTTATAACGATACTCTCCGCCGTACTCTTCATTATTTTTGCCTCACAAATACTATGGTAAACTATCGGTAAAATTTTGTCAAACGTAAAACCCTTTTTTTCTTTTGAGAACTGACGTTACGACGATTTGAAAAAGATTTCGGTTTCAGAGGAAAGCAATGCCTCCGAACACGCGGCATTCGTTTGACTATAAAGATTTTTTTTGTTAAAATTTAATGTAATCATTCTGCGGAAACATTTCGCATACGGAGGTCAACTGATGAAAGAATACAATATTGCCGTCGTAGGCGCGACGGGTATGGTAGGAAATAAATTCCTTGAAGTATTAACGGAAAGAAAATTACCCGTCAAAAATTATTATCTTTACGCTTCGGCAAAAAGCGCGGGTAAAAAGATAGACTTTATGGGCAAAGAACACACCGTTCTCGAACTCAAAGAAGAAAATATAATAGGCAAAGATCTCGACTACGCTCTTTTCAGCGCGGGCGGCGGCACCAGCAAGGAGTTCGCTCCGATTTTTGCAAAACACGGCATTACCGTTATTGACAATTCCAGTCAATGGCGTATGTATCCGGACGTACCGTTGGTCGTTCCCGAAGTCAACGCTCCGGCAAGTCTTAAACACAATCACATTATCGCTAACCCGAACTGTTCTACGATTCAGGCGGTAGTCGCGCTCAAACCCTTAAACGATAAATACGGAATCAAACGCGTAGTTTATTCCACTTATCAGGCTGTCAGCGGAGCGGGCGTAGCGGGTTACAACGACCTCGTTTCCCAAGCCAAGGAAGGCGAAACCAAGAAATTCCCCTATCCTATTTTCGGAAACTGCATTCCTCAGATCGACGTATTCCTTCCCAACGGATATACCAAAGAGGAAGAAAAAATGATAAACGAAACCAAAAAGATTCTCAACGATTATTCGATCAAAGTAACGGCGACCACCGTAAGAGTGCCCGTAAGACACGGACACAGCGAGTCTATTAACGTGGAATTCAAAAAGCCCTGCACTCTCGAAGGAATAAAAGAATGTCTTAGGTCTCAACCCGGAATCGTGGTTATGGACGACGACGCGAACCTCGGATATCCCATGCCTATTTACGCGGAAGGCAAGGACGAAGTTTTCGTAGGCAGAATAAGAATCGACGATACCGTGGAAAGCGGCTGCAACCTTTGGGTCGTAGCGGACAACATCCGCAAAGGCGCGGCAACCAACGCCGTACAGATTCTGGAATACCTCATTAAAGAAGAGAATAAATAATAATCGGGTCGGGAGTCGGTATGAAGGTTATTTTTTATGGAATAGGCGGAGCGATGGGAACGATTTTCCGTTCCGTTGCAGCCGAAGATAACGATATTGAAATCGTGTGCGGGATAGACAAATATCCCGAAAAATGCCAATGCGGTTTTCCCGTATATTCTTCCTGCAAGCAGGTACAAGAAAACGCGGACTGCATTATAGATTTTTCAATGCACGCCTGCGTCTACGATTATCTCCCGTTCGCAATCGAGCGTAATATTCCCTGCGTAATAGCGACGACGGGATTCGACGACGCCGAAACCGAATATATAAAAGAAGCCGCAAAAAAAATCCCGATTCTCAAATCGGGAAATATGAGTCTCGGAATAAATCTTTTGCTGCAACTTGCAAAAACGTGCGCGAAAGTTCTCGGAGATAAGGCTGACGTGGAAATCGTGGAACAGCACCACAACAGAAAAATCGACGCGCCGAGCGGAACCGCTCTCCTGCTCGCAGACGGCGTAAAAAGCGTCCTGCCCGATTCGGAATACGTTCTCGGAAGAAGCGGAATATGCAAACGGAAAAAAGGCGAAATCGGTATTAACTCCGTACGCGGCGGAACCATCGTCGGCAAGCACGAAGTAATGTTTATTATGAACAACGAAATCGTCACGCTTAAACACGAAGTGGAAAGCCGTTCGGTTCTCGCCCTCGGCAGTATAAGCGCGGCTAAGTTTATCGTCGGTAAACCCGTAGGCTTGTACTCTATGGAAGACCTTTTCAATAACGTTTAATTCTTTTCAAAAAAACGAGGCTCTGCCAAGGTAATACTTTTACGGCAGAGCCTATAATTAAAAAGGCTGTCTCGCGACAGCCTTTTTTGTATCCGTGGATACGATTATTTCTGTTTGTCTACTTTGCTCATATGAACGATGAGGTCAACGACTTTGTTGCTGTAACCCCATTCGTTGTCATACCAACTTACGAGTTTCATAAAGTTGCCGTTAAGAGCAATTCCTGCGGAAGCGTCGAAGATGCTCGTTCTGGGATCGGATACGAAGTCGGTGCTTACTACCGCGTCTTCGGTATATCCGAGGATACCTTTGAGGTAAGTTTCGCTTGCTTCTTTCATAGCGGCTTTAACTTCGTCATAGGTCGCTTCTTTAGCAAGTCTTACGGTAAGGTCGACTACGCTGACGTCGGGAGTGGGTACGCGGAAAGCCATACCGGTGAGTTTTCCGTTGAGTTCGGGAATAACTTTGCCGACTGCTTTAGCGGCTCCGGTGGAAGAAGGAATGATGTTCGCGCCTGCGCCACGTCCGCCTCTCCAGTCTTTCTTGCTGGGTCCGTCTACGGTTTTCTGCGTAGCGGTCGTAGCGTGTACGGTCGTCATAAGACCTTCGACGATACCAAACTTGTCGTTGATAACTTTCGCCATAGGAGCGAGACAGTTCGTCGTGCAGGAAGCGTTGCTGACGACTTTCATCTTCTTGTCGTATTTGTCAAGGTTTACACCGCAAACGAACATAGGAGCGTCTTTGCTGGGAGCGGTGATAACGACTTTCTTCGCACCGCCGTTCTTGATATGAACTTTCGCTGCGTCAACCGTCGTGAATACGCCGGTCGCTTCGGCTATATATTTTGCTCCGCAAGATTTCCAATTGATGTTCGCAGGGTCTTTTTCGGCGAAAATCGTGATGGCGTTTCCGTTGACTACGAGTTTACCGTCAACAACCTGAATATCTCCGTTGAACTGACCGTGTACGCTGTCGTATTTGAGCATATAAGCCATATAGTTTACGTCGATAAAGGGATCGTTGATTCCGACTACTTTAACGTCGTTTCTCGCACAGCAAGCACGGAAAACCAGACGACCGATTCTTCCGAAACCGTTGATACCAATTTTTACTTTTGCCATTATAAATATCCTCCTAATGGAATTTTTTTCGTTTTTATTTTAATATTTTTCCCAAGAAAATGCAACTGTTTCCCTGCACTTTACGCAAAAAATGAAAGATTTTTTTTCGGCTTTCTTTTCCGCAAAAGCAACGGGTTATTTTGCCACGAT
>JBJETX010000045.1:0-26567 GCA_051883535.1 Christensenellales bacterium | reverse complement strand
ATCCACGCCTTTTTCTTCGGCTTCTTTTTCATCGCGCACGCGGAGAATTTTAACGTACCTACGCGTAACGAGAAGCATAAACGCGCTCGTCAGCACGCATACCGCGGTGGCAACCCAGGAAAAATCTATATAGCCTTGCGCCACCTGCTGTCCTTTTCTGAATTCGCATCCGACGAGACCGTTTGCGACTATTTCCGCTTCGGAAAGCGTTTCTTTCGTCTGATAGACGAGCGTTCCTACGTCGTTGTAATATCCCGCGTATTTATTCTGAAACGAACCCATAATAACGACGGGCAGGAGCATACCGACTATATAGAAAACCGAACGTACCGCCTGTATCGTCGTGCGTTCGTTGTAATCGGTGCTTATCTCTACGCTGAACGCGCCTATCGGCGTATAATACATCGTATTGAAAGTTCTCAGCAGAATGAGAAAAACTGTAAACCATATAAACGTGCCTATCGTGCCGAGCGCGCGGAAGGGAACGTACCATACCGCTATTGCGGTCGCCATCATTCCTATAAGTCCGACGAGCATAAACAAATGACGTTTACCGAATATTTTACTGTTAAAATGGTCGGAAATAAAACCCATTATCGGGTCGCTTATCGCGTCGAAAATAACGGCTATGCCCACCGCGATACCCATAAGCGTCGCAAACGCTTCGCCCATTCCGGGCAGCGCCATCGTTCCGAACGAAACGATATAAGTCGCAACGGTACAACTGACGAGACTGTACCCGAGGTCGCCGAGCCCCAACGCTATCATATCGAGTTTCCCGACTTTCGTCCCCGTTCCGAGCCCTTTACGTTTTCCGAACCGTGTTTTCATCATTACCTCCGAAATATATGAATATAAACTTCCGAATGCGCAATCATAAACCGAACGCGCTTACGAAATAAATTATAACACCCTGCCTTTTTTTTGTAAATACCCGTTTTTTCAAGGCTATCCGCGGAAAATTCCGTCTTGACACGTTACGACAAATATATTAAAATAATCCCGTACGCGTGATGCGTAAAAACTATTTTACGGTGAAAAAATGAAAGTCGTTGCAACAATATCAAAAATTCTCGTTATTCTCGCGTTAATCGCGCTTATCGTAATGATAATACTTTTCGGCGGACAGACTTCCGCCGTTCAGACGTTCGTGGCGGACCCGAACGAACAGCCTCCGACGAATTCCTCGACAACCGATTTTTCTTCCGTCAGAGCAAAACTCGATACGTTCGTCGGAAAAGACGTTTCCTCGGCGAGCGTTCAGGCTGATCTCATTAAAGCGTCCGCCGAAGCGTACCGTACGGCGTGCGCAAACGCCAAAAGCGCGGAAAACATGTACCTGTTCGTCAACTGCAAAACGACGATGATGCCCGGTACGATTCTGGAAATTCCCGTAATCGGCAACAGATACGTTCTTAAAACGGGTACCGAGTTTTACTACACCGAATATTCAATTCCCGGCGGGGGACTCGGAGGACTTGCAGGTGCGTTTGCTCCCGAAAACACTACGTTTGCTCTGCGCTCCTATTCCGACGCGTCGATTATGGATTACGTTTACAGCGAAAAAAGCCTTTCTCCGCAATTCCTCAAAGCGGACGACGGTTCGGACGCGGTAGTGGGCATAGAACGCTACTGGGACGACCCTGAAAAACAAATATCCGAAGACAAATGGGCCAAGGAGCAACTGCAGGGAATATATTGCTCCGCGCAAACAGGCGAATATACTGCGACTGATCAGAATATAACCGAAGAAACGATTAAAAGCGCGCAAATCGAATATAAAACGAGCGAAAACGGCAACTATTACATTCTCACTCTCGAACTCGATACGGACAACCCAAAAACGACCGAAAGAAGCATCGACAATCTTCGCAAAGGCGCGAATTCCGAAGACGCGAACTACACCTCTATGGTGGAAACCATCGAAATATGGGAAAACGGGTACTTCAAATACTTCAAAAGCCTCGACGAATGGGCTATGCACGGTAAAAACGGCGGAATGAGTTCCCTCATCGATTACGAAACCACGTTCTATTTTGACGCCGCGCATACCGACCCGACGATTTATATGGACTTTGCCGAAGCAAAGACGAACGCGCTCGCTTATAACTCTACGCGCACGGCAGAATAAACCTGCTTATATCAACCCGATAAACTTACTTATATCGACCCGCCGCAAAAACGGCGGGTTCGTTTTTTTATGCCGATTCTTATCCGAAAGCGTTTTTTTTGCTTTTTTATCACGCATTCGTTTGCTTTTATGGAAAATAAAATCTATAATAATAAATAATTATATTAAAACACCGAAAACGGAGTGATTTATGGAAGAAAAAAGAAACGTAATGGACGTGCTCAGAGAAAGAGGATTTATAAAGCAAACGGTTTTCGAAGAAGACCTTTATAAACTTCTCGGTTCGGAGTCCGTGCCGTTTTATATAGGTTTCGACCCCACCGCGGACAGTCTGCACGTCGGACATTTTCTCGCGCTTATGGCTATGAGCCATATGCAGAAAGCGGGTCATAAGCCGATAGTTCTCATCGGAGGCGGTACCGCAATGGTAGGCGACCCTTCGGGAAGAACGGATATGCGCAGTATGATGACGAAAGAAACGATTGCGCACAACTGCGAACGCTTCCGCGAACAAATGAGCCGTTTCTTCTCGTTCGAAGGAGAAAACGCCGCGGTTATGGTCAACAACGCCGACTGGCTGCTCAATCTCAACTACGTCGATTTTCTGCGCGAAATAGGCTCGCTTTTCTCGGTAAACCGTATGCTTACCGCGGAATGTTTCAAGCAACGTCTCGAACGCGGACTGTCCTTCCTCGAATTCAACTATATGCTGATGCAGAGTTACGACTTCCTCGTGCTTTGCCGTAAATACGGCTGTCTGCTCGAATGCGGCGGCGACGACCAATGGTCCAACATACTCGCCGGCGCGGATCTTATCCGCAGAAAAGAAGGAAAAGCGGCGTACGCCATGACTTTTGAACTTCTCACGACGAGCGAAGGCAAAAAAATGGGTAAAACGCAGAAAGGCGCGGTATGGCTCGACCCGAAAAAAACTACGCCGTACGAATTCTTCCAATACTTCCGCAACGTGGACGACGCGGACGTAAACAAGTGTATGAGGTTCCTTACCTTCCTCGATATGGAAGAAATCAACGCGCTTACCGCGCATAAAGACGAGCGTATGAACGCCGCTAAGGAACGGCTTGCTTACGAAGTTACCAAAATCGTACACGGACAGGAAGAAGCCGACAAGGCTCTCGCGCAGGCAAGAGGCGCGTTCGGCGGCAATTCCGAAGATATGCCGTCGGTAAACGTTACCCCCGCAAGCCGCAACGTTATCGACGTCCTGCTTGCCACGCAGGTTGTAAAAAGCAAAGGCGAAGCGCGCAGGCTGATAGACGGGAAAGGCGTAAAAATCGACGATTCCGTTATCGACAGTTACGACCGCGAACTTACCGACAGCGAATACAACAACGGCTTCATACTGCATAAAGGCAAAAAAGTTCATCTTCGCGTCACGATCGGCTGATGAACTACTTCACCGTTGACGGCGAGGCGTTCGCCGATTACGAAATCAAGCGTTCCCTGTTCACCGCTTCCCTCAAAGGGATAAGCGATTACGACGAAGGATTGTCGTTCGTCAAGGGAATCGCAAAAAAGTATTCGGACGCGACGCATAACTGCTACGCGCTTATCTGCCTCGGCGGCGAACAGAAGTTTTCCGACGACGGCGAGCCGTCGGGAACCGCGGGAACGCCTATCCTGCAAGTGTTGAAGAAAAACAATTTAAGCAACGTCGCGTGCGTGGTAACCCGATACTTCGGCGGAATCAAACTCGGCGCGGGCGGACTCGTAGCCGCCTACACGAAAGCGGCGACCAACGCCGTCTCGAACGCGAAAATCTGCGAAATGAAGGAAAGCAACGTTTACCTTCTGACGGTGCCTTACGGCGACTACGAACAGACCGTTCGTCTGACCGTCGGCGCGGGCGGAAAAGTAAAGGAAACGGGTTACGGCTCGACGGTTTCGGTTGTTTCCGCCGTTCCCGTCGAAAGGAACGAGGCGTTTCTTGAAAAAATTAACGAGGCGTTCGGCGGCAGAATAACTCCCGTGCCCGTAAGTACGGGATACGAATCGTATTGAAATATATTTTTGAGAGGTATATATTATGAAAATCACGCTTACGAAGAACAAAAAGACAAAACCCGATTTTTCGAATCTGGGCTTCGGCAAGTATTTCACCGACCATATGCTGGTTATGCGTTACTCCGACGGTGCCTGGAGCGAACCCGAAATCGAACCCTATTCCGCTTTCGAACTCGACCCCTGCACCAACGTACTGCATTACGGACAGGGAATTTTCGACGGACTCAAAGCCTATAAGACCAAAGAAGGCAAAATCACGATGTTCCGCGCTTACGACAATCTCAACCGTATAAACAAGTCTGCGGAACGCCTGTGCATGCCCACTATCGACGTGGAAAAAGTTATGGCGGGCCTGAAAGAACTTCTCATTCTCGAACAGGACTGGATCCCCACCGACCCCGGCACGGCTCTTTACATCCGTCCCACTATGATAGCCAACGACAAAGCGCTCGGCGTACACGCCGCGCATAACTATATTTTCTTCATCATTCTCAGCCCCGTCGGCAGTTATTACGCGCACGGTCTCGCGCCGACGAAGATAATCATCGAAGAAGAATACGTTCGCGCCCCCATCGGCGGAACGGGCGAAGCGAAATGTATGGGCAACTATGCGGCAAGCCTTCTTGCGGGTGAAATCGCCAACAAGAAAGGTTACGACCAGGTGCTGTGGCTGGACGGTAAAGAGCATAAATACGTCGAAGAAGTCGGCGCGATGAACATCTTTTTCGTCATCGACGGCGTGGTAATCACCCCCGCTCTCGTAGGCTCCATTCTCCACGGCGTAACGAGAAGAAGCGTAATCGAAGTTCTGCGCAAAGACGGTTACAAAGTCGAAGAAAGACGTATAAGCGTAGACGAAGTCGTTCAGGCGCAACGCGAAGGCAGACTGAACGAAGTATTCGGTTCGGGCACTGCGGCGGTCATCTCCCCCGTAGGCGTACTCAACTTCCGCGGAGAAGACCTCGTCATCAACAACAACGAAATGGGCGATATTACCCGTCACGCTTACGCCCGCATCACCGGAATACAGAACGGCTCCGCTCCCGACGAATTCGGCTGGGTGGTTCACGTCAACTAAAAAATGAACTGCAAGAAAATACTTATAGTTTCAAAGAATTCCGCCGCCGCGCTTCCTTATATCAGGGAAGCGGCGGCTTTTCTCGCTTCCCGCGGCATACAAGCCGTGTGCCTGCCCGAAAGAAGCAGATTTTTCGAAGGCACGGGCGTAACCCCGTTGTCCGATAACCCTTCGGAAGCGGACGTCGCTCTCGTCTTCGGCGGCGACGGAACGATTCTGAAAACCGCAAGTCTGCTGATCGACTACGGCACGCCCATTCTCGGAATAAATATGGGTACGGTAGGGTATCTTGCCGACTCCGAACCCTCCGACGCGGTGAACGCGCTCAAAAAATTCCTTAACGGGGATTACAAAACGGAAAAACGCAGTACGCTTCAGATAACCGCGGACGGCAAGTCCTATACGGGAATAAACGAAGTCGTCGTTTACAGAGGCGGACTCGGGCATATCCTTACGCTCAACGTCAAAATAGACGGACAGGACATCGAAACCATACGCGCCGACGGCGTTATCGTCTCCACTCCCACGGGTTCGACGGCGTACAATCTTTCCGCAGGCGGTCCCGTAATCGCGCCCCTTTCGCATACGTTCGTGCTTACGCCGATATGCGCGCATTCTCTTACGGCGCGCCCGATAGTCGTCGGCGACGAAAGCGTAATCACCCTTACGGCGTCGGATTTCCGCTCCAAAAGCGACACGCCTTCCCTTGACGTGGACGGGAAAACCGTTCTCAGACTTGCGGAGAACTGCCGCGTGGACGTCAAACTCGCAAAAAGCAAAGTAACCCTTATAAGAACCAAACCCACGAATTTTTATAAAGCGCTTCAGATAAAACTTGGCGAAACGAACCCGGAGCGCAGATGAAGTATTCCTGGTACAGACTTGACAACTCGGCGATAATGTATCAGATGATACTTACCCCCAAAGCGCAAAGTTTATTCCGCCTCGGCGTAAAACTGCGCGAAGACGCGGACCCTTGCGCATTGGAAAAAGCGGTGGAAAAAGCCTTTATTCGCCACCCGTTTTTCAAAAGCGAATTAAAACGCGGATTCTTCCGCCCGTACCTTGACGAAAATAAACTGCCTTTTATCATCGAAGAAGACGACGGTGTGCTTCTGAAAATTCTCGATTTTCCGCACAACAACCGCTATCTTCTCCGCGTATCGTATTACGGAAAAAGAATATTCATCGACTTTTTTCACGGTCTGTGCGACGGAACGGGAGCAATGGAGTTCCTGAAAACCGTTATTTTTTACTATTTCGAAGCGTTGGAGCAATCTTTCCCCGAAAAAAATATTCTTACCCTCTCTTCGCCGTCCGATCCGGAAGAAACCGAAGACGCTTTCGCGCGGTACTATAAAAAACCCGAACTCGGAAAAGGAATAAACAGTATGGCGGGGGGCAAAGCCCTCGGACTGAAGGGAAAAACTTTTTCTTCGACGGGTTTCGGTCTCGTTCAGGCAACCGTCGATACCGACGCGCTTCTCGCGGCGGCAAGAGCGAGAAACTGTTCGGTAACCGTTCTGCTGACCGCTCTTATGTTCGCTTCGGTCGCGGAAAACCATATAAAACGACCTCTTAAAAGGAACCCGACGGCGTTCGTTCCCGTCAACCTGCGTAAACGCTATTCGAGCAAAACCCTCGGAAACTTTACCGTTTTTGCAAAAATAATACTTCCGTGCGACGCGCCTGACGATTTCGAAAGCCTCGTTCCCGTGGTGAAAAAACTCCTCGACGAACAACTCGCGCCCGAAGAAGTGGAACTTAAACTCGGATTTACTTCCCTGATGTCGAAAATGCCGCTGTTCAAGTTTATGCCCCTGTTCCTTAAAGGATATATTTCGAGGGTAGGCAGAATTTTTTCTCCGCCGAGACAAACCTTTATCCTGTCGAATTTAGGCAAGGTCGAACTCGGAGAAAACTCTCTTATCGACGGATTTCTGTTTAATCTCAACTGCAACAAAAAAACGCCCGACAACGTGGCTGTCGTTTCTTACGGCGGCAAAACCGTAATTTCGTTTACGCGCAAACTCGTCTCCACGGAAAACGAACGCGCGTTCTGCTCCCGTCTGTCCGCGCTCTGCGGCGGCGCGGAAGTAATTTCCAATTTCAGGGAGGAATGCGATGCGTTGTAAAAACTGTAACGTTGACGTCGCCTGCAAATCGACGGTCTGCCCGTTGTGTCACGCTCCTCTCGTTTCCGAAGGCGAAGTTCCCTTCCCCACCCCTGCCGTAAAACGCATAATCCTCGGCAAGTTTTCCCTTGCGTATATCGTCCTTGCCGTTATCGTAAACGTAATCTGCATTACGCTGAATTTTATTTTTACGCCGACGAAACTATGGTTCGTCGCCGTGCTCGTTTCTTTTATATACGTTTATTACTTTATTAACGTAACCGTCGCGGCAAAACGCGGTTTTCATAAACGGATACTCGGACAAGCGCTCGTCCTGACCGCAATTTTTGCCGTAATCAAACTCGCCGTCGGCGGCAACCACTGGATTTTTATCAGTTGGCTTCCCGCGATTTATCTCGCAAGCGATATACTTATGCTGATTTTTATCTTCAAAAAACGCAACGAGGCGTCCAAATATATAGCGACTTTGCTTTTATTGTGCGTTTTCGGCGTCATACCTTGCGTAAGCGCGTACGTTTTCGACCTGTCCGTTAAACTCCCGTCGATAATCGCCACCTGCGTAAGCGCGGCAATTTTCCTGATAACGGTAATCGTATGCAGAAAGACCGTAGCGGACGAATTGAAAAAAGTTTTTCATTTATAATTCGGTTCACATCATAACGCGTTAAAGAATATACTGTACCGATGAGTTATTTCGGTACGGACGGTATCCGCAGACAAAACGGTTTTTTCACGCAGAAGTTTCTTTGCGACGTAGCGAAAGGTATTTCGCAACTTCCTTCCTGCCGCGCCGTCGCCATTGCGCGCGACACGCGCCCGAGCGGCGTACAGATGGAAAAACACCTTACGTCCGCTCTTATTCTTCACGGCGTAAACGTAATAAGTTTAGGCGTAGTTCCCTCGCCCTGCCTCGCTCTGTGCACGACGAAACTCGGTTGCGACTACGGAATTATGCTTTCGGCAAGTCATAATCCGCCGTCGTATAACGGAATTAAACTCTTCCGCGGAGACGGCAGCAAAGCGGGCGCGGAGGACGAACGCATCGTGGAAAACTACCTGTCCTCGCCCTTTTTCATTCCGCAAAAACGCGCTTCCCTCACCTTTGCCGACGGCAGAAAAATATACCTCGACTCTTTTCCGTTTTTACCCGACCTTTCGGGTATGAAAATTCTCCTCGATTGCGCGTTCGGCGCGGCAAGCGGAATTGCCGAAGAAGTATTCCGTATGCTCGGCGCGACGGTAACCTGCGTAAACGACGACCTTAATTCCGGCGACAGAATAAACGTCGGTTGCGGCACGGAATACGCCGAACGCCTTATTCCCGTTTCCGAAGGCTACGACGCCTGTTTCGCTTTCGACGGCGATTCCGACAGAGTAAAAGCAGTAGTAAAGAACAGGCTCCTCGATGGCGACCATCTTATGTATTGCGCCGCAAAAGCGATGAAATCGCAAGGTAGGTTGTCCGAAAATGCGGTTTGCGGTACCGTAATGACGAATTCGGGAGTGGAAGAAGCGTATAAGCGCAACGGAATCGGTCTGATAAGAGCGGACGTGGGAGACCGCGAGGTTTACAGACTTATGAAAGAAAACGGACTATGCCTCGGCGGCGAAAAAAGCGGACACGTCGTCTTTTCCGACGCGCTCAGGACGGGCGACGGAGTTATGACGGCGGTTATTGCGTCGGCGTTGTTTAACGAATATCCTCTCGCCGAACTCGACGACGCGACGGATTTTCCGTCGGCAACGGACGAACTCGTCGCAAGCGAAGGCGAACTCGACGCGTTCAGAGCCGCCATCGGGAAAGGGATGTTCCGCGAAGAAAACGGCGTGCGAATCGTAGTACGGGCGAGCGGAACCGAGCCTAAAATCCGTTTTCTTGCCGAAAGCGAAGAGGAAAATCGCGCTTACGAAACGTTACGGTTCGTCAAAAAAGCGGTTGCGGAGATAATAAAAAAATGATAATAAACAGAATCACGCGCAACCTTTTTCCTTCGGTTAAATTCTGCGGCTATTCGATATCCGCCGTTCAGGGCGAATTCTGTACGCTTAACGAAATATCATGTATCGGCGACGCCGTTTCCGACGGAGAACTTACCTGCGTTATTTACGACGACCTGCCCCTCGTCACCGACGAGTTCTTTTCTTTCATTGCCGAACTGTGCCGCAAGGAAAACCGCGGATTTAATTTAGGGGACGGATTTATCGCGCCGTCGGGTTATGCGGGCGCGCTTTTTCCCTGCCGTCTTCCAGAAGCGGAAAAATTCATCCCCGAAAACTACTCCGAATTCCTGTCGGTAATCAATAGAAGGGTACTCGACCGCCATAAGAAAAACGGCGCGCTTATTTACGACGACTCCGTGTTTATCGATTTTTCATCACGCGTTTGTTCAAAAGCGGTTATCCGTCCGAACGTTACGATAGAAGGAAACTCTTACGTCGGTTGCGGCGCGTTTATAGGCGAAAACAGCGTGCTTAAAAACGCCGTAATCGGCGACGACTGCCGCGTTCTCTCCTCCACTCTCTGCGACTGCCGCGTAGGCGACGGCACGACGGTTGGTCCCTATGCGTATCTGCGAAACGGCGCGAACGTGGGTTGCGGTTGCCGCGTGGGCGACTTCGTGGAAATAAAAAACAGCCGTCTCGGTAACGGCGTAAAAGCGTCTCACCTCGCCTATATAGGCGACGCGGACGTAGGAGACGGCACGAACGTGGGCTGCGGAGCGGTTTTCTGCAATTACGACGGCAAAACCAAACACCGCTCTTCGGTCGGCAAAAACGTGTTCATCGGAGCGAACGTCAATCTCGTCGCGCCCGTTACCGTAGGAGACGGTTCTTTTATCGCCGCAGGAGGAACGGTTACCGAATCCGTTCCGCCCGATTCGTTCGTAATCGCGCGCTCCAAGCAAATAAACAAACCGCGTCGGGTTTAATCGGCGCGGTTTCGTAATTAACGTAAATATTTTATCTGTTTTCGAGATATATCATAAGGACGATGACGTCGGCGGGGTTCACTCCGCTTATTCTCGAAGCCTGCGCAAGGTTGAGCGGACGGATTTCTTTAAGTTTTTCTCTCGCCTCGTTGCGCAATCCCTCTATCTCGTCGTAATTGACGTCGGGCGGCAGAACGCGTTTTTCCATTTTCCGCATTTCCCGTATCGCCTGCTCCTGTTTGGCAAGGTATCCCGCGTACTTTATCTCCGTTTCCACTTGTTTGAGAAGAAAACCGTATTCGGCGAACCCGTCGTCTATTTCCGTCAGCGTTCCGCAATCAAGCGTAGTTCGTCTGAGGATTTCTTCCGCGCTTATGCCGTTATTCGGCACGGGTTCGTTTCGTTTTGCGAACGCTTCGGCGCATTGTTCCGCCGTATAATGCTTTTTCAATTTGCCGAGCAGTTCCGCTTTCCTCTCTTTTTTCGCAAGGAAACGGGCGTACCTTTCATCGTCTACGAGTCCGACTTCTCTTCCGATTTCCGTAAGGCGCATATCCGCGTTATCCTGCCTCAGTTGCAACCTGTACTCCGCCCTCGAAGTCATCATTCTGTACGGTTCTTCCGTTCCTTTCGTCACGAGGTCGTCGATAAGCACGCCTATGTAAGAAATATCGCGCGTAAGAACGAGTTCTTCCCTGTTTTCAATATAAAGCGCGGCGTTTATGCCCGCAATCAGACCTTGTCCGGCGGCTTCTTCGTATCCGCTGCTTCCGTTTATCTGTCCCGCGCAGTAAAGCCCTTTAACCGACTTTACGCCGAGGGTGGGCAACAACGCTTTCGGGTCGAGACAATCGTATTCGATTGCGTATCCGTACCGCAGAATATGCGCGTTTTCAAGCCCTGCCACGGAATGGAGCATCTTTTCCTGAACGTCGAACGGCAGAGACGTGGACAACCCCTGAACGTACATTTCCTCGTTGTCGTTCCCTTCGGGTTCTATAAAAATCTGATGTCTGTCTTTATCGGCAAACCGCACCACTTTGGTTTCTATCGACGGACAATACCTCGGACCCGTGCCGGTAATCGCGCCGTTGTACAACGGACTGCGATCAAGATTATCGAGGATTATCCTGTGCGTTTCGGGATTGGTATAAGTAAGGTAACACACCGCGTCGTTTCTGACTTTTTTATCCGTCATTTCGCTGAACGGATAAATATCTTCGTCGCCCTTCTGCTCCGTCATTTGGGAAAAATCCACGGTGCTTCGGAGTACGCGCATCGGCGTTCCCGTTTTGAACCGACGCATCGGGAAACCGTTTTCAGCAAGGTATTTCCCAAGTCTCGTCGCGTTTCCGTACCCGTTGGGTCCGCAGTTTTTGCTGTACTCGCCGATTATTATCCTGCTGTCGAGATATACTCCGCTTGCGATAACGACGGCTTTGCAGGCGTATTCGTCTCCGAGCGCGGTTTTTACGCCGCATATCGTACCGTTTTCGATAATCAGTCCGGTAACTTCGCCTTCGAGAATATCGAGAGAGGGTTGTTTTTCAAGACGGTATTTCATTATGCGATGATACTCGTCTTTGTCTACCTGATTTCTGAGAGAATGAACCGCCGCGCCGTTGCCGAGATTGAGCATACGCGTCTGTATCGTCGCCATATCCGCCACGATTCCCATCTGTCCGCCGAGCGCGTCGATTTCCCTTACGATATGCCCTTTCGCCGTGCCTCCGATATTGGGGTTACACGGCATAAAGCCCAACGCGTTGAGCGTCAGGCTTATAAGCAGAGTTTTATGACCTTTTTTTGCCAGCGCGAACGCGCTTTCTATTCCCGCGTGTCCGCCGCCGACTACTATTGCTTCGTACGATTTCATTATTTTGCCGCAAGGTGTTTTTCCACGAGCGCGTTGACTTTCGCTTTGTCGAATTTGCCTGCAATCTGCGGCATAACCGCCTTGATTATCATTCCTTTCGTTCTCGGCGACGCGTCGGGATAAACGTCTTCTTTTTCGATTATCGCCATAACTGCTTCTTCGCTGAGTTGTTTGGGAAGGTAAGCGGAAAGGATCGCTATTTTACCTTCGGCTTCCGCCGCTTTGTCTTCCGCTTTTCCTTTGCAGAATTCAAGAACTTCGCGCTGAACTTTGATTTCTTTGGTTATACCGTCGATAACTTCCGCGTCGCTTACGACGTGTCCCGCTTCCGACTTCTCTCGTTTGAGTATATCCGCGATAATCGCTTCAAGCGCGTCTTTGGTCTTATGGTCGCCCGTTTTCCTCGCGTTTGTAAAATCGTTTCTTATAGTGTCTTTTAACATCGTTATATCCTCTTTTTTGCGTTTTCAGTATTTTTACGCAAGTTTTAATTTAATCGTAAGGTCGTGTCCGCAAATCGCGCAACTCTCTTCCGCGGTTCCGTCGAGATCGTCGCAGAGTTCGGTACAGAGTATATCGGCTTTTATCTTGTCTTCGTAACTCTTCAACGCTTCGTTGCCCTCGTCGTCGGCGCACCTGATGCTCGCCTTTATACGCTGTTCCACGGCGAATCCCGCGTCTTTACGCATAACCTGAATCTTTCTTATCGTCTCTCTGACAAACCCTTCGCAGAGCAGTTCTTCGGTGAGCCGCTTGTCGAGCGCAAGCGTAACCGCGCCCTCTTTGTCTACGGCAAATCCTTCCTTCGGTCTGTCGTGTTTGTCGAAAAGCGCGCTTTCGAGACCGGTGAACTCTCCGATATCGACGGAATTTACGTTGTATCCCGCGCCGAGAGCAGCCATTCCCGCGGAATCCAGCCCGTCTACGAGTTTTTTCAGTTTCTGCGCTTCGCCTTTGAGTTTTGCGCCGGCGACGCGGAAGTTTACCGTAAAGTAATTCTCGTTGAACTCGCTTTCGTCGGCGAACAGAACTTCTTTTACGTTAAGTTCTTCTCTGATAACGTCTATAAGGGGCAGAATGAGTTCTTTGTCCTTTTCCTCCGCCGCGATATACAACGCTCCGAGAGGTTGCTTTACCTTGATCTGCGCTTCGTTTCTCATTCTCTGCGCCGCCGCGATTATCTTTCTTGCGGAATCCGTCTCTTCAAGCACGTTTCCGAAGTCGGGAATATCGAGCGCGGTCGGATACTTGGAAAGATGTACGCTTATGGGCGCGTCGGGTTCGATTTCCTTAACCGTATTGAGGTAAATATGCTCGGTTACGAAAGGAATAATCGGAGCCATAATACCCACCGTCGCTTTAATCGCGTTATACAGGCACCAATATGCGTTCATCTGATCTTTTTTGTCCGTCGATTTCCAGAATCTCTTTCTGTTGATACGGATATACCAGTTGCTTACGTCGTCGGTAAACGCTTCGAATTCTTTGATAACGGTCGCCGTGCGATAACTCTCCATTCCCGCCGTCGCCGCCGCGATAAACGCGTTCGTTCTCGCAAGCAGCCATTTGTCGCTGTGCGTAAGCGTGGAGAAATCTATCTTATGCGACGCGATGTCGGGATTGTCAAGACTCGCGTACAGATTGAAAAAGACGTATACGTTCCAGAACGAAAGAATCTTTCTTCTCGCTTCGTCGGTGAGGTTGTATCCGAAACGGACGTCGCCCGTCACGGGTGCGGAGCAGTAAAGATACCTTATCGTATCCGCCCCCATTTTCTCCGCCGCTTCGTCGAATTTAATCATTTTGCCCGTCTTGCTGAACTTCGTTCCGTCTTCCTGAATAACCGAAGAATGCGTAACGACGCGCTCGTACGGCGCTTTGCCTGTAAGAACGACGCTCATAAACAGCAACGAATAGAACCAGAGCCTTATCTGTTCTTTCATTTCGATAACCAGTTCGCTCGGGAAGTTCTTATTGAAGTAATCTTTATCCGAAAAATACTTCTTCGTGCTGAAAGGCGTGATACCGGCGTCCAGCCAGCAGTCTCCTACTTCGGGAACGCGTTCCACGAGTTCGCCGCACTTCGGACAGCGTATTTTTATTTTATCGATATAGGGTCTGTGGAGATGAGGCACTCCGTCCAGCGACTTGTTTTCGCTGAGTTCGATCAGTTCTTCCTTGCTTCCGACAACCGTAAGATGTCCGCACTTCTTGCAGGGATAGAACGGAAGGGGCAGTCCGTAAAATCTCTTTCTGCTTATGTTCCAGTCGCCCATATTGTTGAGCCAGTCCACCATACGCTTCCCGGCAAAATCGGGTTCCCACTTAACGCTGTTCGCCGCTTCTATAAGCGCGGGTTTGAGCGTTTCGGTCGCGATGCTCCATTCGTCCACGAGTTTGAACACGACTTCGTGCTTGCATCTCCAGCAATGCGGATAACTGTGTTCGATAACTTCGGTTTTATACAAAGTTCCTCTTTCCGTCATTATTCCGACAACCGTGTCGAGAACTTCGTTGGTTCTCATTCCCGTGAGCGGTCCGAACCCTTCGGTAATAACTCCGTTGTCGTCAATCGGACAGATCTGCGGCAGGTTGAGTCGTTTTCCGAGTTCGAAGTCCTCCGCTCCGCAACCGGGCGCGATATGGACGACGCCCGTTCCTTCGGTCGCGTCGACGTCTTCCCACGGAACTATCTTGTGGGTGAAATTCTGCACGTCGAATTCGGGGAATACCGTCGTGTATTCTTTTCCGACGAGTTCGCTGCCTTTGAATTCGTCGAGAACGGTGATAATGTCTCCTTTGAGTTTTCCGAGCGCGTTTTTACCGATAATCAGGTTACATTCGTCGCTATTTACTTTTACGCGGACGTAATCGATGTCGGGATTAACCGCAAGCGCGACGTTGCTCGTAAGCGTCCAGGGCGTCGTCGTCCATACGGTAAGTTTGTCGTTCGTTCCATTGATTTTCAGTTTACCGTAAATGGAAGTGTGTTTTACGTCCTTGTAACTTCCGCTCATCTCGTGTTCGCTCAGGCTCGTTCCGCAACGCGGACACCAGGGCATAGGACGATGGCTCTTGACGAGTACGCCCTTTTCGTGGCAGATTTTCAGAAAATGCCATATGCTCGTGATGTTGAGGTCGGTGTTGGTAAAATAACTGTGTTCCCAGTCCATCCACTGCCCGAGACGCTTGCTCTGTTCGGTAATTACGCCCGAAAACTTCCTCACCCTGTCCATACATTTTTCGGTGAATTTGTCCATACCGTATTCGAGAATACCGCGCTTGTCCTGAACGCCGATTTCTTTCTCGGTTTCGACTTCGACCCACAATCCCTGCGAATCGAACCCGTTCTGATACTGACAACTCTTGCCGTGCATGGCGTTGTAACGGATAAACGCGTCTTTGAGCGTTCTTCCCCAGGCGTGGTGTATTCCCATCGCGTTGTTCGCCGTTATCGGTCCGTCGAGAAATCTGAATCTCTCGCCGTTTTCGTTCTGTTTAACAAGTTTTTCAAAACACTTGTTGTCCTCCCAATACTTCATAACCGCGTGTTCCGCGGCGATAAAGTCCGGAGTAGGATTTTCCTTTCGCATTATATTTCGTTCCTCCGTAGAATTAACTTACTGTTTTATTTTTCCCAAAGGTGATACCCGTTCGGGTCGAGACCTTTGTACGTCAACGATTTGATATACGAGTTTCCGGGGTCTTTCGCCGTGCCGTCGGGAACTATCTCTTTGAGAACGTAAACCGCCGTAGCCTGCGCGAAAAGACCGCTCGAATCCGCCGCGCCCGCGTAAACGTTTTCGCTGTCGACGTACACGGTGGCGAGATTGGTACAGGAATCGAACGCCCTGCTCCCGACCGTCGTCACGTTTTTCCCGATTTTTACTTCTTTTAAGCCCGTGTTCCTGAACGCTTCCGACCCGATTTTCTCCACGCTTTCGGGCAGTTTTACCGAAACGAGCATAGAGCAGTATCCGAACGCAAGCACGGGTATTTCTTTCAATCCTTCGCCCGAGAATACGACGGAAGCGAGCCTCGGGCAGGAACTGAACGCGCCTTCTCCGAGTTCGGTAAGCGTACTCGGCAGAACTACGGCGTTGGGCGCCCCATCGTCGCCCGACGACTTGCCCGCGTCTCCGAGAAGATTATTTTTGCTGAACGCGTAATCTCCTATGCGCACGAGCGTATCGCGCGTGAATTTGAAAGTCGTGAGCGAATCCATTCCGGAAAACGCCTCGTTGCCGATTTCCGTAACCGCGCCCGAAACCGTCACGGTCTGCAAAGAAGTACACGATTTCAACGCGTAATCGGGAATTACCCCGTCTCCCTTTATTTCGAGATAGGAAAGGCTGTCGGGTACGCCGAAAGAATACTCCGTTCCGTCGATTTTCACGGTCTGCGCTCCGCTTCCCTCTCCGAATATACTGCCGAACAACCGTGCCGACGCGCCGTTGCCCGTAGACCCGGGCAACCCGACGGAAAGACTCCTTAACGAAACGCAACCCGAAAACGCGCCTTCGGCGATTTTCGTCGCCGACGCGGGCAGATAAAGTTCTTTAAGCGCGGAACAACCCGAAAACGCCCCCTCTCCGACCGTTACGATTTTATCTCCGCAACTGAATTTTTCCAGCGACGGGCAATTCCCGAACGCGCCTTCGCCGATTTCCGTCACTTCCGACGAAAGAACGACGTCGGTAAGGATATCGCAGCCGTATAAAAAGTTTTTCCCGACGTTGGTCACGCCCGAAACCGCGTCGAAACGGCGTATCTGCGGGCAATATTGCGCCCACGGTTGTCTGCCGACGGCGTAGTCGTCCGTTCTCCCCGTTCCGTCCGCAAGCAGGTTATACGTCTTGTCCCCCGAAACCGTGGAACTGAGAACGTACAGGTAAACGGTAACGTCTCCGCTCGTCCACTTCTGTTCGCCGTCCTGCCGCGCTCCGCAGACCGTGCAGACGTGGTTCGCGTAATTATGTTGAGTATAAGTATTATCGGATTCGGATTTGGTCGCGCCGCATTTTGCGCAGACGTAATCTATACGTCCGTACGCAACGCAGGTGCCGCTCGAAGCGGAAACCTTTTCCCATATGTGTTCGCACTCCTTATCGGTAATATCGGGAGGTGTGTCGTTATCGTCTTCGGGAGCACAGGCGGATAACGCCGCGATCAACGCTATGATTACCGCGACGAGAACTATTCCTCTCAAAAATTTTTTGTTCATTGTCCGTTCTCCTTCCAACCGTCTGCGCGCGCGGCGTACGCCCGATATACGCAGATTATTTATTATTATAATAATATAAATCCCTTTTGTCAATTGTTAAACGCGTAACGGGAACGCCTTTCTCGTTCCTTTACGCCCCGTTTTCTTTTTTCTTTTTTTCCCCGGGCAAAATATGCTCGCCCTCCCTTGAAAAAAACTTCCCGTCGTGTTAAACTGTTTTTATGGGCAAACACGGCGTTTTGCACTTTTTATAACCGCAAAGGAGATTCGCTATATGGAAAGAAACTGGTGGAAAGAAATGGTCGTTTATCAGATATGGCCGCGCTCGTTCTGCGACGGCAACGGAGACGGTATAGGAGACCTCAAAGGCGTACTCGGCAAACTCGAATATATCCGCGACCTCGGAGCAACCGCAATATGGTTCTCGCCCCTGTACGTTTCGCCGCAAGCGGATTACGGTTACGATATAGCCGATTACAGAAACATAAATCCCGAATACGGGACCCTCGACGACTTCAAAGAGGTACTCGAAAAGGCTCATTCGCTGGGTTTGCGCGTAATTATGGACCTCGTCGTAAATCACACGAGCAACCGCCACGAATGGTTTCTGAAAAGCCGCGAAGGCGGTGAAAACAATCCCTACAAGGATTATTATATCTGGCGCAAAGGCAGAGGAAAAGACGGCAAAAAATTCCCCAACAACTGGACGAGCACTTTCCCGGGCGACGGGTGGCAATACGACGAAAAACGCAAAGAATACTACCTTCACCTTTTCGCCGTGGAACAACCCGACCTCAATATGGATAACCCCGCGGTGCGGCAGGAAGTAAAAGACATAATGAAATACTGGCTCGATATGGGCGTGGACGGATTCCGCGAAGACGTCATCACTTTTATCAGCAAACGCGAAGGTCTGCCGAACGGTTTTCCCCTTATGCCCGCCGCGCGCGGTATGGAACACTACAAAAACGGACCGAGGATTCACGAATTCTTACGCGAATTCAAAACCGTGTGGAACTCGTACGACGCGATGACGGTCGGCGAAGCGCCTATGATGACGCCGAAAACCGCGCTTAAATACATATCTTACGACAAACAGGAACTCAATATGATGTTCCACTTTCAGCATATGGAAGCGGACTGCTTCCTTTACAGTTGGGTGCATACGGGATTCAATCTCGTTAAACTCAAAAAAATTTATAATAATTGGCAGACGAAACTTTACGGCAAAGCCTGGAACGCGCTGTATATCGAAAACCACGATCAGCCGCGTATAATCTCGCGCTACGGCAGCGAAAAATTCAGAGTGGAAAGCGGAAAGGCTCTCGCCGTGATGTACCTGTGTCAGAGCGGAACGCCGTTTATTTATCAGGGACAGGAAATCGGTATGACGAACTGCCCTCTCGAAAAACTCGAAGACTACCCAGACGTCAACACTCACGCCTGCTACGCTCTTTTCAAAAAATTCGGACTTAGCGACGAACGCCTTATGAAACTCGCAAGATACGCCGCAAGGGACAACGCGCGTACATGTATGCAATGGAACGGCGGAGAAAACGCGGGCTTTACCACGGGCAAGCCTTGGTTCGTAGTAAACAAGAATTACAAAGAAATCAACGTTGAGGATTCCCTTAATGACGAAAACAGTATCCTTAACTTCTATAAAAAGTTATTGTCGCTCCGCAAAGAAAACCCCGTGTTTTTGTACGGCGACTTCGTACTGCATTACAAGAGACATAAAAAACTCTTCGTTTACGAGCGCAACTACGAAGGGAAAAAACTTTTCGTCGCAATCAATTTTTCCGAGACGGACACGCCTGTCGCAACTCCCAAAGGAGTGGACCTTGGCGCAAGCGAACTGCTAATAGCGAATTATCCCGTAGCGGACAAATCGGAAATGAGCGTTCTTCGCCCGTACGAAGCGCGCGTATACCTTAAATAATATTTGACGGAAGAGGTAAAAATGGAAAAAAAGAAATTCAACGAAATTCCCCTGACGCGCTTTGCCGCGACGATAGCCGAGATAAGCGGTACCGAAAAACCCGCGCAGGCGGACGAAAAAACCGTTCCCGCGGTTCTTGATCTCGTAAAAGAGAAAACGGGAAAGACCACGGTGGATAAAGTCCTTATTTATAATCCCGACGCAATCGGTAAGGAGTTTTATCTTGAGTACCGCGAGCGCATTTTTGCGCCGCTTGACGCGCTTACCGACCTGAAAGTTGACTTCATTACCGCCGTACCGCCGAAAACTCCCGTATGCTTTGCCACGATGTTCACGGGAGCCGCTCCGTCCGTGCACGGCATAACGCGCTACGAAAAACCCGTTCTTACGATAGACACGCTTTTCGACGCGTGGGCGAGGGCGGGCAAAAAAGTCGCGCTCGTATCCAAGGGCGGACAGAGTATACCGCGCATCTTCGCAAACCGCAATATCGATTATTTTATCACGAACAGCGACGAAGAATCGGTCGAAAAAGGAATAGAACTCATAGCCTCGGACGAATACGACGTTATCGAAGTATACAATCAGGAATACGACGATATGCTTCACGTCACCTACCCTCGTTCGTACTTCTGCCGCCGCGCGGCGCGGCACTACGTCGCGTCGTATAAAAAACTTAACGAAGCGGTGGAAAAATATTGGGCAGATTATTCCTCGCTCGTGTCGTTTTCCCCCGATCACGGCGCGCATCGCATAGGCGGAATTCTCATCGGAACGCACGGCAAAGAAATCCCTTCGGATATGAACATATGCCACTTTTTCAAAGTAAACGGAGGTAAAAATGAATAAAGCGTGCGTATTTTTCAAAATAAGCGACATAGTTATGCACTATCCGCGCAACTATAAAAAATATCCCGACGTAACGAAAATAAAAGATTACGTTTACGACGAAACCATAGGAAATTACGGCAAAGCGGATTTATTCTACGTCAAAGGCAAGGCAAAATATCCCGTAATCGTAAACGTTCACGGCGGCGGTTTCGTCAAAGGCGACAAGCGGCACAGAGCGGCAATCTGCTCGGAATACGCGCGCGAAGGTTTCTTCGTTTACAACGTAAACTACCGTCTCGCGCCCCAATACCCCCTTCCCTACGGAAGCATAGACGTCCTCACCGCGTTGTCCCGACTTCCAGCCCTTGCGAAACAATACGATTTAGACTTGAACAAAGTCGTTCTTACGGGAGACAGCGCGGGCGCGTTTTACGCCGCAAGCGCGACTCTCGCCTGCGTAAATCCCGATTACGCCGCGTTGCTCGGCGTTGACGACCCCGACGTCGTCGACAAACCGTCCGTCGTTCCCACAGCGTTTATGGGTTTCTGCGGCGCGTACAGACTCGGCGACATCTTAGCGCGCAAAACGCCGCTTAACGTAGCAGACGATATTGCTGCTTCTCTTATGGGCGTTAAATGCGGCACGGTTCTTCGCCCCGAAGAATGCGAAAGATTCCGCTTTACGGATCTGATAAAATACGTAGACGAAAAATTCCCGAAGAGTTTTCTTCTGTATTCTCTACACGACGACTTCTGCGGAGGACAAGGTGAACTTATGGAACAACGACTGCTTACTCACGGCGTGAGCGTGGAAACTTTCGTCGCAAGGGGCGAAAAAGACATTCACTGTTTCCACTTGCTGCCGAGGCATAAAACCACGCCCGAGTGTATGAAAAAGGCGAAGGAATTCCTTAGTAACCTGTAAAATTATAAAAATAACGATAAAAACCGTAAAAAAGTTTCCCTCTTATTCTATTTGAGAAGGTCTTTTATCACTTCTCCCGCAATAATCAGTCCCGCGACGGAAGGCACGAACGCGTTGCTTCCGGGGACTTGTCTGCGCTCCGTGCATTTGCGGACCGTTCCCGGCGGACAGATACAATGCGCGCGACAGGAAATTGTCATATCGTCTATAGGAACCGAAGAGGGTTCTTTTGAATACACGACTTTAAGCGACGGAACGTTCCGCTTGCGGAGTTCGCGCCGCATAACCCTCGCCAACGGACAGACGGAAGTTTCGTAAATATCGGCAACCTCGAACGCCGTCGGGTCGAGCCTGTTCCCGGCAGCCATACAACTTATGATAGGCACGTCGGATTTTTGAGCCTGTAAAACGAGTTCTATTTTCCCGGTTACGGTATCGATTGCGTCAACGACGTAATCGTATTGCGAAAAATCAAACTCTCCGGCAGTCTCGGGCGTATAAAAAGTTTTATGCGTCGTTACCGTTATTGCGGGATTAATATCGGCAATTCTCTCGGCGGCGACGTCCGCTTTATACTTGCCTACCGTCTTTCTCGTCGCATAAATCTGACGGTTCAGATTGGTAAGACATACCCTGTCGTCGTCTATAAGATCGATTGCTCCGATCCCCGAACGAGCGAGAGCCTCTACCGCGTAGCCGCCGACCCCTCCGATGCCGAAGACAGCCACGCGCGAGTTCCATAGTTTTTCCATACCCTCTTTGCCGAATAAAAGTTCCGTTCTCGAATATTGATTTAACATAGTTTTCCGTCTTTTTCGTCCGTCGTATCGACCGCTCGGTTGCGAATATCGTTCTGCCGCACCATTTCGATGAAATATTTATGAACGGAAGAATCGTTCGTCAGTTCGGGGTGAAACGCAACGGCAAGTTGATTACCTTCGCGCGCGGCTACGATTTTACCGTCCACGGTCGCAAGAACCTGAGTTTTTCCGTAAACTTCGGCTATATAAGGAGCGCGGATAAAAGTCATGGGAATTCTTCCCACGCCTTTGAACTCCCCTTCGGTATGAAAACTGCCGAGTTGCCGCCCGTAAGCGTTGCGCACGGCTTTTATATCCATTGTCGCAAGGTGTTTACGATCGTCGTTTTCTATTTGCTTTGCAAGCAAAAGTAACCCGGCACAGGTCCCGAACACGGGAATTCCGTCGAGAATTTTGTTACGTATCGGCTCGAAAAGGTCAAGTTCGACGAGGAGTTTCCCTTGCACGGTGCTTTCTCCGCCGGGAATAATCAGACCGTCGAAATCCGTCTCCGCGTCCTTTTTCTGTCGTATCTCGAACGATTCTACGCCGAGGGAAGAAAGCGCCTGCCTGTGTTCGGCAAACGCTCCCTGTAAAGCAAGCACGCCTATTTTCATCTTATTTTCCCCGTTCAGCCATAAGAAGAGCAATCTCCTGCTCGTTTATGCCGACCATTGCTTCTCCGAGATCTTCGGACAACTCCGCAAGTAATTTCGCGTCCGTATAATTGGTCACCGCCTTGACGATAGCCGCCGCTCTTTTTTTCGGGTTGCCGGACTTGAATATACCCGACCCGACGAACACGCCCTCCGCGCCCAGTTGCATCATCAGAGCCGCGTCCGCAGGCGTCGCCACGCCTCCCGCCGCAAAGTTTACCACGGGAAGTTTTCCGTTGTTGTGAACGTAAAGGACAAGGTCGTACGGCACCTGCAACTGTTTAGCCACGTCGAATAATTCGTCTTCGGAAACAGAGGCTATTCTGCGTATCTCGGATTGCATCATTCTCATATGGCGCACTGCCTGCACGATATCGCCCGTTCCCGGTTCGCCTTTCGTACGAATCATCGACGCGCCCTCGTTAATCCTTCTGAGAGCCTCGCCAAGATCTTTCGCGCCGCAAACGAACGGTACGGAGAACTTCGTCTTGTCAATGTGGTATTTATCGTCCGCGGGGGAAAGCACTTCGCTTTCGTCGATATAATCTATTTCGATAGCCTGCAAAATCTGCGCTTCCGCAAAATGTCCGATACGGCATTTCGCCATAACGGGTATGCTGACGGCTTCCTGAATGCCTTTTATCATCTTCGGATCGCTCATACGGGAAACTCCGCCCGCCGCACGGATATCCGCAGGTATCCTCTCCAACGCCATAACGGCGCAAGCCCCCGCTTCTTCCGCTATTTTAGCCTGTTCGGGCGTGGTTACGTCCATAATAACGCCGCCCTTTAACATCTGCGCCAGATTTTTATTTAATTCGTATCTGTTTTCCATAATAAGTTTACTCCTTTTAATGGTTGTTATATATTTCTTTTGCGACGTCACGCATCGCTTCCGCTTCGTCGTGCCTCTTGAAATAATCGAACGACGGCGCGCATTTGCGCAAAACGTACGCGTAATTTCCGTCGTTCGGTTGATCGTCCGAATTAACGTATTCCCACGCCTCGTCCAGCAAAGACTCAACCTTTTCATAAGCCGTTCCGTCTCTGTCGAAAGTCAGGTGAGCGAGCATAACGAGGGATATGGCAATCTCTCCCGCGTGATAACCTATTTTACGAAGAACCGCGATCGCTTTTTTCCAGTTTTCCTCCGCTTCGTCGTACCTTTTTAAGCCGTTGAGCGTTCCCGCTTTATTGTTCAATAACGCCGCGTATTCGTAGGTCTCCGTTCTGCCCTCGTTTTCAAAGCACTTCGCCGCTTTATCGTACAACGCAAGCCCTTCTTCCGCTTTCCCGAAAAACGCCATCGTGGTTGCGGCGTTTACGTATATAGTCGCGCCGGAAAGAGTATCGGATAATCCGATTTTTTCCGTTAAAGCAAGGTTCTCCTCCATCGCGGCAATCGCTTTACCTCGTTTCTGCGTCCGACGATAATACCCGACCGCCTCGTTGAGAACGGTAAGCAAACCTCGCTCGTCGCCCGCTTCGCGCGCCTCGCGCTCCCAATACTCGATACACTCCCGCGCGGCTTTCATATCGTTCCTGTTAAAACAACCGTCCAATTTTTCTATAAAGCGCGCCACGTTAATCCGCTGTGAGTTCATTTTCTCTCCGTTTACCCGCCTCGCGCGCCGTTTCGCGCGTTAAAAAGCGTTTTCTGTGGTTTTTTTATAACTTTCTTCCCTTGCGTTTTACCCGTTAAACAAATAACGTCGTCTTATGCGGAAAGTCGGGACTCAAAATCTATCGTGCGCATAGCGACGATAGTCTGCTCTATCAGATAATCGAGATCCCAACCAAGCATATCCGCGCCGCGCTGAATGACTTCTCTCGAACACCCCGCGGCGAATTTCGGATTTTTATACTTCTTTTTTACCGATTTCACCTCGAGATCCATAACGCTTTTGGTCGGTATCATCAGCGCAACCGCCCCGATTAACCCTGTCAGTTCGTCTACGGCATACAGCACTTTCTCCATTTCGTGTTCGGGTTTCACGTCTACCGTCAGTCCGTATCCGTGACTTGCCGTGGCGTGTATAATCCTTTCGTCAACGCCTCGCTCGCGCATAATCTCCTGCTGCTTTATGCAATGCTCCTGCGGGTACAGTTCAAAATCAAGGTCGTGCAGAAGTCCGACTACGCCCCAGAACTCTTTTTCCTCTCCGTATCCGAGTTTGTCGGCAAAATAAATCATAACCCCTTCCAGCGTCACCGCGTGACGGATATGAAACGGTTCTTCGTTGTATTCCCTCAACAACGCCATCGCTTCCTTTCTTGTCATACTCCCTCCGGACTGCCGACGCTACGATTGCCGTATTGTGCCTTATTTTACCTACTTAATCAGTAGGTTAATTGTATTATATTTTTTTCTTATGCGTTTGTCAAGCGAAAGCAAATATATTGGATAAAAAATACCGCTTATTTCCATAATGCGAGATAAGCGGCAGATTTTTCGTTTATAAAAAAAGCACTCCGAAGAGTGCTTTTTTCGATTTTGTTTTTACCTGTTACGCAGCAGTGTAAGCAAGGAATGCGTCGAACAGCGCCCAGGTCGTTCCGAATACTACTCTGTAGTCTTTGTCGCCTTCAACTTTGCCGTCGGTGATCGCGGTAAAGTCGGTCGTATCGCTGATATCGGCAGGAACGGTCGCATAATTTCTTGCGGTTCCGAATCCGATGGACGCGCCTACTTCTACGTAATTTTCGGTAGCGTCTTTGTTGGCTCTGAATCCTACGTATCCGCTGAGACCTTCGCCCGCGTTGTATCCGGCGTAAGCGTAGATACCGTCGTCGATAATCTGAGCGTATCCTACTCCTACGATCTTACGGATAAGTTCTGCGTTGATATAGTCTGCATACTGTCCTTCGGCAGGATAAAGTCCGAACACGAATTCAACGTATTCTTTAAGCGTTGCCGCGTCGTTGATTTCCGCTTCGGTATCGAAATCGAGAGATTTCTCTCCGGTTACGGCGTCGGTCTTGATCGCGGGGATCATAAGGAACGCGCTGGCGAAGTCAAGCAGGTTTGCGGATTCGTCGGTGCTGAACAACTGCGCTCCGGCTTCGGTGCCTTCAGCGTTGACCGCGCCCATCAGATCGTCTTTGACCGTAGCGAATTTTGCAACGATGCCCGCGCCGATTTCTTCGAGAGACAACGCTTTGCTGTCGCCGTCAACGAGGTCAAACTTCAGATATTTGCCGAATTTGGTGTCGAGAAGAACGATTACGTCGTCCATCGAGGTAGACGCGGAAGCGTTTTCTCCGCCGAGCATCTGATAAATCGTTCCCCAGATGCCGAGGCTTTCGCCGCTCGCCGAAGCAGCATTCTGAGCCGCCTCACCGGGTTCAACGTAAGTAAGTCCGTTAAGAGCGTTCAATACGATATTCTGAACACTGGTCGGTTCTCCGTCTTTATCTTTGATAACGTACGAGAACTTGGTATTTGCGGCAACACCGCCGAGAACGGTAAACGCGTTGGTCATATCGAGATAAACGGTCTGTCCGTCAAACGCCGCTTCTACCGCTTTGGCTTGGTCGTTGATTTTCATCGTCGCGCTGGCGATAGAATTTTTGTCTGCGGCAAACGCATTGCTCGTGTTGATAACCAGGTCGAGCACTCCGCTCAATCCTTTCTTATCGAGGTCAACTTTTACTTGGCTTACGAGATCTTTAGCGTTGTATCCGCTGAAACTGATATTCGCTTTTTCTTCGAGGCTGAGCGTGGTGAGGTCGATGTTGAGACCGAGTTCCACGTTAAGCGCGGCAAGAACTATCGCTATATCGAGAGATTTGATAGCGCCGTTATCGTATCCCGCTCTGATATCGAGTGCGGGAACGTATTCTTCAAGAATCGTATCGAGCGTGAGGTTTGCGATAATATCGTAAACTTCCTGATTGTCTTCAAACAATTTCGCCGCGTATCCGATTACGGTATTGACCGTGCTGTCGATCGTAGCCCAGGTTTCTTTAGGTATAACCATGGATTTAAGCAGACCGATAATGTTCTGCATGTTA
>JBJETX010000044.1:0-6306 GCA_051883535.1 Christensenellales bacterium | reverse complement strand
GGTTTCCAACTGACTATTGCGACTTTTTCTCCGACGAGCGTGTTGATAAGGGTGCTTTTACCTGCGTTCGGTCTGCCCATTATCGCAACGAACCCCGATCTGAACTCCGCGTTTTCTTTTTTCCCCGTCGCTTCCGCCGTCGTTTCGCTGGGCACGTAATCCCTCGTAAAACCTACGGAAGAAAGTATTTCTTCGCACAAATCGTTCATTTCTTTTTCGCTTTCGGGTTCGGTATGGTCAAAACCGAGAAGATGCAACATTCCGTGGCAGGTGAGAAAAGCGGCTTCCCTTGCCGCCGAATGTCCGTATTCTTCCGCCTGTTTTTCCGCTCTTTCTCTGCAAACGTAGATTTCCCCGATAATCACCGAACCGTCTTCGAAGTTGACTTCGGACGGATAATCTTCCGCTTTAACGGGAAGTTTAACTTCTTCGAGGTTCTGAAAACTCAATACGTCGGTCGCTTTATCTATACCGCGGTTGTCGCGGTTAAGTTCTCTTATTTCCTCTTCGTCCACCACGGTTATTTCCGCGGACACGTCCGACGGTTCGTTTCCGAAGTGTTTCAACGCCGCTTCCGCGGTTTTTTTCATAACGTCGCTGTAAAATTCTCCGTAAATTTCAATCATATTTTCCTGTTGCTATTTCGTATATTTGATTCTTTGATGATACAGACTCGGCAGAGTCTTAACCAAAGTATCCTCTATTATCTGTAAATCTTTAAGCGTAAGCGGACATTCGCTGAACTGCCCCGAATCCATTTTGTCCATAATCAGTTTGTGGATAAACGCCGTGAAGTTTCTCATATCCTTGTCCACGCCCTGCGCTCTCGTCGCCGCTTCGACGGTATCGACTATCATAATCAGACCGCTGATTTTCGTAGACGGTTTCGGTCCGTCGTAACTGAAATCGCTGCTCGCAAGTTGTTCGTCGGTGTATCCTCTCGTTTTGTTGAGGAAAAATCCTACGGTGGTTTTTCCGTGATGTTCTTCCGCTATTTTCGCAAGACATTCGGGCAGACCGGATTCTCTGATCAGTTCCGCTCCGTCGTGAGTATGACGGGTTATCAGCGATACGCTTACCTCGGGAATAAAATCGTCGTGCGGATTGTAATCCGTCTGATTTTCGGTAAAGCAGACGGGGTTACGTAATTTCCCGACGTCGTGATAGCACGCGCCCGCGCGGGCAAGTGTGGCGTTTTCCCCTATCGCCATCGCGCAAGCCTGAGCAAGGTTTGCCATCGCGAGGGAATGATTATACGTTCCCGGGGCTTCCTTGGCAAGTCTCGCCATAAGGGGCGCGTCGGGAGTGCAGATTTCGTCCAGCCTGAAATTGCTGTACATACTGAACGCGTACTCGAAAACGGGCAGGATAATCATAAACAGCGCAAGTCCGAACAGCGTCGAAACCATCGACCATACGCCGCTTTTCACCGCGATGATCACGTTGAAGTCGGGAAGTATCAATCCCGAAAGAAACGCCACCGGGAACGCGATGAAAACGCCTACCGCCACGCTGTCGACGAAAAACGACATCCTCGTATAAACTTTTTTACTGAGCAGAATAAGAAAACACCCGCTTATCGTCTGCGTTACGATCGCTCCGAGCAGATTTGCCGTATCGAATCCGCACTGAACGGAAGCGTAGCAGAAGTAAAATCCGACTACGGAAATCGTATTGACGTACAAAGCGAGTTTGCTGTCGATCAGCAGCGCGATCATCAACCCGATAAAACAAACGGGTACGATATAGATGGAAATATACGCCGCGAAAATCGTGGAAAGCGAGAAAGCGAGAAAGATCGAAACCGCTATAACCGTTATCTGTTTTACCTGATGAACGGAAACTCTGTGTCCGAAAAAGTAAAACGCGGCAATCGCGTTCGAAGCGATGAAAAGCATTCCTCCGAGCACGGCGAAACGGTAAGCCGAACGGAAAACTTCTTCAATCGTCACGCTCGCAATCAACGAATACAACAGCGCCATTACGAACGGCAACGAAAAAGAAACTATCGCAAGCGTAAGTTCCGTTTTTATCGCGTCGCCGCGTCTTTTTGCCTTTTCCTCGGGCGTCAGTTTAGCCGCCGCGGAAAAAAATCTCTTCGGTTTCATAGTGAGCACACCTCGCCGCGCCTGTGCGACTTAGCGTCGCACGACTCCTTTAATCGTTTAGTTTTACTATTATTTCATAGTATATAACCAAAACGGCGTTTTTGTCTACTGTTTTTTCGGAAAACCAATTCCTGACCTTTTCCGCTCCCTCGGGTATTTTCTTTTCCAGATCGGCGGTTTTTTCTTCTATCAGTCTTTCCCTTTCTTTTTCGTAGTCGAATTTCCGCGTTTTCGCTTCGGTTTCGTAATAAGTAATTTTTCTCAATTTCAAGGGAAAAAGCGGATTTATTATTACGCTCTCTTCCCTCTCGTAACAGTCGTAAGGCGGTTTCGGGCTGTTCTCGGACGAAGCCGCGATAAAATACGTTTTCTTTCTTCCCGTTCTTTCGTTGACGATAACGTTCGGAGTAAAAACGTACTGTTCGGATATCCAGATACGCCCGTACACGTCACCCATAGCCTTTATTTCCGTCGTAGTGCCGTCTTCCGCAACTCTTTGCGGCAGAATCAGGGTATCCCCCTTTTTCACCGTGTCTCCGACCTCTGCCGCCGCCGTGCCGCTGTACGTCACGATCCTTGTGATGATTGCGTCGTATTTTGATTTTACAGGCGTTTTTTCGTTATAATCCACTACATCGGGATACGGTAATTCTTCGAGAATATCGATAAAAACTATATTGCCTTTTATCTCGAGAGAAACGTTGGAAACGCCGTTTATCTCCACGATTTTCTTTTCGAGTTCGTCGAGATTTATATTCTTCTTTTCCGCGGGAAGGTCGGTAAGTTCCTCTACCGCGCGCATTATTTCTTCCTCCGATATGCGACTCGTTCCGCTGATTTCCACTTCCGTTACCACTCGCGCCCACAAAAAAGCGAAAACGGCGATAAGCAGAATACCTGCGTATATGCCGAAACGCGTGACGTTTCTGCGCATAAATTCTTTCGCCGTATCGTCTCTTATTTTCGAGTAAACCTTGCCGTGTTCCGCAAGAACCCTTTCCGCCTCCGCGACGTACTTCCCTTTTACCGTGAAACGGCATATTCCGTTTATTTGCTTTACGTTGTAAACGGGAACTTTCGAAAGGTTCATAAGGTTGACGATAAAGACGATATTGCTTTCCGTTTCGTATACCGCTTTATTCAGCATCGTCCACTTCCAGTCCGCGTATTTTCCCGTTTATAAAAAGTTCGTCGCAGGTAACTTCCCTTACCGAAAGCCTGCTTCCCCTGACGACGAGTTTTTTCCTGCCGATCTTAACCGTGACGCATTCGGGAGAATAATCCGTCAAGCCTTTATGCCCTTCGATTTGTATGCCGCAAAACCCGAAAACGGTTATTTTTTCCCGATAATCGGACAAGGCAAGCCCCACTCTGTCGAGTGTTTCTTCAAAAAAACCTTTCATATTCCGATTTTATGAATTATAAAAACGTTTAATAACCTTTTTTACGCAGTTTGTCCAATACGCGTTTGAAATAGTCGGGTAAATCCGCTTCAAAAGTCATTCTTTCGCCCGTAGTCGGATGCGTAAGCGTCAACTTGTAAGCGTGAAGCAACTGTCCGTTCAACCCGAACGAATCTTTTTTTCCGTACGTGACATCCCCGACCACTGGATGATTTATGTATTTTGCGTGAACTCTTATCTGATGCGTTCTTCCCGTTTCCAGTTTGAACTCGACGAGCGTATAATCCCCGAACCTTTCTCTGACTGTATAATGAGTAACCGCTCTTCTGCCGTTTTCGTCCACAGCCATTTTTTTTCTGTCGCGGACGCTCCTCGCTATCGGCGCGTCTATCGTACCCTCGTCCTCTTTGATATTGCCGCATACGAGCGCAACGTAGTATCTGCCCGCCGTTTTCTTTTCTATCTGTTCGGCAAGCGACAGATGCGCGACGTTGTTTTTTGCGACGACGAGCAATCCCGACGTATCTTTATCCAGCCTATGCACTATTCCCGGTCTCAATACGCCGTTTATCGCGCTTAAATCCCTGATATGATACATCAGCGCGTTTACCAGCGTTCCGTCGGGCGTACCCGCGCACGGATGCGTAACCATTCCCTGCGCTTTGTTTATAACCGCGATATCGCCGTCCTGATACACGATTTCCACGGGCAGATTCTGCGGCTCCGCGGTAACCTGAACGGGTTCTTCCACCGTAACTATAACCTCTCCTTTACTGAGTTTAACGCCACATTTGTCTACGGTTCGTCCGTTATAGGTTACGTTGCCGGATTCGATGAGGTTTTTTATCCTCGACCGCGTAAATCCGAGTTTCTCCGCAAGATAAACGTCTATTCTTTCTTCCTTTTCGGGGTAAAAAACGTACTCGTCCATTATTCGTCTTTCTTTTCTTCGTCCGTTTTCGGTTCGCAGAACAAATCTTTATCGCCCGCAACGGAATCTTGCTTACCTTCCTCCGCGGCGCTTTCGGCGGATATTTCGGCAGAACGAGCGGTTTCGCTTAACGGTTGCGCCGCCCTCCGTTTTTTCTCCTGCGCCTCTTTTTCGTCCTTGGAATAGAAGAAAATAACGTAAATAATCAGCACTATCGTCCCGACGGTAAGACAACTGTCGGCAAAATTGAACACGGCAAAATCGATCAGTTCAAAGTAGATAAAATCTCTGACGTAACCAAGCGCTATTCTGTCTACGATATTCCCCACCGCTCCGGCAAGGATAAGAACGAGCGCGCTCCTGAGCCACGGATTTCTTCTCGGATAAGAGTAAAAAAGGAAAATAAGAAGAACGAACGCGCAGATCGCCGACACTACGGTAAGCGCAGTCGTTTTGCCTGCGAAAATTCCGAAACTCGCGCCCGTGTTTTTCACCGCTTCGAAACAGATAACGCCCTCGATAATGTTAATTCTGCCGTCGGCGGCGCATTTTCCGTAAATAAAGTGTTTAGTGAGTAAATCAATCGCAAGCAGCACAGCGGCGATAAGAAGTTCGGCAAGACATACCAGCCATCTTTTTTTATCTTTAACCGCCGATAAAAATGCTTTTTTCGTCTCCGCTATCAGTTCTTTATTGCTCTTTTTATCCTGAGTATTTTTCATCTTTCTCCTTTCAGTTACTCCGCACGGACGATATTTTCACCCCGTCCGGTATGAGAATGAACATTTTATATTTCAGTTTTTTAATGCTCCCTTTCATCGCAAACACCGCCCCGCTCAGAAAGTCGAGCATTCTCTGCGCAACGGCGGGAGGCACTTCTTCAAAATCTATGATAACCCCTTCTTTTCTTTTCAGTTTTCTTACCACGTCTTCAACGTCCGCGAATTTTGTCGGAACGACGGGTACGATTTCCCTCTTTTCCCGTAATTCCTCGTTTCTCGCGGCGACGCTCATAACTGCTGATAACTCCTTGCTCCGAAAATAGCCGTACCGGGGCGAATAATCGTCGCTCCGCACGCCGCGGCAATCTTATAGTCGCCGCTCATTCCCATAGATAACTCTTTGAAAACGTCGCTTTTTCTCCTGAAAAACGCTTCGTACGTGTCGCTAAACGCTTTTTTCAGCATATCCTCGGAATAGAATACCGGTGCGACAGCCATCAGCCCCGCGACTTCTATTCTGTCAAACGCCGACGTTTCGTCGAGAAATCTGTCCAGATCTCCAAGAAAAATTCCGCCTTTGTTTTCCTCTTCTCCCGTGTTGATTTCCACGAGAACTTTCTGCCTCGTATTTTTCTTTTCGCACTCTTTCTGCAACGCTTCCGCAAGCGCGATACGGTCGAACCCGTGAATAAGTTCCGCCTTCCCTACGACGTATTTGACTTTATTGGTCTGTAACCGTCCGATAAAATCCCATCTGAATTCCGGCGTATATTTTGCGGTAAGTTCCTGAACGCGGTTTTCTCCCGCGGCAAGGCAAAGTCCCGTTTCCATACACTGCCTTATTTCCTCGAGAGTACGCGTTTTGGTCGCGGCGACTATCCTCGCCGACGAATTGATTTCATCGAGTTCCGCTCTTATTTTTCTTACGTTTTCCTGTATATTCATAATCTGATTTTAACACACGCCAAACGGTTTTTCAACCGTTTGGCGCGCAAGACGTTTTATTGATTGTCTTCGTCGCGTATCGCTTCGATGCGGTTAATGCTCACCTCGTACGCCACGCGTTCGTTTACGTTTCCTTCTTCGTCCACTTTCTGATAAATTCTCGACTGTATTCTGCCGTTTACGGTTATTTTATCGCC
>JBJETX010000043.1:0-6393 GCA_051883535.1 Christensenellales bacterium | reverse complement strand
CCAATGGACAAGGGACGTTCCCGTGACGGGCGAAAGGGGGAATATTTACGACGTAAACGGAACGATTCTTGCGGACACCGCAACGATTTATACCGTATACGTCAGACCGAATTCCGTTAAGGATAAACGTTATACGGCACATATGCTTTCAAGCGTCCTGGGCGTGGACGAAAATAAACTTTACGACAGGCTGAATACCAAAGTAAGCGAAATTACCGTCTCGAAAAACGTGACGGGCGAGCAGATTTCCGCTATTTATTCCTCGAATCCGAGCGGAATTTATTATGCACAGAATATTTCAAGGAAGTATGCTTACGGCGATTTTGCGTCGATGGTACTGGGTTTTACAAACGTAGACGGAGTAGGGCAGACGGGTATCGAAGCCAAATATAATTCGTATTTACAGGGAACGAACGGCAAGTTGCTTACTGAAACCGATCTGGTCGGCAGAGAACTCGATACGAACGTCACCTATTATATAGAAGGGCGAAAAGGCGCGGACGTATATCTTACGATCGACTACTCGTTACAAAGCATAGTGCAGAACGCAGTTAACGAAGCGTTTGAAACGCATAAAGCGAAAGCGGCTTCGTGCGTAATGCTGAACGCAAAAACGGGGGCGGTAGTGGCAATGGCTCAATCGCCGTCGTTCGATCTGAATAACATTCCGAGAAACGACGTTGCGGAGTTGATGGAAGTCAGCAGAAATACGATAATCAGCAACGTATACGAGCCGGGTTCTACGTTTAAGGTTCTGACGGCGGCTCTCGGGTTGGAAAACGGAGTGGTAAACACCGAAACGACGAGAGTTTATTGTCCCGGAGCGAGGACCGTTGACGGGACGAGGATAAGATGCTGGCGTACTATCGGGCACGGATCGCAGACGTTTGCGGAAGCGGTACAGAATTCCTGCAACTGTATGTTTATGGATATTGCGCTCGGACTCGGTAAAGACAGAATGTATTCGGGACTGGAATCGTTCGGAATCGGCGCGAAAACAGGGATAGACGCAAGCGGAGAAGCCTGCGGTCTGATGATAAATCTCGATAGCGTAAAGAACGTGGACCTTGCGCGTATCGGATTCGGACAGGCGGTAGCGGTAACCGCGATAGAACTCGTAACGGCGTGCGCGTCGGTAATAAACGGCGGAGAATTGCTCACTCCATACCTCGTGGATAAAATCGTAAAGGACGGTAAAACCGTCTATAAAGGCGAGAAAAACGTAAAAAAACAGGTAATAAGCGCAAAAACGAGCGCAACGATGCGCGAAATTCTCGAGGGAGTAGTAAAAAACGGCGGAGGGAAGAACGCGCAGGTCGAAGGATACCGTATCGGCGGGAAAACGGGTACGGCACAGAAATATTCGGAAAGCGGAGGTATTGCAGGAGGAAAATACGTCGCTACGTTTATGGGGTTTGCGCCCGCAGACGATCCCGAATACATACTGCTTTTTATCGTGGACGAACCCTCCACGGGGGCATATTACGGCAGCGTGGTCGCCGCGCCGTACGCGTCGCAGATTTTTTCACGGACGTTCGCTTACAGAGGCTTAACGCCGGCGGAAGAGGTTGTAAAAGAACCCGAGTTCGAGATGCCGGATCTTATCGGTATGTCGATTACCGAGGCGAGCGTGGTTCTGGCGGAAAAAGGATTGTATTACGAATATTACGGTGAAGCGGGGAACAGGAACAAAGTCACTTATCAGTTACCCGCGCCTGGAAGTTACGTCGATAAAAACAATACGGTATATATTTCCTTATCATAGGGGTGGAAAATGAAAAAACTGTCGGAAATATGCAAAAGACTGAACATACGGGAAACGAATATATGCGTTGATTACGACGTTACGGGAATAGAGACGGATTCATCGAAAATAAAAGAAGGATTCGTATTTGCCGTAACGGACGGCAACGAAAAATATATAGACGACGCGTTCGCACGCGGAGCGGTGTGTCTGCTTGCGGAAAAAGCGTACGAGTTGCCGTGTATTAAAGTGGACGACGTAAGAGAAAGTCTTGCTCTTGCGTGCAGCGATTTTTACGATAATCCCGAAAAAAAATTGAAAATAATCGGCGTAGTGGGGACGAACGGGAAAACGAGCGTAACGCACATATTATACGAGATATTCAAACCTTATAAAAAAGCGGCGGTAATAGGAACCCTCGGAATAAGGATAGGCGATGAACGGATTGACAACGCGATGACTACGCCCGATCCGCCTCTTCTTTATTGCGCTCTGTCGGAAGCGGTAAATAACAACGTCGAATACGTGTTTTGCGAGATAACCGCGCACGCTATCCATTTCAAAAAGTTTTACGGAATAAGATGCGAAATTTGCGTTTTTACGAATATTACGCAGGATCATCTTGACTTTTTCGGCGATATGGAAAAATACGCGGAAACAAAACTTTCGTATTTTGATAAATCTCATATGAAAATCGGCGTAATAAATTCCGACGACGAGTACGGCAGAAAAATAATAAGAGAATCAAATATTTGTTGCGTATGCTACGGAATAAATCAACCGAGCGACGTTTTCGGTATAGATTTATCGCTTGAAGGAGGGGTAAAATTCATTGCCAACGCTTTCGACGACATCATATACGTAAACACCCGTTTCGAGGGTAAATTCAACGTTTACAATATTCTCGCAAGTATTGCCGTAGCGCGCCTCGTGGGAATTTCGCCGAGGGACATTCAATCGAGACTCCGTATGCTTACGCCCGTGGAAGGGCGTGCCGACTGCGTTTGTTCTTCGCCTAAGGTGGTAATCGATTTCGCGCATACGCCCGACGGATTGAGAAACGTTCTCGAATCCCTTAAAGAGACTACGAAAGGCAAATTGATTGCCGTTTTCGGTTGCGGTGGCAACAGAGACCGATTAAAAAGACCTATTATGGCAAAAATAGGAACGGATAATGCCGACGTATGCATTTTTACTTCGGACAATCCGAGATACGAAGAACCCGAGAGTATTATCGGTGAGATGATTGCCGGAGTCGGAGACGACGATAATTATATATCGATACCCGACAGGGCTTGCGCGATAGAGTTTGCTTTACGGCTTGCAACCGCGGACGACTGCGTAGTCATTTGCGGAAAGGGGGGAGAAGATTATATGGATATCAAAGGCAAAAAATACCCGTACAGCGATAAAAGCGTATGTCTTGCGGTTATGGAGAAGTTGAATTGCCGACAATAGCCGCAACGTTCGTGACAGCGTTTTTTATCGCTATGATCGTAGCCGTGCCGTATATTGCTCTGATGAAAAAAGTCAAAGCGAAGCAAACGATTCTGTGCTACGTCGAGCAACACAAGCAGAAAGAGGGCGTTCCGACTATGGGCGGCGTTATCTTTATTTTTGCCTGCGCGGTAACCTGTCTTATCTTCTGGCAGGGAGAAAAGAAACTTGCGGTAGTCGCGCTCGTCGTGACGGCGGTTTACGGGGGAATAGGCGCGCTCGACGACGGTATCAAAATAATAATGAAACGCAATCTCGGACTGCGGGCGTATCAGAAAATCATCTCGCAATCCCTGATTGCCGTTCTTGCCACTTATTATTGCTATAAAAGCGGATACGTCGGCGGAGAGGTTTTTATCCCTATAATCAAAATTACGGTAAACGTTTCTTGGTGGTATCTGCCGCTCGGTTTTTTGATATTTATAGCAACGACCAACTGCGTGAATCTTACCGACGGACTGGACGGACTTGCCGGAAGTACGGTGAGCGTATATCTTTCAGTTATCGCTCTTATTGGGTACGTTATTTTCAAAGAAAAAAGCGAACTCGGACAAACTTTTTACTCGCAGGAAATATATAATCTCGTTATTTTTGCCGCCGCGCTCGTGGGCGGTACGACGGGGTTTTTATGGCATAATTCCCATAAAGCGAAAATATTTATGGGAGACACGGGTTCCCTTGCGCTCGGAGGAGCGTGCGCGATACTTCCGATGATGATAAAAAATCCGTTTATTATACTGATTGTAGGAATAATGTTCGTTGTCAGCGGCATATCAGTAATAATACAGGTAACGGTATTCAAGTTGAAAAAGAAACGGGTATTCCTTATGGCGCCCCTGCATCATCATCTCGAAATGAAGGGGTACGGAGAAGGTAAAATAGTCGCGTTTTACACGATAATCACAGCCGTTGCCGGAGCGGTGGGAATCATCGTATCGTAAAGGGGGAAAAATGGAATTCGAAAATAAGAAAGTGCTTGTCGCGGGGATGAAGGCAAGCGGCGTAAGCGCGGCGACGTTGCTTGCAAAACTCGGCGCAAAAGTTTTCTGCGTCGACGACGCTATAAAAGAACTGTCGGGGTTCGTTTTTACTAACGTGCCCGACGAAAAAGAGATGAAAGAATATTCTCTCGTTATAGTAAGTCCGTCTATTCCGCCGAGACATCCCGTCATCGTCCGCGCTAAAAAAGCGGGAGTACCGATAATGGGAGAACTCGAACTCGGATGTCGGTATCTTAATTGTCCGAAGATTATGGTTACCGGAACCAACGGTAAAACGACCGTGGTGACGATGATAGAAAAGTTACTCTGCGGCGCGGGATACAAGGCGAAAGCCGCGGGCAACATAGGATATCCCGTGAGCCAACTCGTTCTCGACGGAACGAATCCCGATTACGCGGTAATCGAAGTGAGCAGTTTTCAACTTGAATATGCGTCGGTACGACCCGACGTTTCGGTAATACTCAATCTTGCTCCCGACCATATGGACAGATACGACGGCTATGAGGACTACGTCGCCACGAAAAGGCGCATATGCGTCAATCAGACCGAAGAACAGTATCTTATTTTCAACAACGACGACGGCGCGGCGCGTAAGTTTCTCGGCTATACGAAGGCTAAGGGCATACCCGTAAGCACAAGAAGCCGATTATCCGACGTTTACATAAAAGACGGATTCTTTATGTATAAGGATAAATCCTTATGTCCCGTGAAAAGTTGTCGCCTGAGAGGAGAACACAATAAATTCAATATGCTCGTCGCTCTTAACGTCGGCGCGGTTCTCGGCGTCAGGAGCGAAAATTTTCCCAATCTCGTCAGGAATTATACCTTGCTGCCGAACAGAATAGAATACGTTACCACGCTCGGCGGAAAAAGTTATTACAACGATTCGAAGGGAACGAATATTCACGCGTGCAGGTTTGCGATAGAAAGCCTCGACGGTAAGATAGGACTTATTATGGGCGGAAGCGACAAAAACGAAGATTTCTGCGATTTTTTCGAGAACATAAGCCCGAAAGTCAAGTTCGTAGCCATTACGGGCGGAAACGCGGAAAAAATTTACAATTCCGCAATGAAGATGGGTTTTTCCGAAGTGGGCGTTTTCGAAACGCTTCCCGACGCGGTAAACTATCTCAGCGAAAAAAAAGGAATAAACAACGTTCTGCTTTCGCCTTGTTGCGCAAGTTTCGACAGGTACAAAAACTATGCCGAAAGAGGGGATAAATTCAAAGAAGCCGTATATGCCGTCAAAACCAAAATTCCGGATTGAATATTATACGCTCATTCCGATATGCGCTTTCGTTCTTGCGGCGATAGGTCTGGTTTTCATTTATTCCGCGAGTTGTTATTCCGCCGAGATAAACTACGGCGACGCGTTTTATTACGTTAAAAAACAAGCCGTATCCCTTGCGGCGGGAATAATTCTTATGTTCGCCGCGATGAAAATCAAGACGGAGATTTTCGTAAAACTGAAATGGGTTATATTCGCTTTCAGCGTTGTTATGCTCGCACTCGTCTTTATTCCCGGACTGGGCGTTTCGAGTTACGGCGCGACGCGATGGATTAACCTCGGTTTTACGACGATTCAGCCGTCCGAACTTTCAAAATTCGGTTTTGTGATTTTCCTCGCCGCTTATATGAGCGAAAGACCGCCCGTAAACGTCAAAAGCGCGATAATACCTCTGCTTTGCGGCGGAATAATCTGCGGACTCATTATGGCTGAGCCCAATATGAGTATAACCGTGGTAGTCGGACTGTCCCTGCTCGTAATGCTGTTTGCCGGCGGATTCAACGGCAAATTCATGGCTGTGCTCGGCGCGCTCGTGATTGTCGGGGGAGTGTTGCTCATTGCGCTCGAACCTTACAGAATGGAGAGATTTACCGCCTTTCTCGACCCGTGGAAAAATCCGAAAGACGAAGGTTATCAACTTATTCAGTCCTATTACGCGCTCGGTTCCGGCGGTTTGTTCGGCGTCGGACTGTTCAACAGCAGGCAGAAATACCTGTTTCTTCCGTTTGCGGAAAGCGATTTCATTTTTTCCGTTATCGGAGAGGAAACCGGGGTTTTCGGCTGTCTTTTCGTTATGTCGATTTTCCTCGTTTACGTTTTGTGCGGAATAAAAATCGCAAGGAAAGCCGAATCCGGTTATTATT
>JBJETX010000042.1:0-1503 GCA_051883535.1 Christensenellales bacterium | reverse complement strand
ACTCTTACCGACGCGGTTATGTGCGCCTCGTTGGGAGACGAGATAGAGTTTGAGATCGAAAGAGATGGAACGCCGCTTACGGTAACCGTAACCGTAACGCAGGCGGCTATGAGTTACGCGAACTGATTATGGAAGGGTATTCCGAATTTTTCAACGATAACGGAGAACTGGTCGTTCACGTCGAACTGTACGCAGGCAACGCCGTGCATAGTTACGATTACAGAGTGGACGAAGTACAAACGAAACGCCTTGCGGAACAAACGAACGTTGACGGTGTGGACGGATTATTGCGACTGCTTACCGCGCGGTTTTCCGTCGGCAACGGCGTAATGGAGTTTTTTGAAGAAAACGGAATAAAAGGCAAGGTGGAAAATAAAGAATACGCCGATACTTCGAGCGACGTATAAAACTCGTTTTCGGGAAAAGTTTTTCGGAACTTTTCTTTTTTTATATTGATTTAATAAAATAATTTCAATTTTTTTATTATAACGAACCGATTTAAGAATCCGAACGACCGATCAGTTCGTCAATCGAAACGTCGAATATGTCGGCAAGTTCGACCAAGGTGAATATATCCGGCACGCTGTAACCGTTTTCGTAATTGGACACGAGACTTTTCTTACCGCCCAATTTTTCGGCAAGTTCCCCCTGCGTCATTTTCTGCATCAACCGATATTCGCGGATATTTTTTTTAATATTTTCTCGGAAAAACGATTCTTTCATATTGACAATTGTACAAGTATGTTGTACTATTTATACACAAGTACAAGAAACTTGTACTAAATTTTCTCAGGAGGGACTATGAAAAGATACTTTACGACAATTTTTTTTGTGATTTTCATTTGTATAATCACCGTTAGCATGAGCGCATGCAGCCTTTTTAATAAAGGCAACAACGACGAAGAACAGAAAGAACCTGCGCAAACCGAAGAGACCGTCGATTTTGAAACGGGGAAAAGTATTCTTATCGGTGCGGTGCGCAATACTTTTAGCGCAACGGATATTAAAGTGGAAGGTACTTCGTTCGGGTATAATGGAGCCGGTCCGGTATCTCAGTCTGTAGAACTTGTTACTTCCGGCACAGGGAACGACTATAAAGGTAGCCTGACCATTGACTATGTCACAACCGTACAAAGACAATATGTCGGATATTACGACGGATACGGATTATGTTGGCTTGTAGAGACAGAAGATGAAGACGAAGACAAACCTTCCAAACATCATCAGAAAGTTGACCTTGATTTGGCAACTGAATTAGTGAGCGGAGGAACTGCGATTCTTATTTTGCGGTTTCATGACGCGCATGACCTTATGACTAAATTAAACGAGTCTTATTTCAGCGCTAAAAAAATTACAACGAATAAAAACGAAGTAAGTTATAAATTTGAATTTGACATTGAGGGTTATTCCGATTGGTCGTCTGATACTGCAGTATATTCGTATACCGTTACGGTCAAAGATAATTATCTTGTTTCATATAAAGCCGATATTACGGAAGAGGGC
>JBJETX010000041.1:0-6474 GCA_051883535.1 Christensenellales bacterium | reverse complement strand
CTTGCCGACCGTTCTCGTTTCGACGTTCCTTGCGAGACCTATTACCGCTCTCGTGTAATCCTCGTACCATTCGTCCCATGCGAGCGCTTTCTTCTGCGTCGTCGTAGCGGAAGCGTTTGCCGCGCTCTTTTCTTCGAGGATGTCGGCAAGTTTTCTTGCGGAAATTATTCCCGCCGCGGCAATAGAATCGTATCCGCGGCTCTTCGCTCCCGTGTAAGTGAGAGACGAGTATTTAAGTTGTTCGGTGAGCAGCATTACGTCGAGCGTAAGCGCGTCCGCGGGACTGTAAGTCTTCGCGTTTTTATCGGTATAGGATTCGTACAGGTCGTCCCATACGTTCGCCTTGACGCCCGCGTCGCCGAGCAACGGATATTTGTTCTTGTTCTCCGCGTACGCCGCGGCAAGTTTGTTGCGCGTGTATCTGTCGCTTATCGCGTAAAGCGCGTCGTATGCCGCTCCTTTCGCCTTGTTGAGCGTATAGGTCGTATTGCTCTTCGCGCTGTCGAGAAGCACGTTCGTGATGATTTCGTTCATCTCGGTACGCGCATAGCCCTGCTTGCCGACTTCGAGGTCGATTACGAAACTCGCTTCGCCCGTCTTGACTACGCCCGCGCTCGTCTTGTAAGTGCATTCGACTTTGCTTTCGTCGTCGTACTTCTTGACGGGAATCGCGTAGGACAGTCCGTTTTCGCCCTGAATGTAGATAAAGCCTTTTACTTCATACGCTTCGGCGGCTTCTTCCGCGGTCATTCCGCTTACGTCCGTCGCGGGAACTACGAGAGCGATATAACGCATCTTCGCGTTTTCTCCGAGGGATACGATCTCGCCCGTTCTGCCTTCCGCTTCTTCGGTGTTTTCGTAAACGATACCCGTAGACGCTTTGAGGTTGAGTTTAGCGAGAACCTGTTCTATATCCGTCGCCGCGGCTCCGAGTCCGGGATCCTGATAAGGAATAACCGACATATTGACTTCGTTCTCGAGTCCGTCGCTCGTTCCCGTTATTGCCGACGCCTGAATGTGTACCCAAACTTTTACGGTCTGTATATTGCCCGTAGCGTCGGTTACGTTGTAGGTAACCGTGTAATTCTGTTCGCTCGTATCGAGACTGTCGTAATCGGCAAGGCTTCTGCCGTCGCGGTTCGCAAGCGCGGTGAACGTACCGGGAATAATCTCCCAGCCGGACACGATTTCTTTCGAGCCGTCCGATTTAAGCGTAAGCAGCGTTACGTCGAAGGATTCTACTTTGGCAAGCGTCGAATACGGGTCGGAGTTGTTGAGAGGATTGATATCGACCATACCGGCGTATTCGGCGGCGCGTTTTTCGACTTCCGCGTCTTTAAGACTCGGATTCATGCGCTTGATTCTCTCTTTGATGAGCGCCTTATCCGCCGTGACGATTCCTCCGTCAAGCACGCCTTCGCCCTCGATACGCGAAGTAACGGTGTCTATCGTGTAGTTCTTGACTTTGTTGAGGTTGAGCGTTATCGTGTTCCAAGCCGTGTTGGACTTGAACGCTTCTCCGTCCGCGTTCTTGCCGTAAGTTCTGTATTTAAGCGTTATCGTCGCGTTGTCGTAATCGACAAGCGAGTCGTAAACCTTGATTCTGTTTCCTTCGGCGTCTTTCAGCGAGGACAGCGTGTATTCGAGCGACCAGACGAGGTCGTTGTAAATATAGGTCTTTTCTCTGAGCGGGTTCGAGCCTGCGTCAACGTCGGTGGAACTGTATTCCGCCATAAATACGTCGTAGAACTTGTTGATAAAGTCTTCAACCGTCTCGACGTACGGGTCGAACGTAATGTCCTGCGCCGCCTGCAAGAGTTGAGTCTTGACTCTGTTCGCTTCGCTTTCCGCTCCGTCCGCGTCGTTAAGGTCGGTCGTTACGATTTCCACTTCGATTTCCGCGAATACGGCGTTTCCGATATATCCCTGCAGATAAATCTTCTGACCTTCGACCTGTTTCGTCGATTTGAGCGCGTCGAAGTTCCAGACGATGCTCACGCCGTTGCTGCCCGTAGAAAGTCCGTCGCCGAACTTGACGTTAGCGCGGTTGGCGAGAATGCTTTCAAGCGTGACGTTCGGGTCGTAATTGCGTCTGCCTGCGCCGCCGCCCGACGTGCCTTCCAGCGCCCAACTGCCGCCGATTGCGCGGAAGTCGGTGAGATCGTACACGTCGTAGAGGATTATCTTCGTCGGATTCGTCCACACTTTAGTGCCCGTTCCGTCGTCCGTTCCTACCGCGCCGTATCCGTCGGAATCCTTCACGTAGCGATAGAACTTAACGTCCGAGAAGTCGGTATTGATGACGTTTCTGATGTCGATACCGTTAAGGTCGATATCGATTTCCTGATATTCGTCGTCCTTGATGCTGTTTCCGTTGTTCGCCATATCGTACTTATCGCCGTACGCGTCGAACACGAAGAAACTGTAATATACTACTTTCTCACCGGTGTATTCGTCTTCGTAATATACGTCGGTGACGGAATAACTGTTGTAGTTGGACGAACCGATCCAGTCTTTCATAAATTCGACGTTGGTGGCAAAGTTCACGCCCGAGTATCCGCTGACGGTGTTGCCGTTCTTGTCGGTATATTTTCCGTCAAACGCAACGGGTTGTCCCTTTTCGATAACCATCATCGTACGGATATCGACGGCTTTTATCGAATAGGTCGCTCCCGTATCGTCCTGGAAGTAATACGTCTTGGATACGTTGGTCTTCTTCGTAGATTCGCTGAGATAATAGTATTCCGATTCGTAACCCGACACGTCGGATCCCATCTCGCTCGCCGCGATATAGGTGTCCGTACCCGTCACTCTCACGTAGAGCGCTTTACCGTTGTATTCGGTCTTTCCTGCGGTTACGGTTCCCGCGTCCGTCGCTTTCGTGTAAACCGCTTTCGATATCTGTTCGCTCGATATCGTAACGAATCTTCCGTTCTGACCGGTGTACGTGTTATAGTCGTAGTTCCAATCTTTCGTCTTGTCGTCGGCTTCTCCCCTGTTTCCTTCGAGAATTTCCGAACCGCCGCTTTCGGCGTCTTTGGAGTAACTTGCCGAGTTGACAACGAGACGGATATTATCCAGCGCGCCTTCGGTGCTTCCGTCGTCAAGCGTTATCTTCGCGTAAACGCTTCTGTCGTGCTCCGTCGTGCTCTGTTTGAGCGTAACTTCTTTTCCGTCTACGGTAAACTTGCCGTATTCTTTACTCGAGTTACCGTCGTAGAACATGTCGGAAAGACTGCCGGTCTTGCTGTCAATCTCGATTCCGGCGTCGTCCGTCATACTGTACGAATACTGCGCCGCGTTGAGCGGACTGTCGGTAAGATCCGTCGTTTCGAACATATTGTACCCGGTGTAGAACGGTACGAGTCCGGTAAGAATCTGCGACAGCATACCGAGTACGTTTCCGAGGAACGTTCCTACCTGCGAGAGAATACCGCCGAGGTAAGGAATGATTTCCAGCGACTCGGGGCTTGCTATCGCAAACGCGATAATGTCAAGCACGCCGAGGTACGACTCATCGTAATCGTCCCCGAAAAGATTCATCAGCCAACTGAAATCGTATGAAAGTTTGTTCATTCCGGCAAGGTCGATAAATACCATCATAAGGATATAGTGGATAAGTCCCGACGCCGTCTTCTGACTTGCGCTGATTATCGCCTGCTTGTACGCTCCTTCGCTCTGATAAATCTTGTCTCCTACCTTGAAGTCGTCTTCGTTGTACTGACCTCTGTACAACTTGATGAATCTGTCTTTGTAGTAACTTTCGCCCTTGTCCGCAAGCGCGGCTTCCGCATATTGCGTCGGGTCGAAATCGCCGTCTTCGGTAAGATTCGATATGCTTATATCTTTGGGCGTAAGCGCGGCTCCGGGATTGACTTCCATCGTGCCGTCCAGTCCCCAGAGCAGATTGTTGATACTCATCAGCACTTTGTTGATCTGCGCGCTGTTGAGCCATGCTTCGATATAAGTAAAGTCGTTATAGATCGTCTCCTTACCGGTCTGATATTCGAGTTCTTCGTATTTGTATTTTTCGGAAGAATCGACGTACGGATGATTATCGACGTAATTTTCGTCAAGCACGTCCGCTCCGATTCTTACGCGCAGACCTTCGAGCAGGCTCGCGCTCGAATCGGTATAGGAATCCGACCAGTGCGCTTCCCTTCTTTCCATAACGAAATTCGCGTTGATATAATCTCCGCTTTCGTCGGAATACTCGAACGTAGTGACCGCAGACCTGTTCTTTCCGTCGGTATAGGTAACGTATTTATCCGTACCCGCAAGCCTAAGATCGATATTCTGATACTTCGTGGAACGAATCTTGAGTTTATAGTCTTTTCCTTTTGCCAGTTCGGACGTCGTTATGCTGAACGTACCCGTCTCGTTGTCGACGTAAGTGCTGTAATTGTCGGGTTCGAGTTCGTAGTAATCGTGTACTCCGACGGTCTGCCAGTTGCTGCCGCCTCTGTCCGCCACCGCAACCCATATCGTGAAGTCGTCCGGCAACGGAATACTCTTCTTGTAGTAAGTCTTGTTGGCAACGAACTTGACGTCTGTCGTACGGGTATAAGCGTACGTCGCCGCGTCGTACTCGTAGTATTCTCCGATAACGGGATTGTCGACCAGGAAGTCGGTCGCTTCGACGTATTCGCAAAGCGTACCCACTATCGTGACGGTGTCTCTCGCTTCGCGCGTAAGCAGGAAGTACAGTTCAACCGCCACCTCGCCGCTCTTGCCGTCGCAGACGGCGCCCAGCCAGTTGTCGATCTGTGCGGGACTCGAGAGATATACCGCCGTACCGTCGTATCTGCCGACGGCGGTCTTGTTCCACTCGTATCCTCCGAGTTTAACGTCGAAGTTGTGCTGCATAGTGGTCGCACTCTGCGCTCTCAGGTCGGCATATTCGTTGAACGACATCGAGAACGAACCGAAATTCGCCGCGTCCGCGGTAAGCATACTGCTCGTTCCCGAAGCCACGCCGCCGTTGTATTTAACGGTAACGCCGCCTATCTTGTCAACCGTGGCAAGCGCGGCAAGATACGCTTCCGCGTTGTCGGCAGCGGTTATTCCGCCCGAAGTCGTCGCCGTCGCCGCGTAACCTTTTACGTTTATCGCCGCGAAAACTTCTCCGGTCGTCTTGATCATCTTAATATCTTCGAAACTATGCGCTTTCTTGGTCTGCGAAGGTTCGATGAACAATCCGGTTTTGCTCGCGGGCGAAGAATATCCGGGCGCGTATATACTCAGCGTTCCTCTGTCGCTGTTGACGTAGTAATACCCGTTATGGTAAACGTATTCCACTCCCTCGAATATTACCGTCTTATCGTCGTCGGGCGTTTCGGTGCCGTACGTATCGCTAAATACTTTCTTTACTTTCTTAAGCAGATACGGGTTCGTCGTCGGGTTGATGTTCTTCGTCATCGGAACTTCTATGAAGTAATAGTATCCGTCTTTATCCGACTGAACCGCATATTCCGCCGAATCGGTCGTGTAGGTTACGGTTGCGTTCTTTACGGGCGCGCCGTAATTATCGACGAGACGACCGTAGATACGTCCGTAATAATCCGAAGTGTCTTCGATGTCGCTTATAAGTCCGACGAGAGTGAAGATCGAATTCGCGTTAAGCGGATAAATTCCGTCGAACGTCAGCGGGAATCCGCTGCTCTCGTAATCTTTGCCCAATCCGGCAAGCGCGGAATTTGCAAGTTGCTGAACGTCGAATTTCATTCCGAGCAACTCGAAGGATATTTCCAGCGTGGTATTGACGATAAGCGTCGAATCCTCGACGTACGCGATAATCGCGCCGTTTTTGACCGAAGGCACGCCGAGTTCGAGTTCGAGCACGTTGCTCGACGTACGGTTGATAAGCACACGTCCTCTCGAGAACGTGTTCCTGTACAGTTTGGGCAGGTTCTGATCGTCCCAGTCTTTAACTTCGTCTATAAGACTCTTTATCGTCTTATACGCGTCGTACGCTTTCTTGACGGCGTCGATAATCGCCTTTACGTTCGTTCCCCACGACGCTATCGCCGCGACGAGGTTCATTATCGCGGTCGTAACTTCGTAAACGGCTTTACCGACTTTAATAACCTTTATCAGCGTAGTGAACGTCTCGGCGTCTCTTCCGTCGTAACCCGCAAAGTCGTCCGGATAGTAAGTAGGACCGCTTGCGTTGACGTAAGGATAGAAGGAATAGAGGTCTCTTCTCGTCCAGTACGAACCGCGTTTTTCGATGTTGATTTCCAGATTGTCCGCGTCGAGAGTATCCAGCAGACTGTCGACGAGTTTTTCGAGATCGAAACTTATTCCGCTCGCGCCTATGAACAATCCGTTTATTCCGCCGAAGCCCGTCGTATCGACGCTTCCGATCTTGTTGTTGATTTCCGCGTCGGTCAGGTTGAGTCCGAGGCGTATTCCGCCTTCTTCGGGCAACGAGAGCGAAAGTTTGTTGTTGCCGTCGAGATTGACGTTAAGCGC
>JBJETX010000040.1:0-1532 GCA_051883535.1 Christensenellales bacterium | reverse complement strand
ATATTCCATTTTTTCGCTTAATTCATAATAAAGTTTTGTCGGACGCACGCCCGTAAGACTTCCATAAGGTAGTTTAATTTGTAATAGTTCGGATAAAAAATCGTAAAGACTGTTTTTAATGAAACGCCTTGTTTCGCGCTTATACGCCGAAAAATCCTCATCGCTTACAGCAAACGAGTAATTCTTTTTTTCAAAAATATCTCCGAAAACCGATAAATAAAATATGCCGTTTTGATACGAATAATCCCATTGGAGAAAATGTTCGGCTTCTTCGTCCACCACGAGATACGGACTGAAAGCGCGCGGAATATCCTGTACGTCGTTCAGGTAATCCTCTCTTTCGTATACAAGTTTTATCCTTATCATATTCCCTGTAATATCGGATTGAAAATCCGCTCTTCTTTTATCGTAGTGCTTTCTCCGTGTCCCGGCAAAAGCAACGCGTCGTTTTCGCGCAGAACGATCTTATGTACGGAAGACGCGATTTCGTCGTAACTCCCTCCGTAAAAATCCGTCCTTCCGAACGAATGATAAAAAACGGTATCGCCGGTAAATACGGTTTGTCCGTCGAGAACGTAGCAAACGCTTCCTTTGGAATGCCCTGGAGTATGGATAACCGTAAAGACCGTTCCAGCGATTTTAATCTCGTCGCCGTCACTTACAACCACGTCGGGTTCCGTCGGTTCAACGGCGAAACTCCGTCCCGGCATTATCTGTTTTTCGTTGCGCAACAACTCGACGTCTGCGGCGTGGATATAGATTTTCGCTCCGCTTTTCTGCCATTTATGCGCGTCGTAAACGTGATCGAAATGCCCGTGCGTACATAAAACCGCCGCGGCTTTCTTTCCGAGACCGTCGAGATAACCTTTTATCTTATCGTATCCGCCCCCGGCGTCAACGATGACCGCTTCTTCTTCGTCCGTCGTGACGACGTAGCAATTCGTGGCGAGATATCCCACCGTAAACCGTTTTATTTCGGGCATTTTCAGATTCTTTTTCTTATTTCTTCGATAAATTCGTCGGTATTAACCGCTTTGGCTTCGCCGTCGTATACGATAGCAAGGTCCTTTGTCATCACGCCGTCTTCTATCGTTTTTATGCTCGCTTTCTCCAATCTGTCGGCAAAATCAACGAGTTCACCGATTCCGTCAAGTTGTCCTCTCTTTCTCAACGCTCCCGTCCAGGCAAACAGCGTAGCCATCGGATTGGTGGAAGTTTCTTCGCCGCTCAGATATTTGTAATAATGACGGGTTACCGTACCGTGCGCCGCTTCGTATTCGTATTTTCCGTCGGGACTAACGAGCACCGAAGTCATCATAGCGAGCGAACCGAACGCGGTGGCGAGCATATCGCTCATAACGTCTCCGTCGTAATTCTTGCACGCCCATACCATACCGCCCGAACTCTTTACGATTCTGCTTACCGCGTCGTCGATTAAGGTATAAAAATAAGTAATCCCCGCCTTTTCGAACTTTTCTTTATATTCGGTTTCGTAAATTTCGCGGAAAATGTCCTTGAACCTGTGATCGTAT
>JBJETX010000039.1:0-28110 GCA_051883535.1 Christensenellales bacterium | reverse complement strand
CCCTCGCCGACGCCCTCGCCGAGCGTAAGGCAATAAATTACCATTGCGACGAGTATTATAAACAGCGTAGGCATAAGCACTTTGGAGGCTTTTTCTATTCCGCCCTGCACTCCGCCCATTACCACGATAAGAGCAAGCACCATAAATATGGCGGTATATAAAATCACTTCTCCCGCGTTACCCGAAAAACTTCCGAGTATGTTTGCGTTCCCGCTGAAAGAATTAAGCGTGTATTTTACGGTAAAACCGCCGAGAATCGAATAATAACAGGTAATTATAAAAGGGATTATCACGGCGAACAGCCCGAGCCAGCCGAGAGCCTTGTTCGTCTTTTTATACGCGGTTATCGGGTTTGCCTGCGCTCTTTTGCCGATATACATTTCGGCTATCATAACCACCGATCCGAGCAATATAACGCTGATTATGTAGACGAAAACAAACGCCGCTCCGCCGTTTACGCTCGTTTTATAAGGAAAACTCCATAAATTTCCCAATCCTATCGCCGAGCCCGCCGCGGCAAGAACAAACCCTATACCCGACGCAAACCCGTTTCTCTTTTTTCCGGCTTCTTCCATCGTTTTCCTCTCTTCAACTCTGATTTTTTTTCGATACAACGAACGCAAAACGAGCAATTTTTTTTGCCCGAGCCGTACTATAATACTATATTTTTCCTTTTCTGTCAACGCTCGGTTTTTTTGCTCAATCATAGCGAAAATCGCTTTTTTCTCTTTTCCCCTTGACAAGTAAACGACCGTTTACTATAATATCGGTAAACGAACGTTTACTTTACGAGGTTTGTTATTATGAAAGACACCAAAGAAAGAATTCTGACTACCGCTCTTCGGCTGTTTGCGAAAAACGGCTACGAAGGCGTTTCGGTAAGCGACGTAGCGTCCGAACTCGGGATAACCAAAGGGGCGTTATACAGGCATTACGAAAGCAAACGCGATATTTTCGACAGTATCGTAAGCAGAATGTACGATATAGACGCGGAAAGGTCGCATAAATACCGTATGCCTGCGGAAAAATTCGACGCCGCGCCCGAAACCTATCGGAAAACGACGCCAGGCGACGTGAAAGAGTTTACTCTCGCTCAGTTTGCGTTCTGGACGGAAGACGAATTCGGTGCGGATTTTCGCAGAATGCTGACTCTCGAACAATTCCGCGACGCGACGATATCGGCATTGTACCGTCAATGTATCGTCTGCGGTCCCGTAGAATATATGGAAGACGTATTCCGCGAAATGATGAAAAAAGGCGTTCTGAAACAAGCGGATCCCGCGTCGCTCGCGCTTGAATTTTACGCGCCGTTTTTTCTTTTGATAAACGCTTACGATTCCGCGGACAACAAATCGGTTTGCGCGGAACTGCTGAACGACCATATCGAGCGTTTCATCAGCGCAAACGCCGTTATACAGCCGTCCGGCAAAGACTATTCGGAAAAGGAGAATTGAAAATGAAGTATATAAAAAGCGAAAAATACGACGCACCCGAACTGCAGGCGAAAATTATGGGGCCCAACCCCGTCAAACTGGCGGAAGAACTGCTCGACGGCAACATTATCCCAGCCGGAGCGGTCGTATGCGACCTCGGAAGCGGTCAGGGGCTTACGAGCGTGTTTCTTGCGAAGGAATACGGTTTTACCGTATACGCGTCCGATTTATGGAGCGACCCCGAAGAGAACCGCAAATTCTTCCGTTCTATGGGACTTGACGAAAACCGGATTATTCCCGTTAAAGCGGACGCCGCCGATCTGCCGTTTGAAAAAGAGTTTTTCGACGCCGTAATAAGCGTTGATTCGTATAACTACTTCGGCAGAGACGCCGATTATCTCGACGAAAAACTTCTGCCGTTCGTTAAAAGCGGAGGGCTCGTATATATAGCGATCCCGGGTATGAAAAAGGATTGCCACGACAACCTGCCGCCGGAACTCCTGCTTTCCTGGACTCCCGAGCAACTCGACTATCTTCACGACGCGGAATATTGGCATAATATCGTAAGCAAAAGCAAAAACGCGGAAGTTATTTCCGTAACCGAAATGGAGAGCAACGAAGAAGTCTGGGCGGATTGGCTTAAACAGGATAACGAATACGCCGCAGGCGACAGAAAATCCATGGAAAACGGCGGCGGCAGATATCTTAATTTTATTGCTATTATTCTGCGCAAGAAGTAAAACGCGTTGAAAAAAGCGTAAAAGCCGCGGCTGATTGCCGCGGCTTTATGCGTCCGTTCCGCTTATTCGGGCAGATATTTGTACAGGAGGATTTTTTCTCCGCCTTTAAGCGGCAACGCCACGTCGGGATTCTGCCCCGCAAGCGTAGTTTCGTCGGTATTCAGCGCCTTCGCCACTTCCCACAGGCTTTCGCCCTCTTTGGCTATATAAAGGCTTACGGCAAAATCGTCTTCTTCTTTCGCCTCTCCCATTATTACGTCGGAAATGACTTTTATCTCTCGCGACTGCGCGCCTCTTACCGTTACGAGAAGTTCCGCCGTTATTTCCGCGTCGCTGCTTCCTCTCGGTCTCGCGCCAAGGGCGGTAACCGCGACTTCGGGCGCGAATACGGTTTCGCAAGGGTAATCTCCGCCCATATTGCTGACGAAAGGAATCTCTCCCGTCAGAGATTGCGGAACGTTGTTCTCGTCAAGATAAAGCACCGCCACGGAAAGCACTCCTTCGACGTTTATTCCGTCCGCTCCGACGCTTCCGCTCGCGGACACGCAGGGCGTAAGAACGCCGAGGATTTCCGTTATACCTCCGCCTACCGACAAAGTAGCCGCCGCTTTTTCCCGAACCGAACGCATACAAAAATGCGAATTAACCGTTTTCGTATCGGATTTTATCTCTATTTCATTGGTTACGGAATACACGTCCACGGCTTTTTCCACCTCTCTTTCTTCGAGCGCGACTCCGCTGATTTTTATCGTCGCGTCGCACACGAGAACGCGCTTGTCGCTTTCGGTAACGGTGAAAGAGAGATTTTTTATTCTGCCTTCCGCTTCGAGACGCATATCCGACGTCACGTTTTCTTCCGCGCTTTCCGCGCTGAACGGATGGGAAAAATTCTGCGTGATAAACTGCCCGTTATCGGTAACCGCCACAATCCGAAGCGCGAGGTCTCCCTCTACTCTGTACGTTCCCGACGAAGGGTAAACTCCGTCTACGGTAACGCTGCCCGAATAGTCGATAATCTTCGCTACCGGCATTCTCGCCTCGTCCGTATAGGTAAGCGTAACGGTGTTGTCCGACAGCGGAGTTACGTTTTCGATAACGCTTTTTTCCGTTTTGCAATATATCCCCGCGTTACAAGCGTTAAGGAAGGTAATTTCCTCGGTTTTCACGAACCACCCCGAAATCTCCACGGTCGCTCTGGCTTTGGCGGGACTTGAAGAAATCTTTTCACAATCGGTCACTACGGCGTTAAGACAGACTTTACTCGATGGCGTAATCCCGTCCCGATTGACGGTACGCAGGCTTTCGCTGTCCGCGGTATCCGTAAAAATATTCCCGTCCGCGTCGCATTTAACCACTCTGAAAGTGGTTTTCACGCTTATTCTCAGTTCGTTTTCCAAAGTTTCGCAACCCGTAATTCTGCTTCTTGCGGTTACGCCCAATACGCGCATACCGTTTTCGACGGGCAAGTCGCACGTCTCCTGAAAAAGCACGTCCTTTATAATCTCTTTGGAATTGCCGTTTACTACAATATTGTTTTCCATAAACCAATCACTCCCGCATTAAGTCTATTACACGATATTTGAGCAACGGGAAAAATATGACTTATTTTTTGAAAAACGGGAATAATCATTACGGAGAGGTGAACTTATGCGAGAAATAAACAACAATATCTCCGGACTTATGGAAAACGTACGCGCGCTTACGGGCGTGCGCGTTAAAATCAAAGTAAATCGCGGGCGTAACCGAATAGAACTCATCGAAGGCGTTCTCGAAAACGCATACCCCAATATTTTTACCGTAAGAAAACAAACCGGCGAACTGAACTCGTTCAGTTACGCCGATATAATAGCGAATAACGTGAAATTCCTTAAATAACTCTTTTCCCCGCTTCGCAATCCGACCGAACAAAAAAGCCGCGTCAAAACGCGGCTTTTCCGTCAGGTATTTATTTTCTCTTACAGAACCAAAGGAATGACTATTCCTATGATGACTACGAGCAGACATACGATGTACAGGATTTTCCATACCAACGGTTTGGTTCTTACGTATCTCCACGCGAGTATCGCCACTACGATAATCATTATCGCGGTCGCTATCGATTGCAGAGCCGCCACGATAACCGAATTCAGTCCTACAAGATGCAGTATCATTGCGACGAGATAGAGTACCGCCGTAACCGCAATAAGCCAGAAAGATACTTTGTTAAGCGATATTCCGCTACCGCCCGACGATTTCTTTTTTTTGTTGTTTGCCATTTTTTGCCTCCGTTTTATTATTATTCCGCGCAGTTTTCACCGATTTCCGATGCTTTAACGCGGTTGATTACGTTTTCCGTATCGAACTTTTCGTCGTATTTGCCCGCGAGTTCTTTTATCAAGGCTATTCTTTCCGCTTTTTCCTCGTCGCTAAGCGAACCGAGTTTGCCTTGTTCTCCGAGTTCGTTGAAATATCTTATCCGTTTCAGTTTTTCCGAAGTCACTTTATATCTGAAAGACGAAATCATCGCAAGCGTAATAAACACGGCGATCGCTATCCCCATAACGAGTTTTATCGCGAGAAGCGCGCTTTCGGGCTGTTCTATATACGCGGAAGCGTCTCCCGTCGTATTCTCTATGTATCCCGCTCCGCCGATAATCCAGCCTACCATTCCGACTGCGAACGCGCCCGCAACTTTTCTCGCAAGCGTCATCATTCCGCTGTAAGTTCCCGTCGGGCGTTTTCCCGTAGCGAGTTCGGCTACGTCCACCGTATCGGGGAATATCATCCAGGGCATCATCTGCGCTCCGCCGAATCCCAATCCCATTATAAAGGAAACTATGGGTACGAGTATGGGAGGCGTCCAACTCGGGTCCATAACGATAAACATTATACCGCCCAATATATAGAACGGCAGACCCATTCTGAAAACGAACTGTTTGCTTTTTTTATCCATAAGGATTCTTCCGAGCGGGAAAATTATCACCGCCGCCACCATAAGCGGACCTACGATGAACAGCGAGGAAAAGTCCATTCCGAAGAGTTTATATCCGTGCCATACGTCGGTCGCGTAATAAACCGCGAGCGCGCTTATCATATCCATACACATAAACGCCGTGCAGTACATCGCTATATGCCAGCGATAAGAACGGTTTTTATACGGTTCAACGTAATTGTTCACGAACTGTTTGAAGTTGAATTTGACTTTGGGCGTAGTGACGTTCACCCTTTCTTTGACGAAAATACCGCAAATAATAAGTCCGCCGCCGAAGAGAATTCCGAACCCGAGACTTACGCACAGCCAGAACGTAACGGGCGAAATATTGGACATAAAGAGGTAACCGTCTTTGTTTATCATCGCCTCTATGAGAACGAGGGGGACGACGTAACATATTCCCGAAGACAGGGAGGTGAAAACGAGTTTCACGGTGTTTGCGTTATTCCTTTCTCTGAACGACGGAGAAATATCTCCCGACATAGAGCAATAAGGAACCTGCGTAAGGGTGGAAACCGTGTTCCATACGAGATAGAAAATAAGAACGTACGCGGTGCATCCTCCCACGGAAACGCCCCAGGAGCGCACGGGCAGGAACAGCATAAGCAACGCGACGACCACGAGCGCGCCTCCGACGACCATATAGGGTTTTCTTCTTCCCCATCTTCCGCGCGTATTGTCGCTGATAAATCCCATAAGGGGGTCGGTTATCGCGTCCCATATTTTTGCGACCATCATAATCGTGGAAGCCACCGCCATAGCGATACCCAGAGCCGAAGTCATATATTTCAGCATAATGCAGGACATCAGCGCGACCGCTCCGCCGTCCATAAAACCGCCTATGCCGTAACATAACTTTTCTCTACCGGGAATAACGTCGCTTACCGCGTTTGCGTCTGTCGAAACGTCCTGTTTTTTCTTTTTCATATCGCTCTCCGCCGTTTTTTATTTACGAATAAATATTTTAACAAAAAAGAATAAAAGTGTCAATGCGTTTCCCGCAAACAACCTGCCCCGGAATTTTCCTTTCGCCACGCAAAAAAAGCGAAAAACACCGAAAAAAAGGAAAAAAGGGGTTGAAAAAATCGACAAACAGTCGTATAATATTAAAAAATACTTTTTCGGAGGAAAAAATGACACGCTCGGAATTTCTTTTCGTTCTGATAGACGTTTTATGCAATCCGTTGCAGAACTATCGCCGCTATAAAGGGATAACTATGGAAAAAGACGTTTTCGTTTACGACGAAAACTATCCCGAAGAATGCGTAGGACAGATTTATTACGATCCCAAACTCGTAGGCGAAGGCAAACCTTTGCTCCCCGTGGTAATCAACGTTCACGGCGGCGGTTTCGTAAAAGGGGATATGCGTTACAGAAAAAGCCTCAGCAAACGCTTCGCTTCGCACGGATACTTCACGATAAACATTAACTATCGTCTCAGCCCCAAGTACCAGTTCCCCGAAGCGCTTAAAGACTGCGCCAAAGCCCTCAACTACGTGGAAGTTCTCGCAAAGAAATACAATATCGACGTCAATAAAGTCTGCGTTACCGGCGACAGCGCGGGAGCGCATTACGCGACGCAGATGGTCGCTATGAGCGCGAATCCCGAACTCGTCGAAAAAATCGGCGCGCCCGAAATAAAAGTTAAACCCGCCGTACTCGCAAGTTTCTGCGGACCGTACGACCTCGTCAAGAGCATAAGTTTAACGAAACTTCCTTTCAATATGGTATGGGATATCGGTCGTTGCTATATGGATAACGAATCCTTCAAACTGAAAAAAGACTTTTCCAACATCGACGGTTACCCCAACCTCGAATGCGCAAGCCCGATAAACTGGGTCAACGACAAATGGTGTCCTTCTTTCCTCGCTATGAGCAAAAAGGATATTTTCTGCAAAGGTCAGGGAGAACTTCTCAAAGAAAAACTCGACGCCTGCGGAGTGGAAAACGAAACGTTTTCTTCGGAAAAATTTATCGACAACCATTGCTTCCATCTGAATTTCTGGACGAAAATCAGCAAGGAATGCTTCCGCAAAGCGTTCGCTTTCATCGACGCGCGCCTCAAATAAACCGCGCAAAAATATCGTTTTTAACGAAAACCGACCGCGCGCCGCGCAGTCGGTTTTTTCGTTCAGATAAGTTTGTTTCCGTCCTCGTCGATTACCACCATCGCCCGTATCTCCTCGCCCGTGGAAAGGTCGTAATACAGGTAGTAAGTCATTCCGCCGCTCGTTCCCGTTATCTCCTTGCAGTAGACTTCCTCGTTCCATTCGGTCGGTATGACGCAATACCTCGTTCCCGTCACCGACAGTTCCGCGCTTACTCTGATAACGCTTTCGGCTGCGTTGTCGTAGTCGATTTCCCTCGCTCCGTGATTGTACAGGTAGTTCGACGCTTCCATTCCGAGTATTTCGCCCGTCTCGGAGGAAACCTTGACTTTTATCAGGTCGGGATAAAACACTATTCCGTTCTCCGCATACGCAAAATTTATATAAACGGTGGAATTGTTGTTGTACACCCACACTTCGCTCATCCCGTCGTACCCCGCTTCCGCAAGGAAACTCTTTGCCTTATCCACGCATTCCTCTTCGGTCTTCTGCGGATTTTCCGTAGTCCCGTAACCGTTGAGCGCGGCAAGGTATCCGCCTTTTTTCGTTATAAACGCGCTGTAATCGACGTCGCCCGCCTTAAACGATACGACGTACGCTTCTATCGTGGCTTTGCTTTCCCCCGTCTTTTTCACGTCCGTCGCGGACGGAAAAATTTCCCTGACGCGGTTAAGCGCGCTTTCTTCGGTTATCTCCGCTTTCCCTTTGAGAAACTTCGTTTCGCGGTCGTTGAGTCCGTCGCTGAACGGTCCGTCGTAAATCAGTTCGGGATAGTCTATCGAACTGTAACTCTTTATCGCTTCTTTGACCGCGGACAGGTCGGACAGCGTATCCGCGCTTATCTTGTCGTCGGAAACCATTCCGTCTCCGATTGCCGCGATGTCGGTTTTCAGTTTGCCGAGCAACGTGTAAAACCGTTTTACGTTGTCTTTTTCCGCTTTCGTCAGTTCCTCGCCCGAACTCGTCTTTCCCATAAGATAATACGCGTAATCTCCGACCTGATTGAGAAACTTCGTAACCGTTTCCGTCGCTTCTCCGTCCATTCCGAGTTGAGAAAGGTTAGTCACCGCCACGTCGCATTCTTTCCACACGTCGGCAAACAGTTCGCGCCGCACGTTCGCCCCTTCGACTACGTTGACTTTCGACAACTTCGTCGTCGCGTTGTCCAGGCTGTCAACGACTTCGTAATAACTTTTTTCGTAAATACCGTTTATTCTCGCCTGTCCTTTTTCGGTACGGTTGACGAAAATCCCGAGCGGAACCGCAAGCGCGATAACCGCCGCAATCATAACGCCGATAACGACGCCGAGGACGATTTTTCCTTTTTTAGTCACAATAACACCTCCCGTCAGAGACAAAACGCGTGACTGCCGATAACGAGGTGGACGGTCTTTGAAAGCATCCACTTGCTCGTCGCGGTAGCCGGATTGTAATAAAACAGACAACCGTAAGTCGGGTCCCATCCGTTGAGCGCGTCCTGCGCCGCCCTCATAGCGGTGGAATCGGGCGCGAGGTTTATCTGTCCGTCGCTCACCGCGTCGAACGCTCCCGCCTGATAAATCACACCGCTTATAGTATTCGGAAAAGACGAACTTTTCACTCTGTTAAGCACGACCGCGCCGACCGCAACCTGCCCGACGTAAGGCTCGCCCCGCGCTTCCGCGTAAATAATACGCGCCAACAGGTAGGAATCGCCGCTCGTGCCGGTCGTAGAGCCCGTAAGGGTAATTCCCATAGCCGCCGCCGTTTTCGCGCCCACTATCCCGTCCGCCGTAAGACCGTTGCTCCGCTGAAAATACTTTACCGCGGCTGTGGTTTTCGCCCCGAAAATGCCGTCCACCGTACCCGTGTAATATCCCCAGTTTTTCAGTTTCGTCTGAATGGTTTTTACCGTCTGCCCCGTACTGCCCTGCTTGTAAACGGTTGCCGCCTCGGCTTCATCAGCCGAAACGAACGCGTCGGTAAACAGATATACCGCGGTAAACGCCGTCGCCGCTATCAGCACCGCCGCTACCGCTATATTGATAATCAAAGTCCTTTTCGTCGCTCTCATTCGCCCTCCTCTTCGAGATATTTTTTCACAACTTCCGCAAGTATGGATTTGTAATTGACGTTTTCGTAATCGTCGTAAGTAAAGCACAACGGCGGAAACGCCACGCACCACCAGTTATCCCCTTTCCCCGTGCCGAGGTTGACGATAACCGCGCGGTAATACCCCTCTTCGAGAACGAGGTTTTCGTAGCGCCGCCTTTCAAAATATTCGGTATCCACCCTGACTTCGCATCCGTAAAAATATCCGCAGGAATAAAGAAGTTCGTTCGTCGCTTTTTCGATTTCGTAAATATGCCCCGTAATGATTTGCTCCGCTTCTTCACGCGTTTGGGCTTCCGAAAGCAGCGGAGAAAGATACTTAACGAGGCTATCCCTTACGACGAGTTTTATTTCCTGATCGCAGGGAGCGTTACTGCTCGCGCGGATATGTATGCGTAGATAACCGTCTGCGGGCGTTATCGTACGAACGCACCCAGAAGCCGCGACGAGAAAAAGAATAATAACGAGTAAAATAACGGCGTTTTTTTTCATATACGCTATTATTGCCGCCGCGTTGAAAAATAAACGCATAAAAAAACGACCCTTCCGGGTCGTGGTAATTTTTATAATCGTTGCCGCATATCAGCGTTTGAGCGATTCGATAACTTCGTAAATTCTCTGCAAATCGTCGTTGCTGTAATAATCTATGGAAATTCTGCCTTTCTGCTCGTTTCCCATAAGTCTGACTTTCGTAGCGAAAACTCTCGTCATATCGTCTACGAAACTCTTCATCTCCACGGACATTTTTTCGCGCACCTTTTCGGTGATTTTATTCGGGCGCGTGTCGGGTTTGAGATAATACTTAACCTGTTTCTCCGTCTCTCTTACGCTCCAGCCTTCGAGAACGGCTTTCCTCGCCATATCGACCTGATCCGCGGGATTGGTTATCGCAAGCAACGCGCGCGCGTGTCCCGCGCTGAGTTTATCCCGTCTGACGAGTTCTTTTACTTCGTTCGTAAGGTTGAGCAAGCGCAGCGTGTTCGCTATGCTCGGGCGCGCTTTGCCGAGTTTGGCGGCGACTTCTTCCTGCGTAAGTCCGTAGGAAACCATAAGTTCCCTGATAGCCTCGCTCTCTTCCATTGCGTTCAGGTCCTCGCGTTGCAGATTTTCTATAAGGCTGATTTCACGCGTCGTGCTTTCGTCGTATTCCTTGATTATAACGGGAACTTCGCTTAACCCCGCCATTTTTGCGGCGCGGTATCTTCTTTCTCCCGCGATAATAACGTAATCGTCGCCCGAACGCTTTACCACAAGCGGCTGAATTATTCCGTGATTGCGTATCGAACCGGCAAGTTCGATAAGACTTTCTTCGTTGAAACTTTTTCTCGGCTGATCGGGATTCGGCGCAAGTCTGTCAAGCGCGACGCTGTAAACTTTATCTTCCGTTTTTACGTCGGGCGTCAAGTCCTCGATATTCGCAAGCAAAGCGTTTAATCCTCTTTTCACGGGTTTTGCCATAAAAATTTCTCCTGACGGTTTTTTTTAATTCTAACACGGATTTAACGATTTGTAAATAATCACAAAGGCAAAATTCGAGGTTTATTTTGTCCGCGCGGATATTTTATCGGCGTTTCTCCCGTCTTTTCCACGATTACGAAACTTCTCGAATACTCCCCGTCAAGCACGTATTTCTCAACGCTTTTTATCCTTCCTCGCAGAATTTTCAACGCGTTTAACGCGTTCGCCGTTTCCTCTTCGGTCTGCTGTCCTTTATACGCAATCAGCGTTCCTCCGATTTTAAGAAGTGGCAACGCGTATTCGACGAGCACGTTAAGGGGCGCGACCGCTCTCGCTACGACGCAATCGTAAATTCCTCTGTTCTTCCTGCCTTCGTCCTCGGCGCGCTCGTGTACGGCGATCGCACGCGGAAGATTGAGTTCGTTTATGACGCCGTTGAGATAATCCACCCTCTTTTTAAGGCTGTCGAGCAGAACGAACTCCCTTTCGTCGTTTTCGCTCGCAACGATAAGCGGAACGCTCGGAAACCCCGCGCCGCTCCCCACGTCGATTATCTTTCCTTTTTCGGGCAGAAACTTCAATCCTTTTATACTGTCCGCAAAATGCTTTACCGCGATTTCTTCTTCGTCGGTTATGGCGGTAAGATTGAATTTTTCATTGTATTCAAGCAAAATGCGGCGAAAATCATTCAATTTTTTCACCGCTTCTTCGCTAAGATATATGCCGTTCCTTTCAAGAATCTCTTTCATCGCAATTTTATCGCACCGTCACTACGCATCCCTGCGTCATCGTGACTTCGAATTCCTTTTCTTCGGTAACTTTCGTCGGAACTCCGTCCACTTCTTTTTCTTCCGTTCTGTCCACGACTATAACGATTTTATCCCCGACCCGAACGGTAAGCATAAGATCGACTATTATGAACGAACGGGTTACTTCGTGTTCTTCTTCGTAACTTCCGTCGCCGTCGCGGTCGAATTTTATACTTTTAATCACGTCTCCGTTTTTCAGACTTCCGTATACCGCCGCGCCTTCCTTTATACGCGTATCCTCGCCCGTTTCTTCGTCGTAAACTTCGTATACGGTTACTTCTTCCTCGATGCTCGTCGCGCATTTTTCCGCGTCGTAAACCGCTTTCGAGTTCTTGCCTATTACGGTAACCCCGAGCATACACTTTTTAACCTCGCCCGAACCGCCGTTTTCAATCCCGTATATCACGTTTTCCGCGACGTATCTGACGACGTTGGACGGCAGAGCGTAAGCGATGTTCTCCACGTCGGTGGTAATGATTTTCGCATTGACTATTCCTATCAGATTCCCGTCCGCGTCGAAAAGTCCGCCCCCGCTGTTTCCTTTGTTGACCGCGCAATCCACTCTTATAACGCGGAAATCCACGCTCGTCGCGTTGTCCGCCGCCGTCATAGTGAGTTTTTCGCTGTCAACGCTGATTATTCCGCTCGTAACCGATATTCCTTCTCCGCGCGCGTTTCCTATCGCTATCGCGGTCTGCCCCACGTTTATTGCGTTACTGTCGGCAAACCGTATCTCTTCCGCCGAGGAATTTTTCAACGTTTCGCTGTTTTCCACCCGAAGCAACGCTATGTCGTAAGTCATCGCTCCGCCGACGAATTCGGCGGGTATCGCCTGTTCCGCCGTCTCTCCTCCGTAAAGGAATACGCTTATGTCGTCGCTGATTTTGCTTGCGCCGTCGCTCTCTTCGTTGTAAACGACGTGATAATTGGTGATTATGTACGCGCTGCCCGTCGTCTTGTCAAGCCTGTAAATCACTCCGCTTCCGCCGCTCGTCGTGGTCGTCGTTTCCGTCTTTCCGATAATCGAAGTATACGTATAAGGGAACTTGCAGGCTATGCTGACCGAAGAAAGAAGATTGTGCGCAACGGTGAGTTTATTGTCGCTTAAAGCGGACGCTCCCACCGTTTCTTTGATAAAATCAAGCATACTGCCGCTATAACCGTCCTCAACCGCCGCGTCGTAATAATCCTGCACGGAAAGCGTATTGTCTAACCCGTCGTGACCGTTAAGTCCGTTTATTCCGTCCGTTCCGTCTTTCCCGTCCGTTCCGTCCGTTCCTTTCAGGCTTTCAAGCCATTCCGTTTCCGTCCCCTCGAAACCGTTTTTGACGGCAAGTTCGTAAGCCGATTCGCCGTTTACCGTTTCGGTGCAAGCCGATAGCGCGGCTACGCACGCGACCGCCAGAAGAGCGGAAATAAACAGGACGATTTTCTTTTTCATAATGCGTCTACCTCTTCGATTTAATAGGTTTTATGCCTTAATTTTATTTTACTTTACTTAAAAACGTTTTAATTTAAGCGCGTTTTTACTTGATTTTCGATTATTTTTCCCTCGCTTTTTCGGAAAAAACGCAACCGCAGTAATTCTGCCTGTACAGTCCGTACTCTTCGGAAAGTCGCGTACTGCGGAGAAATCCGCCTCGTTTTTTGAAATCGGAATGCAGAAACTTAACTCCGTACTTCTCTCCGATTTTCTCGCCCAACTCGTTGATTTTATCCGCGTTTTTATGCGGAGAAACCGTAAGTGTGGTCGTGAAAAAGTCGAATCCGTTTTCCTTTGCGTACGCGGCGGTTCTTTCCAACCTCAACGCGAAACATTTTTCGCACCGCGCGCCGCCTTCGGGTTCTCCTTCGAGCCCTTCGACCGCCCGATAAAACTCGTCCGGTTCGTACTCCGCCGCGACGAAATCCGCTTTCTTCCCGTTCGGGAAAAACGCGCTCAGCAGGCGTTCGAGTTCGGCTTTACGCTTTTCGTATTCTTCCTCGCAGTCCATATTCGGATTGTAAAAGAACACCGTAACGTCGAAATACCTGCTCGTTTCTTCCATACAATACGAAGAACACGGCGCGCAACAGGCGTGCAATAAGAGTTTCGGCGTATTTAACGCCGTTTCCGCTTCTTTAAGCATCAACGCGTCGTAATTCGTTTTGTTTCCCATTTTATCTTCCGTAAGTGGTGATAACGTTCCTGATAAACGCGTGGTCGACGCAGTTGATCGCCGAATAATTCGTTCTGTACTTCCAGCACCCGTCAGCCTGTCCGGGCGTATTCATTCTCGTATCGCTTCCGTATCCGCAAAGATCCTGCATCGGGACGATCGCAACGTCCGCCGTACTCGCCATAACCGCGCGGATAAAGGCTCTCGTAGCGCGACATTTACCGGCGCCGTCCGCCCAGCCGTAACCGGGGTCGCAGGCAACGTAATTGAGCGCGCTTTCAAGCGTACCTCCGTCAAGCGAAAGCAACCATCCGAGGGTGGTGTCGTTATCGTGCGTAGCCGTGTACGCCACGCAGTTTTTGTCGTAATTGTGCGGCAGATGCTTGTTTCTCTTGTCGCCGTCGAAACCGAACTGCATAACGCGCATACCGTAAAATCCCGTTTCTTCGAGGAATTTTTCCACGTTTTCGTCGATAATCCCCAAATCTTCGGCTACTATCTCTATATCGGGTACGCGTTTTTTTATCTCGTCGAACAACGCCTTCTGCGGACCTTTCCGCCACTTACCTTCCCGCGCCGTTTCCGCGCCCGCCGGCACCGCCCAATACTCGTACAGTCCTCTGAAATGGTCTATGCGGAGAATATCGTACAGTTTCTGCATATGCTTTATTCTGTCGACCCACCATTTGTAGCCGTTTTTCGCCATTTCGTCGTAGTCGTAAAGAGGATTCCCCCACAACTGTCCGTCTTTTGCAAAATAATCCGGAGGGACTCCCGCCACTTCGACGGGTCTGAAATCCTCTCCGAGCCTGAACTCGTCGACGTGCGACCATACGTCCGCGCTGTCGTAGCATACGTATATCGGCAAATCTCCGAAAATTTTAATTCCGAGGGAAGACGCGTGTTCCCGGATTTTTTTCCATTGCGTGAAAAACCAATACTGCTCGAAAAGGTAATAGCCCGTTTCTTCGGGATAATCGGCAAGAATTTTTTTCACTTTCTTCGCCGAATAACGGGTATATTCTCCCCATTCCGTCCAACTCTTGCCGCCGTTGAGTTTTTTCAGCGTCATAAACGCCGCGTAGTCGTACAACCACCCTGCGTTTTCTTCGGCGAACAGTCTTATTTTTTCTTTAAGTTCTTCGTCCGCGCGCGAATAAGCGGTGCGCAGAAGCCTTTCTTTGGTTGCGTACGCGTATTCGTAATCGGTGAGGTAAACTCCGCCTTTATACTCCGCCGCCGCAAGTTCTTCGCGGGTAAGCAACCCGTCCAGCCTTTCGGGGTCGACGTACAGAAAATTACCCGCATACGACGATATTCCGCTGTACGGCGAATTCCCGTACCCGAGAGAGGTTATCGGCAAAGTCTGCCATATTCTGAACCCCATTCCCGCGAATTCGTTGAGAAAATACTCCGCGTTGCAGGAAAATCCGCCTATGCCGTACTTGCCCGGCAAAGACGAAACGTTAAGCAGCACTCCCGCCTGTCTTTCCATTTTTTCCTCCGTTAGTCGGTTATACCGCCTGTTATCGGCGGTATAAACCTTTGAATCTCGGCTTGTTGAGAATTTCCCCGAGTATCATCGCTTCGAGATATCTGTTGCCGTTGCAGGCGTTGCTTACGCTTTCAAGCACGCCGCTGCATTGCGGTTCCTTTATCTTCGGATCGTCCGAGGTCTTTTTTACCTGCGCCGCAGGTTTTTCCCCTCGCGGCGCGCTCGTATCCGCTTTTTTCGGCGGAACGGATTTCTGCGGTCTCTTCCGTTCCGTCGCCGCGGCGTTTGGTTTTACGGGAACTACGCTCGTTCCCGTAAAAAGTTCGTCAAAGAATTCGTTCATTCCGCCCTCGCGCCGTTATTTCTTTTCGCCGTCTTCGGGTCCGTGCGCCGCGGGATTGACTATCGCGTTACGCATAGCCGTATCCGCCTGAATGTTCTGCAGATTGTAGTAATCCATAACGCCGAGTTTGCCTCCGCGCAACGCTTCCGCCATAGCCTTCGGGACTTCCGCTTCCGCCTGAATGACCATCGCGCGCATTTCCTGCGTTTTCGCTTTCATTTCCTGTTCGGACGCAACCGCCATAGCGCGTCTTTCTTCCGCGCGTGCCTGCGCGATTTTTTTGTCCGCTTCCGCCTGATCCATCTGAAGTTGCGCGCCGACGTTTCTGCCTACGTCTATATCCGCGATATCGATGGAAAGAATTTCGTACGCCGTTCCGTTGTCCAATCCTTTATTAAGCACGGTTTTGCTGATGCTGTCTGGATTTTCGAGAACTTCTTTGTGCGTGTCCGCGCTGCCGACGGTGGTTACTATACCTTCGCCTACCCTGGCGATAATCGTTTCTTCTCCGCTTCCGCCGATAAGTCTCGCTATATTGGCGCGGACGGTAACTCTCGCTTTGCACCTGAGTTCTATACCGTCTTTCGCTATCGCAGCGATAACCGGCGTTTCGATTACTTTCGGGTTTACGCTGACTTTAACCGCGTTAAGCACGTCGCGCCCCGCAAGGTCGATCGCCATGGCGGTTTTCGTAGTGAGTTCGATGTTCGCGCTGTGCGCGCTTATAAGCGCGTTTACCACTTTAAGCACGTCGCCTTTCGCCATATAGTGAGTTTCGAGTTCGTTGATATTGATGTCGAGTCCCGCTTTTTTACCCGTGATATACGCTTCGACTATCATTCCGATTTTGATTTTACGAAGTCTCATACCTACGAGTTTTCCCATAGAAATGGGCGCGCCGCTGACCAACGCTCTGAACCATATCGAAATGGGAACCATTACGAAGAACAAAACGAGCGCGAGAACTATGAGGACTATTCCCACTACGAGTCCCGCTACGTTTACCGATAATAAAGATAACATAAAAAACCTCCGTATCCGTTTTTATTTATTTTCTGTTTTTTCTTCCACTTTTATTACGCCGCCTTCGAGCGCGACCACTTTGACGGGTTTGCCTTTTTCAATGAGAAAACCCGTGCTTTCCGCGTCGTACAGTTCGCCGTCTATCTCGACTTTGCCCGACGGGCGCATAATCGTCGCCGAAACCCCTTCTTTCCCTTCGAGAAAAGCGTAGTTTTTCGTGCCGTCGCTGAACGTTTCGTCCACCGCGGTTCCCGTATGGAACAACGGCGTTTTTTTCAGCCAGCCTTTTTTCTGCGCGAGAATAAGGAAAAGCATCATTATTCCGAAAATAATCGCGTCTATGAGAACGAACTGAAACGTCTGAACGAGCACGACGTCGTTTTCTTTATGAAATACCGCGCGGAGCACGATGCTTGCGACGAGCAGAACGATACCGCTTATTCCGAAAAATCCGAATCCCGGCTGTACGACTTCTATCGCAAGACAAGCCACGCCCACGACGAAGCACACCACTACGAACCATTCCATATTGGTAAACAACAATCCGAATTGCGTAAAGAACATATAACCCTCCCTGCAAATTCCGAATTTAATATATATAATTATATTAAATCGTATCTTAAATGTCAACGAGCCTTACGCAATACTTCTTCCGCGAACGGGCTTCGTTTTACTTCCGCGCCCCGCGTTTCGCCTTAGTCGCCCGATAACTGCTTAAATAAAACTTTACATCGCTATACATAATTGTGAATTTATGTTATAATTTTTTCGCTATGAAGAAAAAAACCGCGGCGTTTTGCCTTCTCGCCGCAATTTTATGCCTTATTTTCGTCGGTTGCGACGAAGCGACTTCTCTTTCTTTTACGGAAGAGCGCTTCGTCGTGGGCGTAGGAAAGGAAATAACTCCGGAAGTTTCCGTTTTCCCCTCGTCCGCCTCTTACGAACTTTCCGTATCCAACACGACGATAGCGGAAGTAAACGGGCATACCGTTAAAGGACTCAAAACGGGCGTTACCGTTATTACCGCGACTTCGGGCGGCAGAACCGCAAGCGCAGAACTCGTCGTTTCCGACGTCTCCGTCCCCGGCGATACGGGTGAAGGCGAGGATTATTCGACTTATTACGTCACTTTCCGCATCGTAAATCCCGAACTCGTCGGATTAAGCAATGATCTGGTTGCCACGCAGACCTACTCGCAAGGCGATTACGTAACTCAATCCCTTCCCGAATACCTCGGTTATACGGTTTACGGTTGGTTTACCGACTATTCCTGCGAAAACGCTTTCGACGCATCGAAAACCAAAGTGACCGAAGACCTCGTGTTGTTCTGTTTCGCGTCCCGTCTCGAAAACTCTTTTCTCGCGGATTCCGACGGAAAACTGACGGGATTAGTCTTCAAAAATCTTCCGCACGACACCCTCGTTCTGCCCGACTCGATTAACGGCATACCGATAACGGGCGTGGCGGCAAACGCTTTTTCGGGCGACGTTCTTCTTAAAAGCGTAACGATTCCCGCTTCGTACCTTACGATCGGGGATTATGCCTTTGCCGGTTGCACTTCCCTCGTATCCGTGGAATTCGAGCGAGGAAGCGTTCTCGAATCGATAGGCAAATTCGCTTTCGGCGTAACCGCGGAAGAATCCGCCGACGGTTCCGAACTCGTTTCGGGCGACAACCCCTGCGCGGCTCTTAAAGAAATCAACCTGCCGCAGACCGTTTCCTCGATAGGCGCGTTCGCTTTCGGCTACTGTACTTCTCTCGAACTGAGCGGCATTCCGTCCTCTCTGACCAAGATAGAATACGGCGCGTTTACGGGAACGAAAATAACCGACGTCGATCTCGCCAACGTAACGGAGATTCAGGCGTACGCCTTTCTCGATTGCGCAAGCCTCCTCACCGTCCGCGACTCGGAAAACGTAGTTGCCTGCGGCGTGGACGCGTTCAAAAACACGGCGTTGTATAAGACTCAGATAAACGTTTCTCCGTACGTCGTATACGTCGACACGATGGCTGTCGATTGCAATTCCTATTACGGCGCGCTTAACGGCGGAAAACTCGAACTTCCAAACAGAATTACCCTGATAGCCGACGGCGCGTTCAACGGAAGCAACCAATCCGAACTCACCGTTTATTTCCCGAAAGGGGGGATCCTCATAGGCGACGAATCGTTCCTTGACGAAGACGGCGTATGCCTCGTAGTAAACGACGACGAAACCTGCGCCTCGTATAAAGAAGCGGCGATCAAAAACGACAACGCCGCATACGCAAAACGCTTCTGCGTGAAAAAAGAAATTCTTGTCGACGACGAAAACGCCGTCAACTTCGGAAAACACACCCTGCTTAAATTCTCCGAAACCGAATACTATTACGATAAATTCACCGTAATGAAAAATTCGGCAGGCAAGGCGAAAAGTCCGACGGTAATATCCCTTGCCGACCTTACTTACGGCGATTATATAACCCGCATAAACACGCGTGCGATAAACCTCGGAGAGGGCGGCGGCAATCTCGTCACTCTCGTTATGCCGAAAAATCTGAAATCGGTCGCTATCCTTTCGGTGATAAACTGCGGAGTTCTCGAAACGATAGATATGACGAGGTGCAACGCCGTTCCCGATATCGTGCAGAACAGTTTTCAGTTCGATTCTCTCGGAGACAAAACGACCCCGAAGACCGAGACGAAAATTCTCGTAAAAAGCGCGGACTATTCCGCTTTCCGCAACAAATGGGAAGGCAAAGGAACGGCGTACGCGAGACTTACAAAGGCGGAATGACAAAATAAAACTTTACACGAAAATATAACAAGAGAGAGGTTTTTATGAGCGTACAGAAAACAGCAGTAAGCAAAAACGGCGCGGAAACTTACGCGATTACCGCAAAAAGCGGAATGCGCGCGGAAATCATAACGTACGGAGCGCGGATTCATAAACTGTTCGTTCCCGATAAAAACGGCGTCCTTACCGACGTTATCGCAGGTTTTGACGACGCCGACGGCTATTCGGGAGACAACCCGTACTTCAACGCGATTATCGGCAGAGTCGCCAATCGGATAGGAAACGCGGAATTCGTCCTCGGCGGCAAAAAGTATTCCTTATTCGCCAACGACGGCAAAAACTGTCTCCACGGCGGCGCGACGGGTTTCGACCGTCGTCTGTTCGAGGCGAAAATCCCCGACGAAAACGGCAATTCTCTGATCCTCACGTACGTCTCTCCCGGCGGCGAAGAGGGTTTCCCCGGAGAACTCGCCCTTTCCGTCACCTATACCGTCACGGAAAACAACGCGCTGAAAATACGTTACGAGGCGCGTTCGACCGAAGACACCCCGTTCAATCCCACCAATCACGCCTATTTCAACCTTGACGGAGATTTCGTAAGCGTTCTCGACCACGAATTATTCATAGATTCCCGTACTATGACGCCGTCGGACGAAGAACTTATCTGCAAGGGAGAAATCGCGGACGTTTCGGGTACGGCGTTCGACTTTTCCGTTCCGAAAACGATAGGCAGAGACATAAAATGCAAAAATCCGCTTCTGGAAAACGCACGCGGCGGCTACGACTTCAACTACGTACTCAAAATCGGCCGCTCGCTTTCTTCCCCGGCAGCCACCGCGGTTTCCCGTAAAACGGGTATAAAAATGGACGTATTCACCGACCGTCCCTGTATTCAACTTTATACGGGCAACTTCCTCGACGGCACCCTCAAAGGCCGCGCCCGCTACGGCTATCAGTCCACGCTTTGTCTCGAAACGCAAGGCTATCCGAATTCGATAAACGTTCCCTCTTTCCCGTCCGACGTATTGAAAAAAGGAGACGCGTTCCTTTCGGAAACCGTTTACGCTTTTTCAGTCGAATAAAATCCGCATAAAATAAAAAAGCCGCGAACGGCTTTTTTGCAAAAGACTTAACTTACAAGCGTGCGCGCAATCAGCCGCGCGCTTTTTTCATATTGCGGTTCACCGCCTTGAACAGTACTTTGCTCATAAACAACGCGAGCGCGATTTTCGCACAGTCGAAGGGAATGAAAGGAACGACGCAGACGGACAGCGCGTAGCCTACCGTTACGGGGGAAGATTTGCCCATTACGAAAACGAACCACGCCGTACCGAAAGCGTAAACCGCCACAAGTCCTACGACCATTGCGAGACATTTTACGAGAAGTTTGTCTCCGAGCAAAGCGGTTATTCCCCAATAAACGAGCGCGGAAACGACGAATCCCGCTATATATCCGCCCGTAGGTCCGCCGAGAACGGCTATCCCTCCTCTGAACCCCGAAAAGACGGGCAAACCGAACGCGCCGAGAAGAACGTAGCACAGAACCGCCGCCGTTCCGCGTTTCCCTCCGAGCAGTCCGAGCGTTACGAATATTCCGAACGTCTGCAAAGTAAACGGAATGACCGCCGGAACGGTAAGATAGGAACAAACGCTTATCAACGCGGCGAACAACGCCACGTAAACCACGTCGCGCGTCCTCTCCGCGGGAGTTTTCTTCTCTTTTTTTTCTTTGGTCTCTTTAACGGCTCTCATAACGCTTACATTATACATCGCAAAACTCTTTTCCGCAAAATAAAAAAATAAACTTCGGAAAAATTCGGATCCGAAGTTTACTTTTTATTCACTTTTTTACAAGTCGTCCGCGTCCTGAACCGGTTGCGCGTTCGCGTTATACGCGTCGTTTCCCGTCCACGACCCCTGCGGGTCGGTTTTGCTGACGAATTCATCCTTGCGTGAATTACGGTTTTTTCTCTTTTTCATAACGATTCTCCGCTGTCAGTATGTGCGGATAAACGCTTTTTATTCCGTCAACCTTTGATTTGCGCTTCCACGAGACTTTCGCCGCAGTATTTTTCGCGCAATTTCGGTTTTTCGATTTTTCCCGTCGGGTTTCTCGGCACCTTGGCGAAGATTACTTTATACGGTCTCTTATATCTCGGAAGTTCTCGGCAGAACTCGTTCACTTCTTCTTCGGTAAGCGTTCTGCCCTCTTTGACTTCGATTATCGCGCAGGTGATTTCTCCCAGTCTATGATCGGGCAATCCTATAACCGCCGCGTCCTTGATGGCGTCGTTCGACCTCAGAAAGTCCTCAATCTGCACGGGATAGATATTCTCCCCTCCCGTAATGATAACGTCTTTCTTCCTGTCCACGAGGAAAATAAATCCGTCTTCGTCTTCCTGCGCCATATCCCCCGTAAACAGCCAGCCGTCTTTCAGCACTTCTTTCGTCGCTTTTTCGTCTTTATAATAACACGTCATAACGCCGGGACCTTTTACGGCGAGTTCTCCGACTTCGCCGCGCTTTACGTCCTTTCCGTCCGCGTCGACTATCCTCGTCTCCCAGCCGTATCCCGCTTTGCCTATCGCGCCTACCTTGTCGTAGTTGCCTATCCCGAGATGCACGCACCCGGGTCCTATCGATTCGCTCAATCCGTAATTCGTGTCGTATTCGTGTTTGGGGAAAACAGTTCTCCATCTCTTTATCAGACTCGGCGGCACGGGTTGCGCTCCGATATGCATAAGCCTCCAGCAAGAGAGATCGTAATCGTCGAGATTAACTTCATTCCTTTCGATCGCGTCGAGAATATCCTGCGCCCAAGGCACGAGCAACCATACTATCGAGCATTTTTCGTCCGAGGCGGTTTTGAGTATCGTTTCGGGTTTCGTTCCTTTGAGCAAAACAGCCTTACTTGCGGAAAGCAGGCTCCCGAACCAGTGCATTTTGGCACCCGTATGATACAACGGAGGTATGCAAAGGAATACGTCGTCGCGCGTCTGTCCGTGGTGGTTCATTTCCACGCGGCAACTGTGTATAAGGCTTCTGTGTTTATGTAAAATCGCTTTCGGAAAACCCGTCGTACCCGAGGAAAAATAAATCGCCGCAAAGTCGTCTTCGTTCAACTTTATATCGGGCGCGGTACTTGAAAAGTTCGCCGAAAGGTGAAGGTAGTTCTCCGCGAACGTGGGGCAATTGTCACCTACGAAAAACAGGTATTTTACTCTGTCGATTTCGTCGCAGATTTTTTCCACTCTTCCGATGAATTCCGCTCCGAAAAACAGCGCGTCGACGTCGGCAAGTTCCACGCAGTATTTTATCTCCGACGAGTCGTAGCGGTAGTTGAGGGGCACGGCGAGCGCGCCCGTTTTGAGAATTCCGAAATAGAGGGGAAGCCATTCGAGACAGTTCATCAGCAGAACGCCGACTTTGTCTCCCTTTTTAATCCCTCTCGAAAGCAACAAATTGGCGCAACGGTTCGCCTTTTCGTCGAACACTTTCCAGGTTATTTCACGACGAAAAGGAACGGACGTTCCCGCTTCCACCAATCCGTATTCTTTCCAGGTCACCCGTCTCGTTTCTTTGACGTCGGGATTGATTTCCACCAACGCCACGTCGTTCGGGTATTGTTCCGCGTTGCGCGTAAGCACTTCGGTTATTACCATTTTATCCGTTTCTTCCTTAGTTTATTTTTTGAGAGCCAGAGCCTGCTTCGCGGCGTTTACGACGTCGGCGGTTTCCATTCCGAATACCTTTCTTAAATACGGCATTTTGCCGACTTCTCCGAACTTCTCCTTAACGCCTACGCAGGTTACGGGTACGGGATAATGCTCGCACACGACTTCGCACACCGCGCTTCTGAGCGCGCCTATTACGTTGTGGTTTTCGATTGCGACCGCGGCTCCCGTCTTTTTCACCGAAGCGATTATCGTTTCTTTATCGATGGGTTTTACGGTATGGCAAACGACTACTTCCGCGTTTACGCCGTTTTCTTTAAGCGCGTCCGCGGCTTCGAGCGCGGTTTCCGCCATTATACCCGAAGCGATAAGCGTTATATCCGTTCCTTCCCTGATTACGTCCGCTTTATAAAGACCGAACTGCGTATCTTCTTTGCCCTGATAAACGAGGGGCGGCGTTTTGCGGTTGAGTCTGACGTATACCACGCCTTTTGCCGCCATAATTTCGGGCAGAACCGCCTGCAATTCGATAATATCCGTCGGCTCGTAAATCACGATTCCCGGTATCGACCTCAACGCTCCTATATCTTCGAGAGGCATATGCGTTCCGCCGTTGAGTTCGGCGCATATTCCCGGGTCGGTTCCAACGATAACGCAGTTCTGTTTCGCGTAAGCGAGGCTTATCATCACCTGATCGAGTATTCTCCTCGTGACGAACGGTGCGAAAGACGTAATCACGGGTTTGAATCCGTACGCGGAAAAACCCGCCGCTATACCGGCCATATTCGCCTCGGCTATACCTACGTCGAACGCTCTGTCGGGGAATTCCTTATAAATCGCTCCGCTTCCTATACATTTGGCAAGGTCGGCGTCCAGCAGAACTCTCTTTTCGTCTCTCGCCATTTCTTCGCGGAGATATTCGGTAAACACTTCTTTCATCAGTTTCTGCGCCATATTTACCTCCCGAGTTCCTTAACGGCGAGTTCGTACATCTCGTCGGTTATCGTCATCGAATGCGAACCTACGCGCGCGCTTTCCACCATCGACAATCCTTTGCCTTTTACGGTGTTGAGAATTATCATAGTCGGTCTGTCCGCACATTTTTTGGCTTCCGCCACCGCCGCGTCTATCTCGTCCACGTCGTTTCCGTCTTTAACGTCGATTACGTTCCAGTTAAACGCTTTCCATTTATCGACGAGCGGATAGATATCGTTTATGTTCTCAACGTAATCGTCGAGTTGCAGTTTATTGTAATCGGTGAAAGCGATGAGATTGCCGAGTTTGGAATTACCCGCGTACATCGCCGCTTCCCAGATTTGCCCTTCCTGACTTTCTCCGTCTCCGAGAATGGCGTAAATCGTCGCTCCGTCTTTGTTGATTTTCGACGCGAGAGCCATACCTACCGCGCAACTGAATCCTTGTCCGAGCGACCCCGCCGTCATATCCACGCCGGGCGTCTTGTTCATATCGCAATGGCTCGGAAGGCGCGTGCCGCCCTTATTGAGGGTTTTCAGTTCTTCTTTATCGAAAAACCCTTTCTCCGCCAATGCGGAATATATCGCAGGTCCCGCGTGTCCTTTACTGCAAACAAGCCTGTCTCTCCCCTCTTTATCGGGATTCTTCGGGTCTACGTTCATATACTTGCCGTAGAGTACGGCGAGCGCGTCCGCTATCGAAAGACTTCCGCCGATATGTCCTACGCCGATACTGCGTATACATTCGAGAATATCTTTCCTTATTTCGCGCGCCAAAGTCTTTAACTCTTCGTTCATTCTTCCTCCAGCACTATTTACGATTTATAAACCGTTTATATATATTATAAACTCGTATCCCGTTCAAAGTCAAGGAAGTTCCGCCTTTCGGCGGACGCTCCTTCTTTATTTTTCTTCCGCGCCTTCCGCGCTCTCCGCGGCAACTTCGGCTTCTCCCTCTCCGAGCGATTCGCTCTTCGGCACGAGAACTTTACCCTCCATACACGCAAAAACGTTGTTGACGTATCCGACGTCGAGCACTCCTTTTTTCTTTTCAAGGCGATAAGTGCACAAACTTACCAGAGGAACGAGTATAAGCCCCGCAATCATCGCCGCCGCGCCCGCTACTATGGCGTTTGCAAAGTCGAGCGTTTCTCCCGACGGGAACGTCGCTTTCATGAAACTCCAACCCGCAAGTTTATATACGAGGGAGAAAATCATAATGGCGATTCCCACGGCAAACGAGGTCCATACCGAACTCTTCGTAACTTTTTTGGAATAGAGTCCGTAGAGGAAGGGCGCGAGGAACGCTCCTGCGAGCGCGCCCCAACTGATTCCCATCAGAGACGCGATTTCGCTGAAATTGTACACTCTCTGCACGATTGCGATTACCGCGCTTATCACGATAAATACGGCGAGGAAAATACGCATAATGAGCATCTGTTTTTTCTCGCTCATTTTCTTTTCGGGGATTATATGTCCCTTAATCAGGTCGAGAGTAAGCGTACTCGACGAAGTAAGCACGAGTCCGGACAGCGTGGACATCGACGCGCTGAGAACGAGTATGACGATTACGCCCATAAGAAAATCCGAACTTATCGTCTGTTCGAGCATAGTGGGGATTATCGAGTCGAAGTCTTTGGTCGCGCCGACGAACAAACGTCCGAATCCGCCGATAAAATAACATCCGCCCGCCACTATAAGGGCGAAAATCGTGGAAATAATCGTGCCTTTCTTTATATCGTTCTCGCTCTTGATCGCGTAGAATTTTCCGACCATCTGCGGAAGTCCCCACGTTCCGAGCGACGTTAGAATTATGACGAACCCGAGGAATACGGGCATCGCGCCGAAAAACGAACTGTACTGCCAGCCCGCGCTCTCTGCAAGCGCGGTCATCGAACCCGTAAGTCCTCCGTTCGCGCTGAGCACCGCGCACACTACGGCGACGATACCGATAAGCATTATTATTCCCTGAATAAAGTCGTTGACAGCCGTAGCCATATATCCGCCCGCGAGGACGTAAACTCCCGTAAGCGCAGCCATAACGCACACGATACCTATGTACGCCGCTATCTCGTTTTTGAACCCGAACGCAACGGTAAACAACCTCGACAGACCGTTAAACAGCGAAGCGGTGTACGGTATGAGGAATACGAAAACGATTATCGCCGAGGCGATTTTCAACGCCGGCGAATTGAACCGCTTGCCGAAAAACTCGGGCATAGTCTTGGTGTCGAGATGCTGAGTCATTATTCTCGTTCTGCGACCGAGTACGACCCAGGCGAGCAAAGAACCGATAACCGCGTTTCCTATTCCTATCCAGGTACTCGCCACGCCGAACAGATAACCGAACTGCCCCGCGTAACCGATAAAAATAACCGCGCTGAAATACGACGTGCCGTATGTAAACGCCGTAAGCCACGGTCCGACGCTTCTTCCTCCGAGAACGAAACCGTTTACGCTGTTCGCTTTTCTCCGATAGTAAATCCCGACGTATACCATAACGGCGAAAAACACCGCTATCATACAAGCCATAAGGACGATTCCTCCGACGCTCTTCTGCGCCCCTGCCAATCCGTACGTCATTTTGTTTCTCCTTTATGTATTCGGGTATCCTTTTTCGCTTTTTCAAGCACCCGTTTACTTCATTTATATTTTTGCGTGTTCCGTAAACGCAAATAAAAAATCCTCTTTCTCAAAACTCTCGTTAAGTTCTGAGAAAGAGGACGACTGTTAATATTTGTCGCGGTACCACCTCTTTTCGTCCGCGCATCACTGTGCGAACCTCGTCAAGCGCGCCTGATGTCAGGGTGACGCTTTATCGCAATAACGGGCGAACCCGGCGTAGCATACTCGTTTCCTTTCCGTACGCGGCTAACGGAATGTATTCAGTCACGGATTTCCCGACGTCTCGCACCAACCGACGCCTCTCTGAAGGTTCCTCCGAGCCTACTTCTTTCCGCTCAAACGCTTTGAAATAAATATATCATACCTGCGTATGCTTGTCAAGGTGTTTTTTTTCGGATTTACTATTAAAACAGAATGCGTTTTTCTTCGGGGAAAAACTCGTCTATATACGCTTCTATATCGGCGCGGTTTCCGCGGTAAGGTCCGACTTTTTCCATTTTCGCGCTTACCGTCGCGGTGGCGAAAAGCAACGCGCGTTTAAGCGGCGAATTTATCCTTTCCGTTATGTAGGCGGCGAAAGTGGTGTCGCCTCTTCCGCTTCTTCCCGACAGATTGCGCGCTTTTATCGGGCAGGTCGCCATAGTCTCTCCGTCGTATGCGAGTACTTCGGTGTTATGGGTTATCACGACTTCTTTCGCGCCCCAGCCGACGAGCATTTTCGCCGCTTCCGCCCTGTCGTCCGTTCCCGTAAGAATCTGCGCTTCGGCGGCGTCGGTTTTGAAATAGTCTATATACGGAAGCAACTCCTTTTTCTCTTCCCAATCGCGGAAGTACATATCCGTTCCGTCGCCGTCGGCGTGTCTCAGAAACGCCTGTACGTCCACCGCGACTTTACCTTTTTTCGCCAACGCTTTTATAAGTTCTCCGTCAAAATCGCCGTAAATAAGTCCCGCGAGATGATACAAACCGCATTCTACCGAAGGTATATCCGCTTCGGTAAACGGATCAGCCTGCGAAATACAGGTGCATTTTCTTTTTTCCTTGTCCGCGGTAAAATATTTGTTTCTTATCGAAGTGGATTTTGCGCTCGGCAGGCAGAAAATATCTTCTTTCGGGATAACGAGTACGTTGAGTCTTTCCTTGTCGCACCCGGCAAGTTTGGTGACCGCGCCGACTTTATATCCCGCGGCGTAAGACGCGGCGGAAGAATAAATTACCGCTCCGCCGACTTCCACTACCGTGTTGTCGAGATAGTCTATATTGTAATCGAGCGATATATGCCCTATTGTGAGAACGTCGTATTTTTTCATTTTTTAACACCTCTTCCGAGAATTTCCAACGCTTTGTGATGAATGTTCGTCGTTACGTTTACCACCGCGGGATATTTTACCACGCGCTCGATATGCTCGCGCACGTCTATGGTGTAAGCCGAA
>JBJETX010000038.1:0-1536 GCA_051883535.1 Christensenellales bacterium | reverse complement strand
GGTGCGTTCGCGGGATGCGATAATCTGAAAGACGTATATCTCGAATCGGAAATTCCCATCGTACTGTACAACGGAGCGTTGCCGTTCGAGATGATTCCTTCGCTCAGAATTCACATACCGTACGGAAAGAAAGCGGTGTACAGTTCGGGCTGGGCGGATTATTACGATTATCTCGAAGAAGAAAAACAAACGGTTGAGGAGTAACGGGAGAGGCTATTATGGAAAATTATAAATGGTCGCAGGGAATTGCGGAATCGGACGCGGTGAGGAACAGGGAAAGAACCGTCGTAAAGAATATTTTCTTTTCGACGATGCGCGGGGAAGGGTTTGCGGAAATCGGTTTACCTACGCTCGATTATTCGGAAAAATATATATTGAATAACGACTATTACACGGCGCAGAACCATTTCAAATCCGTTGCGCCTAACGGCGAAGTGCTTTCGGTTGCGGACGACCTGATAGCGGGACTGATCTCTTTTTCGAGAACGGAAATGGAAACGAAAGGCAGGTTGTGCACGGCGGGCGAAGAGTATTCTTTCCTTGCGCAAAATAACGGACGTACGAAAAAATTCGGTATGGCGGGAATAATATACGGGGAGAGCGGCGCGGCGGACGAAGCCGACGCAATAGCGGCGGGAGTAAGATATGCCGAAGCAATCGGCGTAAAGAATCCCGCGGTTACCGTAAGCAATACGGGAATTTTCCTCGGGGTGTTGAACCTGTTTGCAAAACGCGAAGAGAGTCTCGAACGCCTTAAAAAGATAGTGAGCGGCAATATAGAAAACGACGTGGATTACGCGGTGGCGCAGTCGATTGCGCCGATGAAAAACGCCGAGGGCGGAGCGGGTATTATAAAGGAATTGTCCGCGAAACTGGACAACAAAACGAGTATTTCCGCATTGCTGGACGTTTTTGAAACAATCGGGGTTCTGGAAGCATATAATATAGCCGACAGGGTAACGGTTAAACCCGGATATCTCGGACAAAAACGTTACGATAACGGAATAGTGTTTGAGATAAAGGACGAAAAAGGCAGGACGATAGTATACGGCGGCAGGTGCGATTGCAAAAAAGGCGGCGACGACGTAAAATGCCTTTACGTTTACGCAAACGAAGAGGAGTCCGTCTCTGCGGCAGACGACAACGGAATAACGGAGAACGAAAAAAGCAGGTTTATTACGGTTGCGGTAGCGGAAGGAACGACCGCCATCGTAAAGGCGTATAAAGTAAGGAACGATTTTGCGAAAGAGAATCTTATTCCCAAGGTGGTTTACAACGTAACCAGGCAGGACGCGTACGCCATGATGGGAGAAAACGACGGCGGAATGGTAATATATATCGACGAAGAGGGAAACATAACGTACAGTTAAAAAATTTTTTGTAAAAAGGGGATAAAATACTTGCATTATCCCGAAAGATTTGATATTATATACAAGCAAATAGGTTACGCCTAGTTGATGGTATCATTTCAGATAAGCGTATGCGGGAGTGGCTCAGTGGTAGAGCGTTGCCTTGCCAAGGCAAATGTCGCGGGTC
>JBJETX010000037.1:0-6614 GCA_051883535.1 Christensenellales bacterium | reverse complement strand
TGGGCACCTACACCGCCACGATAAAGTTCAGCGGTACACCGGAATATTCCCAGTACGGCGGCTCGAGCGTTGAAGCAACCGCAACCGTCAAATTTATCGTCACCGAACACGATTTTGACACTTCCACGTGGGAATACGATAAAACAAAACACTGGAATCCTTGTAAAGATACGGGATGCGCAGTCCACGGCAACGAAGCCGCGCACGATACAAACGGCGAGTTGAAAAACGCCGCCGAAGCCACTTTTGATACGGACGGATACACCGGCGACAAATACTGCTCGGTGTGCGGAGCCTTGTCAGAAGAAGGCACCGTTATCCCCGCAGGCAAATACATAAGAGTGAGTCAGGCAACCATGACTCCCGCCGCAATCACGGACAAAATGACGGCAAACGACCTTGTTTTCTCGTCGCTTGACTCGTCCAGGTACACGGTTGCGCTCTGGCGCGTGTTCGATCTCACGGACGGGGCTCTGAACACCGTCGGCGGACAATATCCAAAGGACAGCAAGTTTGTCGCGGATCACGAGTATTCGATAGAAATCGAGTTTTCCGCCGTAAGTCCTTACGTTTACCATCAGACGGACGACAAGTATTGGTCGACGTTTACCGTCAACGGAAATGCAACCTTATTGTCGACGGCAACCACTCTCGGCGGTTCGCCTTTGCGCAGAATAACTCTCGTTGCGCAGGACACCACCATTCCCGTCACCGTGACGGACATTCAGGTTGATTTTGCAGGCAGCGAAACCACCGTGGTAAGAGGCGGAGCGTACACTTTCAAAGCAACCGTCACCGGTACGGGCGCGTTCGACAACACGGTCGCCTGGAGCGTAGAGGGCGGCATAGCCGGCACGAGCATATCGAGCGACGGCGTTCTCACCGTTGCCGCAAACGAAACCGCTTCCTCGCTCACGATAAAAGCGGTTTCCAACGGAGACAGCGGCAAGTTTGCCACCAAGACGTTGGATATCTATTCCAAAGTGACCGTCAAACAAGGCACCGGCTCCGAAGACCTTTACAAAAAGGCAGGAGAAACAATTCATCTTACGGCGAATTCCGCTTCGAGCGGTTATCATTTCATAGAATGGACAAAGACCGGAGAAGGCACATTTGCGGACAGCGCCGCGCCCGATACCGACTTTACCGTGCCTACGTCAAACGTTACGATACAATCGACCTACGAGTTGCATTCGGCAACCTCTGAAACCTGGCAATCGGACGGTACGAGACACTGGCACGTCTGCTCTTGCGGCGCGGAAATTGACGTCACGCCTCACACGGCGGGCGAAGTATGGGCTTCGGACGAAGACGAACATTGGCACAATTGTACGGTATGCAACGCAAAACTCGACGTGGCGGAACACGTTTATGACAACGGCGTGGATACGACCTGCAACGTTTGCGATCATGAAAGACCCGAGCACACTCACACCGCCGCGGCAACCTGGAGCAAGGACGAAACCAATCATTGGCACGTTTGCAGCGTAGACGGTTGCGACGAAAAACTCGACGTAGCGGCGCACGTTTACGACAACGGTGTAGATACGACCTGCAACGTGTGCGGTTATGAAAGACCTGAGCACAGTCACACACCTGCGGAAGCATGGAGTAAGGACGAAACAAACCATTGGCACATTTGTAGCGTAGACGGTTGCGACGAAAAACTCGACGTAGCGGCGCACACGCCCGACCGTGCTGCCGCGACAGAAACCGAACCCGTCAGGTGTACCGTTTGCGGATATATCATCTCACCCGCTCTCGGACACGTTACTCACACGGCGGACGAAGATTGGCTCTCGGACGAAGACGAACATTGGCATAATTGCACGGGTTGCAGCGAAAAACTCGACGTAGCGGCGCACGTTTACGACAACGACGCGGATACGACCTGCAACGTATGCGGCTACGAAAGACCCGAACACGCTCACGCCGCCGCGGCGACGTGGAGTAATGACGAAACCAATCATTGGCACGTTTGCAGCGTAAACGGTTGCGACGAAAAACTCGACCTCGCGGCGCACACGCCCGACCGCGCTGCCGCGACCGAAACCGAACCCGTCACTTGTACCGTTTGCGGATATGTCATCACACCCGCTCTCGGACACGTTGCTCACACGCCGGGCGAAGATTGGCTCTCGGACGGAACCAACCATTGGCACGTTTGCAGCGCAGGCGGTTGCGACGAAAAACTCAACGTGGCGCAGCACACCTTTGGAGAATGGTCGGTTACCGTTCAACCGCAAGTAGGAGTCGCGGGGGAAAAAGAGAGAGTATGCTCCGTTTGCGGATATAAAGAAACGTCGCCCGTAGACGCACTTAACGAACAGATCGTCGTAAGCGTTGAAGGCGGAACCGTCGGCGGCGACGCGAGCGTCACCGTAGACAAAGACGGTATCGTCACCGCCGTGGCAAATCAAGCCCCTTCGGGCAAGAAATTCAAAGGCTGGAGCATTGACGGCGGACAGACTATCGTAAGCGAAGACGAAACTTATTCGTTCAGCGCGACCGAAAGCGTTACGCTCACCGCCGTTTACGAAGACATCGTCCCCGGCAACGAACAACCCGAAAAAACGGGACTTTCGGGCGGCGCGATCGCAGGTATTGCGGTAGGCTCCGTTGCGATTGTCGGATTGGGCGTATTCCTTCTGTTCTGGTTCGTCATAAAGAAAAAGAAGTTTGCAGACATAATCGCGCTTTTCAAAAAGAAATAAGCGGGGAAATGCGACGAAAATCGGATATGTTCACGTTATCCGCGTCGCAAAAAACATAATTCCGCCGGGAATTTATCTCGGCGGAATTATTATAATTGTTCCAGGAGTTCTTTAAGTTCTTCTTCGCTGATTTGCAAGGCGTTATCGAGGTCGACCGACTCGTTATCGATTATCGCGCCGTAGTTTAATCCCGGTTCGTCGCTCAGCCGTTTTCTTTCGCCGAGGTAGTCGCGCATAGGATTGCCGAAGTCTCTCGCTATCGCCTGTTCGAGTTCGTTCTGCCATTCTTTGAGTTGCCCGTACGCGTCGTCGTAGCCTTTTATCAGTTCTTCTTTCGTACGATACGCTTTGAGTTTCGTCCTGAACCTTGCGAGTCTGTCGCATTCAAGCGCGTATCTTACCCTTACCATGGCGACGTATTCGTCGCTTTTCTTTTTTGCGAATTCAAGCGTTCCGACGATTTCCTTTTCCCTGTTGCGGTAGGTTTCAAGGCTCTGTTCGAGCGCGCGGTTCTCCTCTCTCAATTCTTCTATTCTCTCGGCTTGTTGCTTTATAAGCAACGCTTCGCCCGTTTCCGCGCTTTTGGCGGTTTTCAATCTTCTCTTCGTTTTCATACACTGATTATGGACTCGGCAGCGTGTAAAATTTTGTTTTATTTTGTAAACGGTTGTCTTATTGCGGGGAATTTGGTATAATAGCAGAAAAAAAACGGTGTAACGGAGAAAAAATGAAAGCAATTGTATCGGTAATCGGAACGGACAAACGCGGCATAATCGCAAAAGTGACGACCGCATTGTGGGAAATGAACGTCAACGTCGAGGACATCTCGCAGACGATTATGCAGGATTATTTTACTATGATAATGTTGGTGGACCTGAGCGAAGCGAATCTCGCTTTTGACGCCGTATCCAACAAACTGCAGGAAGTCGGCTCTTCCATCGGCGTGGATATCCGCATTCAGAGCGAAGCGATTTTTCAGGCAATGCACAGAATTTAGGCGGTGAGATATGATTTCCATTAACGAAGTTCTCGAAACAAACCGTATGGTAAGCGCGCAGCACCTCGACGTAAGAACGGTTACTATGGGTATTTCCCTTTTTGACTGCGTCGGCGGAACGATCGAAGAAACCTGCGCCAACGTTTACGATAAAATTACTTCCTACGCGGGTAATCTCGTAAAAACCGCGGACGATATAGCGAAAGAAACGGGCATTCCGATAGTAAACAAACGAATTTCGGTAACTCCCGTCAGCCTGATTACCGCAAGAACGGGCGGCGCGGAAAAAGTCGCGGAAGTTCTCGACAAATGCTCCGAAGTCTGCGGCGTGGATTTTATCGGCGGTTATACCGCTCTCGTTCACAAAGGAATGACCGACTACGAGAAAAAGTTCATCGAAACAATACCCGACACCCTTGCCGCAACGAAAAAACTCTGTTCGTCGGTAAACGTCGCTTCCACGCGCACGGGCATCAATATGGACGCGGTCGCTCTTATGGGCGACGTAATCAAGCAAACCGCGGAAAAAACGCGCGATAACGGCAGTATCGGTTGCGCGAAACTCGTCGTTTTCGCAAACGCGGTGGAAGACAATCCGTTTATGGCGGGCGCATTCCACGGCGTGGGAGAAGCGGACGCGGTTATCAACGTAGGCGTAAGCGGTCCGGGCGTCGTCAAAGCCGCTCTCGAACAAGTCAGAGGCGCGGATCTCACCACCGTTGCGGAAACCGTTAAAAAAATAGCGTACAAAATCACGAGAGTGGGACAGTTCGTCGCAATGGAAGCCTCGAAACGCCTGAACGCAAACTTCGGTATCGTCGATCTGAGCCTTGCTCCCACACCCGTTATGGGCGATTCGGTGGCGCATATTCTCGAAGAAATGGGGCTGGAAAGCGTCGGCGCGTGCGGAACGACCGCTTGCCTCGCCCTTCTTAACGACGCGGTCAAAAAAGGCGGATTTATGGCGACGAGTCACGTCGGCGGACTCAGCGGCGCGTTTATCCCCGTAAGCGAAGATATAGGTATGATTAACGCCGTAAAACGCGGCGCGCTGAAAATAGAAAAACTCGAAGCGATGACCGCCGTATGCTCCGTCGGTCTCGATATGATAGCGGTGCCGGGAAGCACGAGTAAAGAAGTTATTTCCGCGCTTATCGCCGACGAAGCGGCAATCGGAATGGTAAACGGCAAAACGACTGCGGTAAGGGTTATCCCCGTATGCGGAAAAGAAGAAGGCTCCGTAGACTTCGGCGGACTGCTCGGAAGCGCGCCGATTATGCCGATAAGCAAATTCTCGCCCGCCGCGTTTATCGCGCGCGGAGGAAGAATTCCCGCTCCCGTATGGGCTCATAAAAACTGAAAAAATATGGAAAAAATCGCTAAATTCGAAAAAGTCGGTTTCGACGAATACAAGAAAGCCTTCGAGGGGCGTTCCGACGACGAAATAAAGGAAATTTACGACGGAATATCCCTCCCTCGCCGCGCGACGAAAGGAAGCGCGGGATACGATTTTTACGCGCCGTGCGACGTAACTTTGGCGGCGGGCGAAAGCGTGAAAATACCCACGGGAATAAGGGTGAAAATCGCCGACGGTTGGGTGCTTGCGCTTTTCCCGAGAAGCGGACTCGGGTTCAAATTCAGACTGCAACTCGACAACACCGTCGGGATAATCGACGCGGATTATTACGAAAGCGACAATCAAGGGCATATTTTCTGCAAAATAACCAACGATTCGCGTGAAAATAAAACGATGAGCGTAAAAAAGGGAAACGGTTTCTGTCAGGGAATTTTCCTGCCGTTCGGCATAACGACGGACGACGAAACCACCGCGGAACGCAACGGCGGGTTCGGAAGTACGGATAAATAAATCCGAAAACGGTAATATTGTCGCAAGCGCGGCGCCAAAATTGTGACTCGGATTTTACCGTGGCACTATATGTTGCGACGGCGGTTTTTTATCCGCTATATTGTCACGGTTGATTTGACAAAACGAAGGAAAATCTGTATACTTTTTTAGTAATGATTGACGAAGATATAAAGAATAAATTATTGATACTGTTTATCCTTGATAAATACGAAACCCCGATAAATCAGGAGTTGCTCACGCAGATGTGTTGCGTGGAAAACAACTGGGTTCCGTACTTTTGCTTCGCCCATTTTATAGACGAACTCGTCGGCGCGCGGTTCGTTTTCACCAAACCCGATCCGCATAACAAAGGCGACAACCTGCTTTCGATAAGCGAAGACGGAAAAGTCTGCCTCAGTTATTTTTACAGCAGCATTTTCAAATCGGTACGCGACGACGTAGCGGAATATATAAGGAACAACAAACTCGAATACCGCAAAAAGCAGGAATTCGTCTGCACGAACGAACAGAATCCCGACGGAACGTACGCCGTCAACTGTATGGTCTTAAACGGAGAAACCACTATGTTCGAACTGCGATTCACCGTTCCGACGAAATCGAAAGCGAACAGCGTAGCGACGAAATGGCAGGAAACCGCGCCCGAAGTATACAGAACCTACGTAGAAATGCTGATCGACTGACCGGCGACGAACGGGTTAAAAAATAAATGAAAAATTGCCGTAATGCTTGCAACGCGGGAAAATATGTGATAATATAATAATACGTTTTCAAGCCGAAGTGGTGGAATGGCAGACGCGGCGGACTCAAAATCCGCTGTTGGCAACAACGTGCGGGTTCAAGTCCCGCCTTCGGCACCAGAGAAAAGACCGAGAGATGCTCTCGGTCTTTGCTTTAATATGAGACTCTTTTGGGCTATGAAGTGGTTTTAACAGCAAAGTGTAGTTTTGTCCGAATATCGGGACACCCCCAATATCCCTAGCAGAAGTTATATTATTGGACAAAACTGTCTTGAATAGCACTCATTAATCTAACTGCA
>JBJETX010000036.1:0-1542 GCA_051883535.1 Christensenellales bacterium | reverse complement strand
AAGGAACGGTTCAGTTGATTCAGACCGACGAAACGGGAAAAACCACTTCGCGCGACGTTCCCGGACAGGTGGCGGTTTACGAGAACAACAAATACAAGGTTTCTTTCAAGGCAAACGACGGATACAAGGTTTCGCAGGTCGTATGGCGGTACGGCGAGCAGTATCAGTATTTCGACGGAGCGACGGTTCAGGCGACGGGATTCGCAATCGAACTGGCGGAGCGCGAGGATAATTTTATCCGCGTCGTATTCGAACCCATAAAATATCAGATCAGAATACAAAACGGCGACGAGACGGGCGGCGGATACGTGATTGCCGAAAACGGCTCGATTTACGATTCCGACACCGTTCTGCTTACCGTAAACGCGAGCGCGGCGATCAGATTTACCGTGCAGTCGGGCAACGAAATTTACGCCGTGGAAAAAATATACGTTACGGGAAAAGCCGACGGGAAGATTTACGAAAACGAAATAAAGTACGATTACGAAGGCGTCGAAAACGTGGAAGAATGCGAAGTCGTGCTTGAAAAGGTGCTTTCGGATATTACCGTTTCCGTTAAATACAAAGGCAGATACTGTTCCGTTTCCGTCAGTCAGCAACCGTTTACCGACGGCGGAACCGATTATCCCGTTATGCAGACGACTTTTAACGGGAGAGAATCCGATTATACCGTTCCCGCGGTTCAGAAAGAATACGCGTACGGCGAAAGAATTTTCTTTGCCGCCAAAGCGAAGAGCGGAGAATATATTTCGGAAATCGTGCTTAACGGCGTGAGTCACGGTTTATACTCGTTTACCGACGCCGTATATTTCTACGACTGGGAGATAAACGGAATCGGTCTCGGCATAAGCCTGCTGAAAATAGACGGGGGATATTACTATTGCTACGGACAAGCGGGCGCGTCGGAATTCGGTTCGGATTATATCTATTGCGAAAACGCGGAAACGTGGGAAACGGCTGTTTTCGAAGTAGTTGACGACGAATACGTTCTTACGGACGTTTCTTCGGCGTTCGGCGCGGCGGTGAAAGCCTATCTCGAAGAAGAATTGGACGTAAACGCCGTACGGCTTTCGGACTACGCTGCGGCAAAAGACGTCAGGGTTACCGCGGTCAAAATAATGATCGTTTTGAGGGAGAACGTCAATCTTTCGGTAAGATTCGAAGAGATTTCCTACGCTTTCGGCGTGGAAGAAACCGATTACGCCGCAGTCGAATATACTGCGGAAAGCGTTTCGGCGGGCGGCAGCGTGACGGTTTCGGCGACTCCTATTACCGGGTATCGGATAGTCGGGTACGAAATCAACGGCGAGAGTTTCGACTTCTCGTCCGTAACGCCCGGAGAAAGATGCGTGTTCACCGTGAGCGGAATTACGGAGGATAAACGGGTAAAAATCCTCTGCGAGGCTGTTAAATACAATATCCTTTTCGTTAATTCCACGCCGCTTTCGGGAGACGTTTTCGTGGAAGATATTACCGTTTCGGGCGGAGAGAAAAACCTGCTCGATTCCACTTACGTCTACGCTCTCGAATACGCGGCGGGCG
>JBJETX010000035.1:0-6639 GCA_051883535.1 Christensenellales bacterium | reverse complement strand
ATTCCTCGCTGACTTTGTTTCTCGCCCTTACCCAACCGAAATGCGTAAATATCTCCGCGACTCTCGAAGGGACCCTCTTTTCGTCGTAATTTTTCTCCATTCAGCCACCTCTCCATATGGAAATTTTACTACCATTTTGGTAGTTTATGCTAATTGTACTACCATTTTGTTATCTTGTCAATTAGTAAATATAAAAAATAAATAAAAACCGTTTTTAATTCGTTTTTACGGAAAAAATGAGGTATGAAAAAATGGAAAAGACAAGAAACAAACTTCCGGAAAGATTATTGTCGTTACGCAAAGAAGCGAATCTTACGCAGAAAGAACTTGCGGACAAACTGCAACTGAACAGCGTAACGTATCTGCATTATGAAAAAGGTCAACGGGAACCGCCCATCGACCTGCTGATTACTTTTGCCGAATTCTACTCCGTTACCGTGGATTATCTCATCGGCAAAACCGAGTATTAGCCACGCCGTGAGGCGGCAAATCTATTAATCGGCAAGAAAGGTCCCCCCTTCCGTAAAAAATATACTCTTCTCCGTGCCCGCAAAAAACGTTGCAGAGGTAACGTATTCCTTTTTACTTTTGCCCGAATTTTGCGTGCGATTGTAAACGCAAAGCAACTCCATATACCCGAAAATTTATCGAATAAATTTATAATTTTCGGGTTTGGAGACAAATGCTTGAATTCGTGATTTTTTTTGACTTTTTCAGGCTTTTTAACCTATATATATCTGCTACGGCGTGCGCATTTTCCGATATCGCTTAATCGCCCAGCAACTCTAAAATTTCGTCGGCGTTAGCGTCGGGTTTTACTTTACGCATAACCGCTTGCACGTTCCCCTGCTCGTCAATTAAGAAAGTCGTCCTCACAACGCCCATACTTACTTTTCCATACAACTTTTTCTCTTGCCAGACGCCGTACGCCTGAATTGCCGTTAGTTCCGTATCGGACAACAAAACAAACGGCAGATTGTATTTAGCGGCAAAATTCAGGTGCGAATTGACGCTGTCTTTGCTGATTCCTATAACCACCGCGTTTTTATTCTCGATTTCGCTGTTTTTCAATGCAAACGCACACGCTTGTCTGCTGCAACCGGGCGTATTGTCCTTAGGGTAAAAATACAAAACGACTTTTTTCCCGAGAAAATCGGACAAAGAAATCATCTTCCCGTTTTTATCCGGCAACGTAAACTGCGGCGCTTTCATTCCGACTTCCAACATAGTTTTATCTCCTCTTTGCGTTATTAATCGGCAAGGAATGTTATCCTTCCGTAGAAAATTATACTTATTATATCTATAATCCATATAAACGGTAACAGTAACAGACTGATAAACGCGCCCGCAAGTGTGCCTGCGTAGTGCGTTTCCCCGAACCTGACGAAACGGTAAATGCAACCGTATACGAACCCGAAACAAGTCACTATAAGCAATTTGAAAACTCTCGGATACGCGTCGAAACGCTAGGTTGCCGTTTTCTTTTCGTTCGCTTGGATCGGCAGAATAATATAAAACGTACTGCCCTTGCCCTTTTTACTCTTGACTTTTATGGTTCCGCCGTGTTCTTCGACGATTTCTTTCGCCACGAAAAGTCCCAATCCGCTGCTCGTTCCCGAATTACTCCTTGCCGCGTCTTCCATAAAAAATCTGTCGAAAACATGTGGCAGATTTTCCGCGCTTATTCCCTGTCCGCGGTCTTTTATCGCTACAACGAATTTTCCCCTTTGCACGGAAAACCTTACGGTTAATTTCATTCCTCTTTTGCCGTATTTAACCGCGTTGCTGATAAGATTCTGCACGACGCGCGCCATTCTTTTTCTGTCGATTACGACGGAAACGTTCGGCGGTATTCTGCCGATTTTCATCTTCATTCCGAACCCGTCGGTCATGAGTTTACTTCTGGCGAATTCGGCGGAGAAATACTCTTTCGCGTTTACCGTTTCTTTATAGTCTCCTATCTCTCCCGCCGTCTGCCGCGCCGCGTCGATATAACTGTCGATTACCGCGCTCATAGCGTCCGCTTTTTCGATAATTATTCCGCAGTAATCTTTATCGTCCATTCCGTCCTTGACGCACTCCGCCGCGCCGCGCATTATGGCAAGCGGCGTTTTCAAATCGTGCGCCACGCCTGCGGCGTCCGTTCCGTTTTTTATCTTCTGTTTCCTTAGTTCTCTCTCGCTCGTTTCGATATTGCCGCGGATCTTTTCCAGCACGCCCACGTTGTCGGCGGAAATGTTTTTTCTGTCTATCGCAGTATAATCGCCGTCCGCAAAACGCCGCAGAACCCGTACTATCGCTTCTCCTTCTCTCTTCCTCATTTGTTTCTCCACCTGTAACCTATGCCCCACACGGTTTCCACTCCGTCCACGCCGACTTTTTTCAATTTATCGCGCAATCTGTTTACCGTCACCGCTACGGTGTTTTCGTCGATAAAATAATCCACGCCCCACACTTCGTCTATGATTTTCTGTTTGTTGAACACCCTGCCGGCATTTAACGTCAGAAGGTCGAGCAACCTGAATTCTCTCGCCGTAAGCGGAATCTCTTTCCCGTTCGCGGTTGCGATCATATCGTCGGGATAAACGGTCAAATCTCCGTAAGAGCGCGCTCCCGTAGCGCGCGCGGAAAGGTTGAAGTAACGCCTTAACTGCGCGTTAACCCGTCCCACCATCTCTTTGAATGAAAAAGGTTTCGTAATGTAGTCGTCCGCGCCGAGTTCAAGCAGTTGCACCTTATCGTCCTCTCCCGAGCGCGCAGACATCACTATTATCGGAATATTTTTCTCCGCCCTGACGACCCGACACACCTCGAACCCGTCGCACCCCGGCAACATAATATCGAGAAGAAGCAAATCGGGAGACAGCCTTTTTACCATATCTATCGCCTGAAACCCGTCAAACGCCTGATACGTCCTGTATCCCTCTTTCATCAGATAATTTCTCGCCATATCGGACAACTCGACGTTGTCTTCGGCTATCAGTACGGTCCTGTCCATTTTTCTCCTTTCGTATAAATCAAAGCGCGCCTCATTAAAAGCGCGCTTTGCGATAATATTCTTTTACTTTTTATTGTTTATCGAACTTCGCTTCGTATTTGTCCTGATAGTAACACGAGGGTTCGCAATCGAAACCGCCGTCCGTCTTTACCGTAATTATCGTGCATCCGCGCTGCGATGTTTCCTTCCATATTCCGGGATACGCAAGATAGTCTATGCTCATTCCGTAAGTAAGGCGCACGCCTTTGTATTCGACAGAGAAGTTGTTGTAATGGTCGTGTCCGCAGAACACTCCCGAAAGCCCTTTTTCCAGTCCCGTCTCGAAAAAGTCGTCTTCGCCTATTCCGCAATAAACGCCGTACGTCTGCTGTCCCGCAGAATTTACGTTCATACTCTCGCCCATCTTTCCGTATACGAAAGTAACGTTTTCGGTATCCTTATTCTCGTTATTGGAGTACTCTCCCCACGCGGTACGATATTCGGTGAGAGGAATGTGGAAGAACGCGAGGTTCTTTACGGGAGCCGCAGAAGGATCGACGGACGCGTTGTCTGCGTTTATTTTGTCGATTCTGTCGGCGTACCATTGCACCTGATTCTCGTGCAGATTGTCGTACTTCCAGAGTATTCCGAGCGTATCTCCGTCGGTATAACTGTGGCTGTCGAGCATTACCAAAGCCTGCGTAACTATTCCGCTCGTGTTCTTTACTTTGATAACGCTGTTTCCGTAGCCGTCGACGTCATCGTCTCCGCGCTGAAAAAGGCAGTATTTGAAATCCTTACTTTCGTAGTACTCGCAAATGTCTTCGCGGGTATAGTGACTGTAAACCTCGGTATCGTGGTTGCCGAACGTGAACGTCCAGTATACGCCGAGTTGTTCCATAAACTCGGAAAAGATCTGCGTCGCTCTGAGGTTATCGAAAGTACCGGCAGAAAACGGCACGGGATACGCTATATCTCCGGTTACGATTACGAGGTCGGGTTTTTCCGCGGCAATCATAGCGGCAACCGCGTTCATTGCCCAGGCGTCTTTTTTAGTGGAGAACGAACCGCCGCCGATATGTACGTCGGTAAGTTGCATTACTTTGAAATCTTCGTCGGTGACGAAACACCAGTCGCCGTCCGCGTCCGTGACGGGAACGAGTTGTTCTCCCGCGGCGTACGACACTTTGTCGAAACTCTTTGCAAGTGCTTTAAGCGAAAGCACGCTTTCTTCGTTGACGATTACCAAAGTCGACGCAAACAGCATTACAAACAGAAATATAAGAACGATAATCAGACCGGCAAGCGCAAATCTCGCTCCCACCTGACGCCCGGTTAACGGTAACTTCCGTCTTTTGCCACTATTAACTTTTCCCATTTCTCGTCCTCCGCACGAAAGGCGCGCGCAACGACTGACAAGCGCGCTACGCCCACGAATATAGTCATAGATATTTTATATTATAAAGCGTTAATTTGTCAAGACTGAAAAACGGGCTTATCGCCGCCGTTTACGAAGAGATTCCGCCGCTATACGGCGGCAACGCGGTTTTATATAAAATCTATATCCGCGCCCGTTTCTTCTTTAAGCGATTCTCGCAGATTTTTGTCGGCGGCTTCTTTTTCTTCCGTCGTCGAACCTTCTTTATATTCGAGTTTCACCGTGCCGACGCACGCGCGGTAACCGTAGTCGTGAAGTTTAATAGAAAGTATTTTGGTGACCGAGTCGTTTTTTCTGCATAAATCTATAATCGCCGCGCGGACGTCTTCGCAGGCGTCGGCGCCCGAAAGAATACCGAGGTTGTCGGCAATCATTTTTACCGAACAGATTATTACCGCTACGCTTATCGCTATCCCGAACACCGAATCCACAGCGTAGTTCACGCGCGAAGAAATCACGAAAGAAATAACCGTAGCCGAAGTTATGCCGACGTCGAGGAAACTATCCACGGAAAGCGCGCTCAGCGCCTTCGACCCGATTTTTTTATTGAACAGCCTGTACCCGACAGCCATAGCGAGTTTTACGGGAACGCCGACGGCTATGAGAATACAACTTTCCAAGCCGAACCATACGGGTTCCGGCATCGCTATGCGGCTTACCGAATCGAGCAGGAACATTGCGCCCATAGCGGTCGCCGCCGCGCTGACTATAAATCCCGCGACGTATTCGCTCCTTCCTCTGCCGTAAGGGTACTTCGCGCTCTTAGGCGCGGCGGCTATAACGAAAGCGACCGCCGTAACGATACCCGTAACCGTATCGAAAAACCCGTTGAGCGAATCGAGCATAATGCACAGACTGTTGGTTTTCAGTCCGACGAAAAGTTTTATCAGCGCAAGGATGATATTTATAAGTACGCCGCCCGACGCGACAAACAACGCTTTTTTCGTTCTTACGGTCATCGTTTAATGCCTCCGAACGTTATTTTAACACAGATTCTTCCTTTTGAAAATACTTCAGATACGTTTTTTCAAGATACCTGCAAATCTCCTTGTCTCCTGCCGGTTTCGCGTTGAAATCGTATTTTCCGTTCACTCTCCATTTGTCGAGCAAACCCGTTCTTATCGCGTTTTTCGGACAGGAAAACGCGCACCCCATACAGCCGACGCAGTTCTTTCCGAACGACGGACGACCGTTTTCCATATATATATTCGCCTGCGGACAGACTCTCTCGCATAATCCGCACCCGACGCATTCGTCGGTAGCACGGAACCCTCTGCCGATCAGAGGCATCGCCGCGTGTTCTATGCGAAAAGCCGCGCTTACCGCTTTCCGACTCGTTTTCGGCTCGGCAAGACGAATTATGCCCTCCGCCATTTCCTTTGCCGCCTTCGCCGCGTTCGCCTCCGCGATACGCCACATTCTCGCCGCCATTCCGTCGCTGTGCCTGAATATAATGTTGTACGGCATAACGTACCTGTACTCGCCGCACACTTGCCAACCCTTTTCCGTAAGGATTTTTTCCGCGGTAAAAAACGCGCAGTCGTTAAGGGTGAGAGGTTCTCCCGAAGTCGCGGCAAGATACGCGCGCCGACCTCTTCCTTCGGGAACTCTTCCGAGAAACCCGATTACCGGAGCGGGCGCGTTGAACGCGTGTACGGGAAATCCGAATACCGCCGCGTCGCACTCGTCGAAAGACGGATACTTTTCGCCTTTGCGGAACAACCAGTATTCGCTCTCGTTCCCCATCGCAACGAGTTCTGTTTCCATAGCCCTGCAAAATCTGTCGGTGTTGCCCGAACCGCTGAAAACGTAAAAATTATACTTCATTTTATTTATCCTCCGTTTTTTCGTAAAGCGGCGCGCCGCTTTCGTCGAAATAGTACCTTCTGTTCTCGTCTTTTTCGTGCGAGTCGTACCATATCTGCGCTATGAACGGCGAAAACTTCGCCTGCCTGTCGTAATCCCACCTTTTTCCGCATTCTTCGCACCAATGTCCGCCTTTAAGCACCGTATACGGCGCGGCGAAAAATTTATGTCCGTCGTGACATTCCCATTCGAGAGGGGTATACGCGTCGCCTTTAACCATTTTCTCCGACAGGCACTTGCCTCCGCGGAACTCCGCCGCGGAACGCATATCTTCTATATCCCACTCGCTCGTCGGTTTGCTCTCGTCGTATCCGTGACCGAGAAGCAACCCGTTCTTTTCCGCGTAAGACTTCTCTTT
>JBJETX010000034.1:0-1545 GCA_051883535.1 Christensenellales bacterium | reverse complement strand
ACGCGGAAACGAAGTAATCGTCATTGACCACAGCGGCTTTATAGTACGATTTCTCGGGTGAAAACGCATTCGTAGCGGCGCAAAGCGCGTTTCCTTCATAGCAGTAATACTCCGCGTGTTCCTCCGCCCATTTTCCGTCGGCATAAGATTTTGCGGCTTCGTCCGTTTTATCCTCGTAAACGACGTACCCCGTCGAATACGTCGCGGCGGTCAGCCTGCAATTGCCCTTTACCGTTCCTTTGGTTATCGTCGCCGAAACCTCGTCGGTAAACTCGTTCGAGCCTATCACGCTTCCTACGGTGTTAAGTTCTCCTCCGAACGGTTTGCCGTCGTACGTCACAGAAAAATTCTTGATTCCCAAAGACGTAAACTCCGCCGTTCCGTAATTCACGCCCGCTCCGCACCCTGCGAACAACGCGCCCGATACGGAAGATACTCTTAGTGAAAACGCGTTTACGTTGCATACCGCGCCGATTACGTTGCCTCCGCCGAAACCGAACAGTCCGCCGACGCACGCGGTTCCGCTTACCGTATCGAAATCAATCGCCGCCGTAACGTTTACGGTAACGTTTTCGATTACGCCGTAATTCTTGCCGCATACGCTTCCGATATACGCCTTCCCCGTAAATTCGCCGACAAAGTTCAAAGTCAACGCGGCGTTTACGGTCGTATTTTTAATCGTTCCGCCGTTCACTTCGAATATTCCGGAATAAACTTCTTGGGAATAAGCAACGGTCTGTTCTAAGGTTACGGTATGATTATTCCCGTTGAAAACTCCCTTATATTCGCCTGTTATCGGTTCGTCAAGCGTAATGTCCGCCAAAAGAACCACCGATACTTTCGCGTCGCCACGCACTGCGGCAACGAGTTCTTCTTTCGTATTTATAAACTCTGGCCAGACCGCGTACAGCACGGCGTTTTCGTATTTATCCCATTGCGCCACGGCGTTTCCCGCCGCGTCGGCGTAGGTTTTGCCGCTCGCGTCCACCCAGCCTGCGAAGAACTGTATTTTGTCGCCGTATTTATCCCTCAAATCGACGGGAACGTCGCTTACGTTCAACGGGAACTCGTAGTCTGTACTTCCGTATACCGCGCTCATATTCGCGTAAAAGTCGTTTTCCCCGAGCATCAGAGCAACCGATATCGTTTTTGCTTTCCACACAGGATAGAACGTTACCGTATCGGCAAACGAAATTCTCCATTCCGTACAACTCGCCCCGTTTCCGTCCGTCATTCTGACGTAAGACCCGTCCGCCGCCTGCATCTGCCATTCTATAAATTCATATCCATTTTTACGCGGAACGGCAAGCGCGTAATTTTCGCCGTAATAAACGGTCTTGCCCGTTCCTTCAACGACGACGGAAGTATCCGACGTATCGTAGACGATACGATATTCTTTTTTGCTCCTTTCGGGAACGAGCACGGCTCGTCCGTTATCCAGTACGATACTCCAGGTTCCTTTCGTCGAAACCCTGTTTGCGCCGTCTATATTCCAACCGGAGAAAACGTACGCGGCGGATTCGGCGTCGGTAACGGACAAGTCGT
>JBJETX010000033.1:0-1550 GCA_051883535.1 Christensenellales bacterium | reverse complement strand
TACACCTGACGGGAGGCACGGATAAACCGATGGATATATTCGGAGTATCCTGGATAGGGCATTGGGATAAAATCCGTTCGGACTGGAAAGAAAAGGTGGAAGATGACGACGTCGTACTGATTGCCGGCGACGTTTCCTGGGGAATGAGTCTCGAACAGGCGATGACGGACCTGACGGAAATAAGCGAGTTGCGCGGAAAAAAAATAATTATCAGAGGAAATCACGACTATTGGTGGAGTACGTATAAAAAATTATGCGCGCTTAACTTAAACGGCGTTTTATTCTTGCAGAACAACGCCGCAGTCGTAGGAGACGCGGTTTTTTGCGGAACGAGAGGGTGGACTGTTTCGGAAAAAAACGAACAAAGCGACGAGGATAAAAAAATCTTCGACAGGGAGATAATCCGATTGGGAATGTCGCTTTCCGAAGCGAAAAAGATTGCCGACGGAAGAGAAATAATAGGTATGATTCATTATCCTCCGTTCAATTCACGATTTGAAAAATCGGAGTTCACGAAACTTTTTTCCGAAGCGGGGATAAAAAAAGTAGTATACGGGCATCTGCACGGACAGCACGCAAGATATAAAGACGGTCCGGTCGTCATAGACGGAGTAAGATATTATCTGACTTCCTGCGACTATCTCGACAATAAACTGATGCTTTTATAAAATAGTTCTATCGTAAAACACTCATTAACGGGAATAAAAACGAAAACGCTCATACTTGCAGGGTATGGGCTTTTTTATCGTGCAAAAAAAACGCTAAAGTGGAGACAGGTGGAAATCGTGGTTTCTTTGTGGGTGCAAGTGGAAAAAAAATACTAAAATTTATAAAAATTAAGAAATTTTTTGAAAAAGTGGTTGTCAATGGAAAAAAACTGTGTTACAATAAGGGTACATTCGCAGCAGAGCGATGAAAAAAGAACAAGGAAAGGGCAATGTTTTATTTCGGAGAGTACCGCGTCACGTTGGACGACAAGGGAAGAATGAGAATACCGAATAAAATCAGAACGCAGTTGGGCAGCGAATCGGTGACGATTTGTGCCGGAACCGACGGCGCTTTGTTCCTTATGACGGAAAGCGAGTTTTCGGGTAGGATAGCGGAACTTGCCGAGGATACGCCTTTTGCCGATTTCGGAAAGCAGAACGCTCTCCGTATGTTCAGTTCCACCGTATTTACTCCCGACGAGGACGCGCAAGGAAGATTTATTTTGCCGTCGAAACTCAAAGAATACGCAAAAATAAACAAGAAAGTCGTATTCCTCGGAGCGATGAACAGGGTTGAGATATGGTCGGAAGAGGCGTACGATAAAGTTTACGGCGCGGATAAACTCGATATTAACGGCGCGGTTCGCGCTCTCGGAATATAGAATATGGAATACAGCCATTTTCCCGTTCTGTACGACGCGGTAATAGAAGGGCTGGACGTAAAACCCGACGGGATATACGTTGACGGCACCCTGGGCGGAGGCGGACACAGTTCGGGAATACTTGAAAGGCTGAACGCCGGAAGGCTGACCCACTTATAATTCCAGAACTGCTTTGTTACCA
>JBJETX010000032.1:0-6830 GCA_051883535.1 Christensenellales bacterium | reverse complement strand
CATTCCGCAGTTCAACAACGTTTCCGGAAATATCGTTATGACTTACGTCGAAAATTCGACGGGAGCGACTAAGACGAAAACTCTCGGTAGTTGGACCGACGGATTTGCCGTGAAGGCTCAGCAATCCGCAGGCGTGTACTACTGGTACGTCAAGGGAAGCAACACTTCGGTGGCTGTCAATTCTTCGTACTACGCAGGCGGCAATATCGGCGCGCTTACCTCGGTAAACTGGCAGGTTTACGCAGGGTATCTGTACTGCTTCTTAAGCATTCCCAAGAGCGCGGGCAACAGGTACGACAAATATGCCGTTACTTCTTACAACACGGTTACCAACGACTATGCCGTAGGCGAAGTCAGACCGTCCGCGACCGCTACTTTCGACGTCAAGATCGACGTGGACGCGCCCGTTATAGATCTTAACAGCGGAAACATCGCGGAACTTGCCGACGCTTCGAGATGGCATAATCTTGCCAAGTCGCTCCGCGTCAACGTTTACGACGCGCTTTCGGGTCTTGCGAAAACGTCGCAGAATCTCGACGCGACTACGACGCTCGAAAACGTAAGAGTTGAGTGCGCGCTTTCGGGCAGCAACGTTATCACGGGAGAACTTATCCGCGACGAAGACGGACTGTATCGCGCGTACAATATAATAAAGAACGGTAATTATTACGAGCGCGCGGGTCTGTTCTATATCGAGAACTACGCGAATTACACGATCAAGGCGGTTGACGAAGCGGGCAACGTCGCTACGTATACGTTCAAGCCGCAAATCGACGCAGAAGAAACCACGGTGGAAAGCGTTACGATGTTCAAAGCGGACGGAACGAGTTATTCTTACGAGTTATCTTCCATAAGCGTAGGCTGGGTTGCGGATATTGCAAGCACGAAAGTCAACTGGGCGGACGATTACGTTTACGCGCTCGTTACCGTGAGATACGGACGAAGCGGATTTATTCTCCAATACCGCGACGGAACCAAGGATTCTGCCCTTGACGGAGCGGGACAGTGGAAGACGATATCTTCTTCCGCATATACGGTTCAATCCACGGTGGCGGTATCGGAAAGCGTAAAACGCACGACGCTTAAATACGAAATAGGCAAACTCGCCGATTACACTTACGCGTATTACAGATTCCGCGCAATCAGCAACGCGCAGAATACCGAACTCAATTATTACAAGAGTTATACGAATTCTTCGCGGAACAGAGGACAGGAGAGCGCGAACGGCGACTATATCAGTATAGAACTCGAAAGTTACGAAGCGAACGACGTCAGATACGCGGGACAGAACGGCAAAGCGACCGTCGAACTCGGAGAGAGCCGCAAGACCGGACTTATCGCAATAGACAAGAGTGCGCCCGACGTGGGTATCAGCCTTGTAAAAGCGGACGGATATACGGCGAACGGTTCGACGAATTACGTTTCTTACGGTAATAAAGTAAACGATTCCACCTGGAAAGTTGCAGACGGACAATGGAGCAAGGAAGAAGTCGTTATGACTCTCGCGCTTTCGTCGGGTTCGTTGTTTGCAAGCGGAAACGTGATTTACTATCGTTCTTCCATAGACGGTAAGACCTGGTCCGACTGGGTTCTCGTCAATCCTGCGAACGGTAAACTCTATACGAAGAACTCGGAAGGAGTGTGGAAGGAAAGCGGAATTGCGACGGGTATAGCCGTTAACGGCGGCTCCGGCGGCAAAGTCCGTACGCACGACAACGATTCTTCGACGATAATGTCGTACTACGCGAATCTGCTCGACTACACGATATCCGACAGCAGAAACAACGTGCTTTACGAGTTCTACGCGGAAAGCGGCGCGGGCAAGACGAGCGACGTCTGCAAGTTCGGAACCGTAGAGGGCGCGAAAGTATACGGTATCAAGATCGATACCAACAAGAGTGAAGTTCAATCCGCGGCTGCGGCGACGTTCGCGTTGTTTGCCGCCGACGCAGAGCAGGAAGCGCTTGCCGCCGAGTATAACAGGCAGTTTGCTTCCAACGGTTATCTGACGGGAGAATCCGCGGTCTATACGAAGCGTAACACGGTAATCGTAAGGTTGCAGATACAGAAAGTCGGGTACAGCGGCGTAAGAATCAATCTTACCGAAGGCGGAGTGACCACCGTTCTGGATACGATAACTTACGAACAGTTTATAGAAGAAGGCGGCAACGTCGTTTACAGATACTACCGCATTACCGGCAACGGCGAGACCGTTCAACGTTTGCAACTCGAATCCATCGCGGGCAAACTGAGCGACGCGCAGAACGTATACGTCCGCATCGACAACACCACGCCGATAGTTTACGTAAGTTCGATAAACGGAACGAAAGCGACGAACTGGGGCTGGACTACGAAAAACCTGTATTCAGCCGACGCTACGTACTGGTACACGAGCGCGGTGGAAATCGCATTCGGTATCGGCGTAATCGAGAACGACGCATACGACGGACAGAGTCCGTACAGCGGCTACACGCTCGAATACAGCGTGAACAATAACGGAGTATGGATACCGCTCAACGAAAACAGACTCGTACTCGAAGGAATAAAGGTTGTCGAAGGATATACCTACGGGTTCAGAATCACTTCGGGCGCGGGAATGACTTATCGTCTCGGCGGCGATATCAGGAACAATCAGGACGCGATTACGTACGACGCGAACAACCTTAAAGGGGAAATTTACGCGGCGGACGGAGTCGATCCGATAACCGCGCACGTTATTTCCGGCGGAACGGGCGATTACGACGACGGAAGTTACGAATATCGGTTCAGCGTGGACAGCAACGATTACTACTACGATTACTTCGGCAGAGTGGACCTCGGTACGACGGTTGCGGGAGCAAGGGCTTACGATACGCGTACGGGCGAGTTTACCGATTACGTCACCAAAGTGTCCGACGCGGGAGGCAATTATTCTCTCACTTCGTCCACGAGTTTCAAACGCGGAGACGTGATGGAACTTACTTACTTTGCCAAGTACAACGGAACGGATTCGGGAGCGGCGCATAACTACTTCCAGAACGTAACCGTTTCCACCGCTGGCGAGAGAGGATATTATTACAACGTAACCGGAGATATACTCGGAGAGATTAAAGAAACCGGTCTTAAAGACTTCAACGCGGAGTTCGGCGTTGCGCCTCAGGCGGACGGAAAGACTCTCGAAAAGAGCGGAGCGATAAGAGTACAGTTCGAGGGTAACAACGTTATCATAGTATCGTACTTCATCGCGGAAGTCGAAGTTTCTTACGGAAAAGATAAATTCTATCTGCAGTCCGAAAGCGGCGAGTTCAAGACGACGGGTACGGCGACCTACGCTTATGCCGACGGTTCGATAGCGAGAGTGAGAGACGTAAGCCTCAGTTACGTTTACTACGGCTATTTCGACAATACCGTTACCGAACCCGACGACATCGGCGCGTACTACGTATTGAGTTCGGTTACGCCTTCCACGGGAAGTTTCCGCGTGACGGACGACACGGAGAGAAAGGATTTCGTGCTTAAATACTTTACTATGGAAAGCGACGACGACAATCTCTTCGACGTAAACGATGCGCGCGACTTCGGATACGTAGACGGCAATTACTTCGACCTTGCTTCCGACGGAACGGTCGACGAAAACGTAAAGAGTTACCTCGACAGCGATTACGCGCTTAATGCGGATATAACGGCTACGAGAGGACTCGTCGGAACGTACAGAGGAACGTTCGACGGAAACAATCGTTGCATAACGACGCTCGGCGGCACGATAAACGGCAATTACGGTTTGTTCGAAGCGGTAAGCGGCACGGTTAAAAACGTAAGCGTAACGCCCGACAGGAAGTTGATCGTAAGCGCGACGGACGAAGTGGAAATCGGTCTCGTCACGAGAAAACTTCTCGTCGGCGGCACGGTTGAAAACGTATCGGTGGTTGCGGACGTAGAACTGCATAACTTCCCGAGCGGAAGCAAGTTCGGCGGAATCGCGGCGTACAGCGCGGGCGGTAACTTCGGCGGAGCAAGTTCGTTGTTCACCGACGTAAGAATAACCAATAACGGCAGAGCGATGAGCGACGTTTACGTCGGCGCGGTAGCGGGTTATATCGCAAACGGAACCAAGTTCAGCGGAGTTTACGCTTTCGGCGAAATCGAAATTTACAATTCGACGGGCGTCGGCGCAGGTATGCTATACGGCGGCGCGGACGGCGGAACGTATGCGGTAACGGCGGTAAGTTACTTCGAGAATAACGTATTTATCAACGGTTCTACGGTAAGCGGCGCGAGCAACGTTACCGACGGCGTAACGCTTTCGGGAAGTTGTTCGGGAGACGATTATCAGTCCTTCGTCGTGTTCGGAGAAGCGCCCGTGGTCGGCGGAATTGCGATAGACGAAGAAATTCTTACGAGATTGTATTCCGACTTCGGTTACGTCTATGACGAAAACGCGGTTTACGGTCTCGGTACGCCCGACAAGCCGTTGGAGATAGCGGATTATAATCAGGTACTCGCTATAAACGGATATATGAACCTCGACTTCGTGTTCGCAATCGGAACGGACGAAATAGATATGTCGGATTACGATTGCACGCTTGCGATAACCAAGGTGTTCAACGGTACGTTGTCCGCTAAACAACCTTCGAGCGGAACGCGTTACGTCAGATTCGTCAACTTCGCGGGCAACACGAGCGTATACGATAAGAACTCCTTCGGACTGTTCGGACAACTGAACGGAACGGTCAGAGACATAGCGTTTACCGATATAGACCTTGACTTCGATTACGTCGGAGAAGGCGCGCTGACGGCAGGTATAGTCGCGGCGAGAGCGTACGAAAACGCGGTTGTCAAGAACGTGCTGTTCATCGGAACGGAAACGGTAAGAGCGGAAGGAAAAGTTGCGGAAGTCGGCGGAGTCGTCGGATATTCGCGCGGCGCGCTCGTAACCGACGTGTTCAGCATCAATAATATCGCCGTAACCGCAGGCAAGGTTACGCTCGGCGGTATAGCGGCCGTATCTGAAGGAATTACTTTACCCGATTCCGCCGGCAGCGTGTTCCTGCTCGGAAGAGCGGAAGCGTACGGCGCAAGCCTCACGGTCGGCGCGGCGATAGGTTCGGTCGTAACGGGTTCAACCGTAAGCGGCGGAGCGAAAGTCTTTGCGATTAAAGACAACGTATACTCGGGAGAAAACGTGCTTTCCGAAAAACCCGTAGGTTCGACCAACGAGGTTTACGGAATTCAGACTGTGAACTTCTCTTACGATCCGATGAGGACGGCAAGTTTCGCGTCCGCGCCCGGAAGCGTGTTCAACCTCGTATTCGGTTCGTACTATCCGATAGCGGGTGACGGAAGCAGTTTGTCGCCGTTCGTAATCACAAACGAGAAAGACTTCGGATATATCAACCTTGCGCTTTACGCCGAATACAGAATTGACAACGATATAACGTTCACCGACTTCCACACCATAGGAGAAGGACTTGTGTTCAGCGGCGTGCTTAAAGGAAGTACGGGCGACGATATCAGCGCGGAAGGCGGAAGGATAATCGGACTTATGAACGTTACCGCACCGCTCGTGTATCGCAACTCGGGTAAGATTAACGACCTGAGCGTCAATGTCGAGTACAGCGCGACTGTGAAGTCGGGAGAGGTGTTCAGATACGGCGCGATAGCGGTTATAAGCGACGGCGAGATCAAGAACGTGACGGTATCGGGTAACGTGACGATAACGAGCGCGACGCAGGACAACGAAATTTACGTTTCCGGATTCGTAGCGGAGAGCAGAGGAGGCGTCGTAGACGCGGAAATCAGCAAGTTGCAGAACTCGATAAGCGCGCTCAATATCACGGTTACCGGCGGCGGTACGGCGTATATAGGCGGATATGCGGGAATAGTGACGAGGGGCGCGCCCAAGTTCAGTTACGGCATAGCCACCGGTACGATTACCGTAACGGGAGTGAGAAAGACCTATGCCGGATTGCTTGTCGGCGTATCGCACGGCGATTGCGAATGGGTACTCGGAGAAGCGGCGTCTATCGATTACACGTATTCGATAACGGTAAACGGCACCGAAATACCCAAGTACGACGAAGTTACGGGCGAACCGCTCACGGACAACTTCTGCGGACTCGTATTCGAGTAAAAAGTATTCCGCTCCGCGTTATGCGGAGCGGAATAAGTAAAACGAAGAAAAACGAACAAGGAAAAGTCTCCGCAAGCGGCAACCGCGAGGGAGACTTTTCGAAAACTTATTTATCAGGATGAGATAAGTATAAATTATTCTGCTTAAACCGTTCTTAATCAGGGAAATTAAAGTTGCGTTAAGAATCGTAGGGTAGCCTATAAGAGAGGATTACGAATTTTATTTATTCGGAGCCGTAAATAACATACTGATAATATAAAAGAGGTACGAAGAATGAACATTTTGCTTGTTGAGGACGAAAAGAATTTATCCGACGCGCTTACGCATATATTGAAGAAGGAAAAATACAGCGTAGACGCCGTTTACGACGGAGTAAGCGGACTCGAATACGGAATGAGCGGCAGATACGACGTTATTTTATTGGATATAATGTTGCCGAAGATGAACGGATACGACGTGCTTGCAAAATTAAGAGAGGAAAAAATCGCCACGCCCGTTCTCCTGCTGACGGCGCGTAATCAGACGAGCGACAAGGTTAAAGGTCTTGATATGGGCGCGGACGACTATCTTGCGAAACCGTTTTCCACCGGCGAATTGCTCGCAAGAATACGCGCTTTGCTCAGGAGAAAAACGGATACGATAGTAACCAACGAAAAGAGTTTCTGCGACCTTACGCTCAACGTATCCAACTTTGAAATGTCCTGCGGCGATAAAAAAATCA
>JBJETX010000031.1:0-1597 GCA_051883535.1 Christensenellales bacterium | reverse complement strand
TGCCTTTTATAATTCCGCCGCGCTTTCCGGTCGTGTCGGGTTCTCGCTGCGCTGGTATCAACTCAAACGCCTTTTGTAATTCAAGGTCTTTGATTTTGCCCGCCCGTTCAAGCAACTTTAATTCGCAGTAGCGGCGCATTTCTTTTTTGCTGTCAAAAACAATCCCGTCATACGTTACCTTTTTTGATCCGTATTTCCGCATTTTCCGCTCCTCCTTAATATCTGATAAAATCGTCGCCGTAAATCTCGTTCAATTCGTCGAAAACGTGACCCATTCCCAGCCCCTCTTTCGACGGCTGCCAAACGCCGTCCACATACTCGCCGCCGCCGATACAATATTCATACTGCCGCGGGGGTGTTTCTTTCAATCTTTCAAAACGGCTTTTCCCTTCTTCAAGGTGTGCGCCGAAAGCACAAAATATACACCCCGTTCTATCGCAACCAGTCGTGCAAAGTTTTTCATCACCGAAACCGTTAATTCCGTAATCTTCTATTCTCATTTGGTCTGGATTTTCCTTATAAACAATGTCTCCGTAAACGCTTGCAATCGGTATGTGGTTTTCTTTTATGCATTGCAATACGTCTTGCTCCGTCCAAAATGACATAGGATTACTTATGGGGCTTTTCATTTTAAAACCGTTACATCCATTTTTTAACCATTGTTGCTCTCGTAAATGGCTTTCACTTGCCATTTGAGCAGTTATAGGCTTTTTCCCCGATTTTTTTGCGTATTCTTTTGCAGGCTTTTTCTTCATAATATTGCAACAATAATGGCTGCACATAAAATCAGTATATAGCAACGGTTTGTATTTTTCTTTATTAAATATACTTTTATTGCCGTTTTTATCTTTCGCAGTTCCCATCAACTTTTGCAATCTATAACTATATTTCCCATCAGCGCGTTCCAATGTTAGCCGACCTTGATAAACGCATTCGCTTACCTCTTTACTTATAATCGGATAACCGTATTTTGTTATCACTTCGTCAAAGCGCATTTTCGGGCGCAAAATCGTTACGTTGTCAAAGGTCTTGACAAACTTTTGTATTTCGGGATATTCAAGCCCCGTATTTACAAACACCGCCTCAATGTCTGGATAAAGTTCACGGGCGATATGTAATAACACCGTGCTATCCTTACCGCCAGAAAAAGAAACGTAAACTTGACCGTCGAAATAATCGTACCAAGCCTTAATTCGTTGTTTTGTCATTATTATTTTCGCCGACAGCGGCAAAGACTGCATTTGCTGTAAATCGCTCTTTGTATGTTTCATTTTTTACTATCCCCCTCAATTCGTTTCGTATCGGCGCATTCAAACGATAAATGAACCGCAAGCCCCCGAATAATCCCCGCGAGACTTTCGGGCATTGCTTGACGGGTTTTTGTTCTTTCTCTGATTTGCGGCATTACTCGCATAAACCGCCCGCGCTCGTATGTAAGTTGATCGTCCGTATATTCCGATATTTCAATTAAGCCCTGCGGATTCCGCAAGTACTCTTTCAATTCGGGCGAAAGTCCGTCGAAAATCTCTTTTACTCGTATTCTCGCATTTTCGCCCTGTGTCTTGCCGTTTTCTTCGCGGTATGTAAACCGAAAGCG
>JBJETX010000030.1:0-6911 GCA_051883535.1 Christensenellales bacterium | reverse complement strand
CGCTCTTCGGAGTAGGCATTAAGCCTTTAGGTCCGAGCAATTTACCGATACGGCCTACGAGTCCCATCATATCGGGAGTGGTGATACATACGTCGAAGTCGAACCAACCTCCCTGAATTTTCTGAACCATTTCTTCCGCGCCGACGATATCCGCGCCTGCCGCAACCGCTTCGTCCGCTTTCGCGCCTTTCGTGATTACGAGAACGCGAAGGTTACGACCGGTTCCGTGAGGAAGAACGACTACGCCTCTGACCTGTTGGTCTGCGTGGCGGGGGTCAACGCCGAGTTTGCAGTGAAGTTCGATGGTTTCGTCGAATTTCGCTTTTGCGGTTTCCACGACGATTTTTGCCGCTTCCGCGCTGTCGTACGCTTTGGATTTGTCAAATGATTTCAGTGAATCGATATATTTTTTACCTGCTTTCATCGTGCGCCTCCTTATTCTTCGACGGTGATGCCCATACTGCGAGCCGTTCCCGCTATCATACTCATAGCGGCTTCGAGACTTGCCGCGTTAAGGTCGGGCATTTTGGTCTTGGCGATTTCCTCAACCTGAGCCTTGGTAAGTTTGGCTACCTTGGTCTTGTTGGGCGCCGCGCTGCCGCTTTCTATACCGCACGCTTTCTTGATAAGCACGGGAGCGGGGGGCGTTTTAAGAACGAACGAGAAAGAACGGTCTGCGTAAATCGTGATGATTACGGGGATGATAAGTCCTGCGTCTTTCGCGGTCTTTTCATTGAATTCCTTGGTAAACATCGGTATGGCGATACCGTGAGGACCGAGGGTGGAACCTACCGGAGGACCGGGGGTCGCTTTGCCTGCGGGCAGTTGCAATTTAACTACTGCAGTGATTTTCTTTGCCATAGTCAATACCTCCTTCGACTACTTGGTACAAACGAACGGTAAATGTAAAAGTTTTTTGCCGTTCTCCCATATTTATAATAAAAGTTATTATTAAATAACGATTATCCTTATTAAAAAGCCGTTAGTCTTTCGACGTGACTTTTTCTATCTGGTTAAATTCAAGTTCTACGGGAGTATCTCTTCCGAAGAGTTGCATCATAACCTGTACTTTTTCTTTATCGGGATAAATCTTTTCCACCGTGCCGAGATTGGACTCGAACGCGCCGCTGATAACCCTGATAAGATCGCCTACGGCAACGTCGAAGTTCTCGACGTCTCTCTTTTCAAGACCCATTCTTTTGATTTCGTCGGCGGTGAGCGCGAGAGGTTTTCCGCTCGGACCGCAGAAACCCGTTACGCCCCTCGTGTTGATTACGAGGTAGCCGACTTCCTGCGTGTGTATCATCTTAACGAAAACGTATCCGGGGAACTTCTTTTTCTCAACGACTTTTCTTTTGCCGTTTCTTTCGACGATTTCTTCCTTAACGGGAATGGATATTTCGTATATAAAATCCTGCAAGTGGTTGTTTTCTATCATCTTTTCGAGATTGTTTTTAACCATAAACTCGTAAGACGAATAGACGTGTATAACGTACCACTTTGGCGTTTTATTCATTATGCCGGTATTTTCATTTTCCATTTCTGTCGGTTCACTCCTGATGCGATTTGAAGTTTAACGAAAAACTTCGTTCTTTATGCGGCTGCGCCGATGAGCAGATTAAGCAGTTCGGACAAGCCCAAATCCATTGCCGTGATAACGATGATAAAGACCGCGACGATGAGAAGAACGGTACCCGTCTGCGCGAGTACGCCCTTATTCGCCTTGGTAGATTTGAATTTCGCCCAATCTACCTTTTTCAGTTCGCTGATTATATCGCGGAAATACCTGCCGACGGGTTTACGCTTTTTGGCGTTCGCCTTTTTCGTGGCGGTGTTTTTCTTATCCGCGGCAGACGCGTTCGCTTGCTTTTCGCTCGGCTCTACGTTGGGAGTGGATAAATCAAGATTGTTCTTTCTTGCCATTGCTTCCTCCGCGAATTATTTTGCTTCTTTATGAACGGTATGCTTTTTGCAGAATCTGCAATATTTTTTGACTTCCATTCTGTCGGGAGTGTTCTTTTTGTTTTTTTGTTTGTCGTAATTGCGCTGTTTACACTCCGTGCAGGCGAGCGTAATTTTGACTCTGCTTCCGGTTGTCGCCATAAAACTTTTACCTCCGAAAAAAATTACACCCTCAAAGGTGCTAATATAGCATAACACACGACGGCGGTTATGTCAAAGGATTTTTGCATTTTTTTACAACTTTTTACAATTAAATATATTTATTATATATCGGGCGCGCAACGTGATCGCTGCGCGCCTTCGTAAAGAATATCGTACGGACACGATTCCGTTGCGATTTTATCGCCCGTGCGGAAAGGGCGAGGTTCGCCGCAAAGCCGTCCCGCAGGGCGGGACGACGGAACGATTAGTTCGGTTTATTTGCGAGTTCGGGCTACCGTTTCACGAAATTTGAGATAATAAACGCTATATTGTTGCGCTAATCCCTACGTTCGAAAGAGCGTCCACGGCGAGTTTGTTGTCGTTGACGCGGAACGCCATAAACGCCGTTCCCGGCTCGGTCGAAGTAAATGCGTAAGCGTACTCGACGGAGATTCCCGCGTTTGAAAGCGTGGTGATTATTCTTGCGAGGCTGCCGGGTTTGTCCTGAATTTTCACGCCGACCACTTCGCTGATTTTGGTAAGATACCCGTTTTCCGAAAGGATAGCGTGCGCTTTTTCCGCGTCGTCGGCAACGATGCGGAGAATGCCGTAATCGGCGGTGTCCGCTATGCTGAGCGCGCGCAGATTAACTCCGTTTTCCGCAAGCAGAGAAGAAACTTCCGCGAGTTTGCCTTTTTCGTTTTCGATAAAAATGGAAATCTGTTTCATAACGTCCTCCTTATTAAATCAGTCGTGCAGTTTGCGTTTGTCTATTACTCGCACGGCTTTACCTTCGCTGCGCGTAATGGTTTTCGGCGCGACGAGGTGCATTTTCGGGTTGATGCCGAGCATGGTTTTCAGCGCGGACGCGAGTTCTTTTTCTTTCTGACATACGTCTTTTACGGTGTCGCTGAACTGTTCGGGGCTCATTTCCACGTAAATATCGAACGTATCGGTGTTGTTTACGCGGTCGAGTTCGATACGGTAGTTGGGCGTGTATCCCTGTTCGAGAAGAACGGTTTCAATCTGCGAGGGGAATACGTTTACGCCGCGGATAATCAGCATATCGTCGCTTCTGCCCATGGGCTTGCTCATTTTTATCAGCGTTCTGCCGCAACCGCATTTACATCTGTGAAGAACGCAGATATCGCGCGTACGATAGCGGAGCAGAGGGAAGGCTTCCTTGTCGAGAGAGGTGAACACGAGTTCGCCTTTTTCCCCTTCGGGAAGAACTTCGCCGGTTTCGGGGTTTATTATTTCCGCGTAGAAGTGGTCTTCGTTTATATGCATACCCGTCTGTTCGGAACACTCGAAAGCAACTCCGGGACCGCTGGTTTCGGTAAGACCGTAAATATCGTACGCTTTGATTCCGAGGGACGCTTCGATGTCTTTACGCATCGCTTCCGTCCACGGTTCCGCTCCGAATATGCCCGCTTTGAGTTTTATGTCGTCGGGGGTGCAACCCATTTCTTTGAGGGTTTCTCCGATATACGCGGCGTATGAGGGCGTACAGCAGAGAATCGTCGAACCGAGGTCGCGCATAAACTGAATCTGGCGTTCGGTGTTTCCGCTTGACATCGGCAGGGTGAGGCAACCTACTTTATGAGAACCGCCGTTGAGTCCCGGACCGCCGGTAAACAGACCGTAGCCGTAAGCGACCTGGCATACGTCGTCTCTCGTTCCGCCTGCGGCGACGATTGCGCGGGCGCAACAATCTTCCCACAAATCTATATCGTGCTGGGTATAAAACGCCACTACGCGTCTTCCCGTCGTTCCGCTGGTGGACTGTATGCGGACGCAGTCCGAAAGGGGTACGGCGAGCAATCCGTAAGGATACGCGTCGCGTAGATCCGCTTTGGAAAGGAACGGGAGTTTGGATATGTCGTCGGTAGAGCGGATATCTTCGGGTTTAACTCCTTTTTCATCCATAAGATTGCGGTAATAGGGAACGTTTTCGTAAACGTGTTTTACCTGTTTTACGAGTTTGGCGTTCTGCAACGCTTTCAGTTCTTCAACGGGTGCGCATTCGATTTCTTTCTGATAGTAATTCTGCATTTTATAATCTCCATAAAGCGTTTTTCGCATGTATTTCAAAAATATTTTATCACCCGTATATGCGTTTGTCAATGAGGATATCCGCAGGAAAAAGCACAAAACGGGGTTTCATTGCGCGAAGTTTGAAAAAAATCGCTTTCGGCGGTTCTGGGAAGCGGAAAAACGCGTTAAAAAGGGAGCCGAAACGCGAAGTTGAGAACGAAAGAACGGGTAAAAGGCGGGAGTTATCCACATTTTCCACAAGGTTATCCACAAAACCGCCAAAGTTGTCCACAAAAAAACGCGATGCGTAGCATTTGTTACGCGCCGAAAATCGGACGATTGCGGAAAAACGGAAACGCGAACGCTTGCGGAAGGCGAGAGGGGCGTGATATACTCTGTTTATAAGGTGAGAAGAATGGAATTATTGGAAAAAAGTATAAAAAGATTGACTTTTTTGGCGGTTGCGGCGACGGTTTGTCTGCCGGCGGGAATCGTTTGTATCGTTCTCGGCGCGGTGAAAGGAGTATGGGCGGTTCTCGGGATAGGAATCGCGATGACGGTCTTCGGGTTTTACGGAACGCCCCTTCTGTGGGTTGGGTACGGCTCGAAAAAGACGATGAAAAGGTTGGTTATCGCGGTGGAACAGGACAATCTCTACGACGTGCGTTCGATTGCCGAAATGCTCGACGTGAGGGCTAAAGAGGCGGACGGAAAAATCAAAGAGGCGCTGAAAAAAAGATATATCGTCGGGTATCTGTACGAAAACGGAGAACTTAAACTCAATACGAAAGAAAAGCAAAAACGCCCGACGGTAACGATGAGTTGCGATTCGTGCGGAGCGAAGTTCGTTATCGACCCGACGAAAACGGAAAACGAATGTCCTTACTGCGGCACGGCGTACGGAAACGACGCGCGTAAATACGGGAAGGAAAACGAATAATAACCGCGGCGTATCGGAAAAAACGGAGCGCGGTAAATATGGTTAGCGGCGCAGCGATAATTTTTATCGCTGCGCCGCTATGTCGTATTTCAGAAAGTTTTATTCCGTCAGTCGGTTACTTCGCTGAAAACCGCGTCATAAGCAAAGAGGATGCTCGTTTTGGTTATTATCTCCATGCCGTTTTCGAATGCGGTGATTTCTTTGGTAGTGGATATGTCGTTGACGATCGTTTTGGTTTCGATATATATCGTCGTATGCGTCAGGTCTATATCGCCGCTACGGATAGACGTCCAGAGACAGAACTCTCCGAAAGGTTTTCCGTGAGAGTTGTCGACGAGGTACGTGTCGAAACCGCAATATCCTTCCGTGCCTTCGGGTAAAACCGCGTTGTAGTAGTGTTCGCCGTTGCTCACGACTTCGTAAGTAACGTCGTTAATCGTCAACGAGGGAGAATCCTTGCTGCCTACGGTAAGAACTACGTCTTTTAACAGTAAATTATAACGGTCGAGGGCGGCTTGTTTCATATTCGCGATAAGTTCGTCGCCGGTTTTTGCCGCAGAAAGGTCGATCGTTTTTCCGTTAATGGTTGCGGTTTCAAGTTTGAGATTGTCGTTATCGAATTCTCTTTTGAGCAGGACGTCGAGATTCGTGCCGGTTGAGCCGTTTTCTTCGTGTGCGTAACTGTTGTAGTCGTCGATTATGCCTTTGAAAGTAAACGTTTTGTCCCAGGCGTAAGTAGTCCCGTCGTCGCAGGCAATCAGCATAAATGCGGAAGTTGCCATCAGAATTAGCGTAAGAACGGTTGTGAAAAGTCTTTTCGTCTTCATTTTTATCTCCTCCTTATGTCCGATTCCGTTTATCGGAAACGGAACGTCGTTAATATTATATAATAATCCGGTTAATTTTGCAATATCGGGGGGTAAAGGATAACGAAAAAGGCTGAAACCCGACGTTTCAGCCCCATTTTCGTTTTGTCGCTTTTGCAGAGAGACGTTATGCTTCCGCAAAGAAGAGAGAATCTTTCAGGAGAATCGATACGAGGTCGATAATCCAGAGAATTGCCCAGCCGGCGAACAACCATACGAGACCGGCGATAAGGGTAACGTAGTTTTTGTAAGCGATTCCTTTTACTATACGATAAACTGCCCATACGATGTCAAGTCCGGGAAGGGCGAGAATAAATTTAACGATTTTCGGCAGTTTGTCAAAAGCGGAAATCAAATCTTTCATAGTGGTACCTCCGTAAAAATAAGTTATAAATATGATAGCATTATATGTAAAAAAAGCCAAATAATAACGACAATCTTTTTGATTTTTCGGGGAAAAACGGAAAGAGTGGAAGGAAATCTGAAAATAAACCGTATAAAGAGGTAAAAACTTGACAAAAAAAGAAAAGCGGAATATATTATAACAGACTGAGAGAACGTGGGGGTGTTTCAGATTCGACTTGTGCGAAAGGGAACGTTAAGCATACCGAAGGCTCGGCTTCGTAAAAACGGAAATTAAAAAAATAAACGACAACAGTCAAAATTCTTACGCTTACGCCGCTTAGTGCGTAGCCGTCGGACTCCGCATTCCGCGGGCGGAAAATCCGGCGTCAATCACGCGGAGAAACGAGCCCGAACGCGTCGTGGGTCGGGAACGGAATCAAGCGACTGAGGTACCGGCGAGTTTGTCCGTAAGCAAAACCGGTCGACAAAAGGTAACGGACTGAGTATGGAGAAAGACGTTTTTAATCTCATGAGGACGCGAGTGCAAGTCTCGCCATCTCCACCAAAAAAAACTAATCCGCACACTCGGATTAGTTTTTTTATATCAAATTCGCTTGTCG
>JBJETX010000029.1:0-29407 GCA_051883535.1 Christensenellales bacterium | reverse complement strand
GAAGCGGCAGTCGAAGACAGCAATCTTCCCATCTGTATGCATCTCGACCACGGCGACACGTTCGAACTGTGCAAAGATTGCGTTGATATGGGATTCACCTCGGTCATGATCGACGCTTCGCATCACACGTTTGAAGAAAACATCAAAATAACCAAAAACGTAGTCGAATACGCTCACGATCACGGCGTCGTAGTCGAAGCCGAACTCGGAAGACTCGCCGGTATCGAAGACGCGGTAAACGTCAGCGAAAAAGACTCCGCTTACACCGATCCCGATCAGGTTCAGGAATTCGTCTCGAGAACCAACGTAGACTCCCTTGCCATCGCTATCGGCACCAGCCACGGCGCGTTCAAATTCAAAGGCGAACCCAAACTCAGATTCGACATTCTCGAAGAAGTCGGCAAACGCCTTCCCGAATTCCCCATCGTTCTTCACGGCGCGAGCAGCGTTCCGCAATATCTCGTAGATCAGATTAACGAATACGGCGGAAATATGCCCGGCGCGAAAGGCGTTCCCGAAGAAATGCTTCGTCAGGCGGCAACGATGGCTGTATGCAAAATCAACATCGACTCCGACCTTCGTATGGCCATGACCGCTACCATCAGAAAATACTTCAAAGAAAATCCGTCGCACTTCGACCCTCGCCAGTATCTCAAACCGGCAAGAGCCGCCATCACCGAAATCGTTCGTCACAAAATCGTCAACGTTCTCGGTTGCAACGGAAAAGCGTTCGACTAAAATCTTTTTAAGTACAAAAACGGAGCCGTCGCAAATTGCGACGGCTCCGTTCGGTTTATATCGGGATTTATCCCGTACAAGGGAGGAAAATTGAATAAGTCTTTAACACTGTCCGACAAAAAACGCGTGCCGTCTCTCGACCGTTTCCGCGGATTCGCTCTCGCTCTTATGATTATTTTCGGAGCGGCAAAATCCGTTACCGTCGCGCCCGTTTTCGCCGCGTTGTCCACGCACGACCTCTCAGAAGCCTTAATAATTTTCCCGGGAATAGGGTTTTACGACCTGATCGCGCCTCTTTTCGTGTTCGCCTGCGGTCTCGGACTCGGTTTTTCTTCCGATTCTCTCAACTCCTCGCGCCCTATGCGTCGCGTGATTGCCCTCGTCGGACTCGGCGCGCTCGTCAATCTGCCCACGGGCGACCCGTTGTCTTTCGTATTCCTTGCTTTTTCCGTTATCGCTTTAATCCTCGTCGTTCTGTGGTTTGCAGGTAAAAAAACTTCCAAACTCGACGCGCAGGTCATTTCGCACATTCTTCGTAAATTCGTTTCCTTCGTCGGACTGTTCTCGCTCGCTGCCGCCGTCGTAGAAAACGTTCTCTATCTCGTCGGCGTTTCCGTGCCGTCGTCGCATTGGAGCGTTCTCGCGTCAATCGGCGTTTCCGCGCTGTTCGTATATCCGTTTACCCGCGTTCGTGCGGAATGGAAACTCTTTTTCTGCGCCGCTTTTACCGCATTGTATTTTGCCGCAAACTTACTCGTTCCCGCGGAAAACTTCTCGTACTTCACTCACGGCGGCTTGCTCGGCTCGTTCGGTTGGGGACTTACGTGTCTGTACGCCGCGACAGCGGTCGATTTGCGAAAGATAAGCAAAATCTCTTTTCTCTCGTTCGGCGCGTGTCTTTGCGTATCGGGTTTCATTATTGCGGAACTGATTGTTCCTTCAAAAAGCGCGGTGAGTTTACCTTACGTCCTCATAACCTCGTCGGTAAGTCTTGCTTTATTCGGCTTTTTCGATTGTTTCAATCGGTTAACCGTCGCTTACGATCCCCTCTCGGTCGCGGGGAAAAATTCCCTCTTTACATACCTCGTTCATCTGATAATTTTCGTTCCTATGGGAACGGTTATCAACGCGTTGCTCGGACTGATACCCGTCGGGGGCGCGCTTCTTACGGCGATCGCCGCGGTTGCGCTCGTAGGCTATTTCCTTTTGTTCTCGTACGTCGTTAAAAAAATAAACGGAAAAGGTTTCCGTCTGAAAATCTGACTCCAATCCTTGCGGTTTTTTCGTTAAAGTTCAATATAATGGGGAATTATATCCTCGAAAACGCCGTTTTTATTGCGAAATCCCTTCGGAATCACTCCGAGTCGCGTAAATCCGAGTTTTTCGTAAAGCGCGAGCGCGGCGGCGTTGCTTTTTACTACGGCGTTGAATTGTAAAATGCCGAATCCGCATTTTTTCGCCTGAATTATGCAATCGCTCACGAGCATTCGCCCCACGCCTTTTCCTCTGCAGTCGGAAGAAACCGCGTAACTTGCGTTACAGATATGTCCGCATCTTCCGACGTTGTTCGGGTGAAGAATATATAATCCGTAAACCCTGCCGTTTTCCTCAGCGACTCCGCAATACGTCTGCGAGCCGAAAAAAACTTCGGCTTCCTCGTAAGTAAGTTCGTTCTCCTGCGGAAAAGCCGCTCCTTCGGCGACGACTTCGTTCCATATTCTTTTCATAGCCGCCGTATCCGACGGTTCGTATTTTCTTACTTGCATAGAAAAATCTTACGCCCGTTCTTCTCTTTTGTCAATCTTGCGAAGCGCGTTTCCTTCGGGCGCGACGAATTTATTTTTTGCCTTTTCCAGCACTTTCACGAGCGGCTGAAACGCCACCGGGAACAGTAAAAGATTACAGACGGTCTGCACGATGTAAAAGACTATTCCGCGCATATAGTACACCGCGAATCTGTACGGAAAATCGGAATAAGTTCCGCCGAAAAGTCCTATATCCACGAGGCTTGTAAGCACTCCGAACCATATCGTGAGCAGAACCGCCGCCGCGGTCGTAACTATTCTGTTTTTTACTCCGCGTTTTGCGAGAATCCAGAAAATCAGACAAACGCCGTTCCAATGTATTACGTAGGAAAGCACCCAGGTATTCACGCCCCAGACAAGCGCTTCGATAACTACGAAAAGGCTCGTGGCAAGCATTCCCAATCCGCCGAAAACGTAACCGTAAGCGGCGCAAAGCAAAGTAACCGCTTCCACGTTGGGAATGGCGGCGAGCGCAAGTTTAGCCCCTTCGACGGTAGCGGTCATAACCGCGACGAGGGCAATTTTTTTCGCGCTTAAACGAGCCTTTTCTTTCATCTTTCGTCAATAAGTGGTAGTTCCGAAATAAATAATCGCGTCTTCTTCCACGCTCATTGCGCTTAATCCCACGCCCGAACTCGTAAGAGTAACGCCTTTATAATCCACCGTTTGCTTATACTCGCTTACGTCGAAATCCTTTTCAACGCTCGTAAAGATATAAATATACACGCCGTCTCCCTGTTTGAAACCGCCGACTTCGGTCGCATACTCTCCGTATCCTCCGTCCTCGGTAACGAAGTGAAGTCCCTCGTTGTCTCTCAGGTACTCCATTACCGCAAGAACGCCCTCGCCATCTACTTTGTCGGCGGCGACGTAATATTCTTTGTTACTGCCGTCGCAGGCTATCACGACGGTAACGTCGCCTTTCCCTTTGCCGTCGGTGCAAGCCGTAAAAGCGAACGCCGCGACGAGCATCACCGCGATAAGCGTTATCGCGGTAAATACAATTCTTCTGTTTTTCATAAAAAAATCCTCCGAAAAATAATTTTTCCGAGGCAAAATCGCGTTTCCTTATTTTCGGAAACAAATACCTTTCGGGTACGCTCTCCATTTGCCCAAGAACTTGACCGCTTACGGAAAACGGGCATTCCGACTGTAACGGCAATGGTTGTTGCGGCGGATTTTCACCGCGCTTTCCCCGTGTTTCCTCGTTAATTATAATCCCGATTTTCTCTTAAATCAAGCGTTGGCAACGGATTATTCGGTTTTTTCCGAAAGTATTACTCCGCTTCCCGTTACGGTTACTTTATACATAACCTTCGACTTTATTTCTCCGTCGAACAATCCGCCGTATTTTACCTTGAACGCTTCGTCCGCGTCGTCGATAAAGAAGTAATCGTATTCTGTGAGAATCTCGGCAAGTTGTTCCGCGCTCGTTTTATTCATTTCGAACGGATTGCCGGTAAACGCCGACGGCGCGCCTCTTCCCTGCGCGTAACTTCCGCCTTCTGTAAACCCGGAACATCTCGTAGGCGTAGCGTAAAACCTTATCCTTATATATTCGCGTACGCAAGTTCCTTTATATCCGAAGTCACGCATCGCGTAATACACTCTGTCCGCGTCCTCCAACTCGCTCACCGCTTCTATCCACTCTTCGTACCCGTAGGTAAACTTCGCACTTTCTTTAACGAAATACGCGTTCCCGAAAAGGGTTGCGGCAACGAGTCCGACCGAAAGCACCGTTGCGGGTATCGCCCAGAACTCGGGTCTTGCTTTTACCGCTGTATTAACGACTTTTTTCCTTGCGGTTTCGGGGTTAAGGAAGACGTCCGCCGTAATTCCGCACCATATCAACGCAAGCGCGCTGACGAGAGTGCCGAAATACCTCGGATACGACGCAAGCCGCAAACTTTCCGCGTAAGAAAAACTGAACAGGTACATCAGCAACATATAGAAACCGTACGAAAGAATAAAAATAAGCGTAAAAGCAAACATTCCTATTCCGTACGAAACTTTTTTCGAGCGCACGCACACTATCGCCGCCACCGCCGCGAACACTCCGATTACGAACAGATTCGGTTGTTGCAGATACGCTCCGTATTCGTAGAAAAATTTACCTATAAAGAACGTGTTTACGAACTTATCGGCAACCGCGCTCTGAAATTCGTTCGGCGACCTGAAAAATTCGATTATCGCGCCGAACGTCATTTCCGACGAATCCCACCCCGCGCGCGTATCGTTTATTTCAGAATACATATTCCACGATACCTTGGCGTAAACTATGGCAAGCACGACGAAACAGAGCGCGATTACGTTGCTCTTTTTCCCAAAAAATCCTTTGATAAATTTTCGTCCGCGGGTAAGGACGTCAACCGCTATAAAGACGAGAGCGAATATCGCAAGCGGCAGTCCCGACGACTTGGTAAGCAAAATAACGAAACACCCGAGAGCGACGTCCGCCGCCGTCCAAGCGTTTGCTTTCCCTCTGTCGGAAAGATAAGCGAAGTAAATATAAGCCGTCATAACGGCGAGAATTCCGTCTACGAGCAGATTTCTGTATACGTTTATTTTGAACAGAACGGGTATCCCCAACATAATAATAAGGGTAGCGAAAAAGCCGAATGAAAGTTTTTGTCCGTATCTGTCTGGAACGATGAGAAGCATAGAAATCATCAGCATATCGAACGCCGCGTACAAATGTCCGTTAATAAATTCGGGATTAAAAATCTGAAACGCGTACATGAAAATTCCCGTCGCGGGGACGTACCGATTGAACATCGTAGTCGTGTCTCCGAGGTTTCCGAAGTTATCGTAAGCGAACATATTTTTAACTACGAGCGCCCAATGCGTCATCTCGTCGTAATCGGTCGAAATTTTATTTATAAACATAATTCCGAGAGCGATTCCCGTAAACGCGTAAAAGATAAAAAGCGGTTCTTTCAATAGTTTTTTCCACGCGCCGTCCTTTCGTTTTGCCGACGAGACCGCCGCGATAACGGTAAGCGCCGCCGCAACGGCTATGTAGGCGTAAACGCCTGCGTCCAGGCGTTTGAAAAGCCCCGCGGTGTAGAGAATGAAAATAAGAATGAAATTCCCCGTAGCCGCGCTGCGGGCAAAACTTCTCTTTCCGAGAACCGCAAGCGATAAAGAAAACAGCAACGTAACGACGAAAATAATAAAATAACTCATAATTTTTTCATTATACGCCCTAATTCCGACCTTGTCAACGCCGCTTCTTTCGCCGAAATAAACTATTGTGTTATTTTGAGTTATCGTGTATAATAGACAAGACTCGACAAAATTCGATACGGAGGAAAAAATGCTCGAACTCAGAAACGTCGCCAAAACTTACGGCGACGGCGACAATATAGTACGCGCCCTTAAAGGCGTTTCCCTCACTTTCCCGAACCGCGGAGTGACTTCCATTCTCGGCGCAAGCGGTTGCGGAAAAACGACCTTTCTCAACATTATCGGCGGTCTCGACCACCCGTCTTCGGGAGAGTTGGTTATCGACGGCGCGTCCTCTTCTTCTTTCCGTTCTTCCGATTGGAATACTTACCGCAACGAAAGCGTCGGATTCGTTTTTCAGAATTATTATCTCATCCCCCACCTGAACGTACTCGAAAACGTAAAAATAGCGATGAGTTTGTCGGGGCTGAGCGCAAAAGAACAAAAAGAAAAAGCCGTTGCCGCGCTTAAACGCGTCGGACTCGGAGACCAACTTCATAAAAAACCCCGTCAACTCTCGGGCGGACAGGCGCAACGCGCCGCGATTGCCCGCGCAATCGCAAACAAACCGAAAATCATTCTCGCGGACGAACCCACGGGCGCGCTCGACAGCGAAAACTCCGTTCAGGTTCTCGAACTCCTCAAAGAATTGTCCTCCGAAACCCTCGTGGTTATCGTTACGCACAACGCCGAACTCGCCGACGTTTACAGCGACCGCATAATAAAAATGAAAGACGGCGCGGTCGAAGAAGATATCGTCCGCACCCCGATCGCGGAAGAAACGGTTGCTTCCCCTGCGGAAAACGAACCCGTTTCTTCTTCCTCGAATAAACCGCGCGACGAAAAACCGAAACGCAGAAAAAGTCCCACGATGACTCTCGGCGCGGCGTTTAAGGCGAGCCTTAAAAACCTCTATCACAAAAAAGGTCGTACGATTATCACCGCGCTTGCCGGCTGTCTCGGCGTTATCAGCATCTCGGTTATTCTCGGTCTTAATTCGGGATTTTCCGTTTACGCCGAGAATTATCGGCGCGATTCCCTTTCCAAATACCCGATTACCGTCGCAAAATCCCGTTCGTCCATATCGGACGTCGAGGAGATGTTCAAATACGTTGACGGAATAGGCGGCGACTTTTCAAAATTCGATTCAAACGCCATAATCGGCATTCTTCGCGACAAAGGCACGGACCTTGACAAATACACCGACGAAGAAAAAGTCTATATAGATAAAATCGTAACCGGACTCGGCATAAACCTCGACGAACTTCTCAAAGAAAACGACACGACCGAATTCAAAAAGTACGTCGATTCTCATTTCGACGAAGCCGACGCGACGGTAAAATTCGACTATAACATCACGCCCAACGTGTATTCCTGCACCGAGAACGAAAGCGGCGTGATAGAAACTTATTCGCAGATATCTCCTTTCTGCGAGCGCACGGGCGACGATCTTCAATATCTCAATTCGATATTGCAGATGATCGGATTCAACCTTTCCACGAACGACATAAACAACATAAAAAGCGCGCTGTCAAGCGTTTCCTTCTGGGATTCTCTCGTCGATAATCAGACCGTCCTCGACGCGCAGTACGAACTTCTCACGGGTTCGTGGCCGCAGGACGACGCGGAAAACGGAGAATTCGAAGTCGTTCTCGTCGTAGACAAATACAATCGTATCACCGACGCGTCGCTGTACGCTCTCGGATATACTACCTTTGCGGAAATGCTCGCCGCGTTCCTTTCCAATTCATCGGGCTTACTCAATAAACTCACGGGCGCGAACCTCGATTGGCTCAAAGGAAAACAGATTCCTTCGGAATACGACTTCAACGATTTTATCGGGCGCGAATTCAGACTTCTGCTCGAAACCGACTACTACTCGAAAAACGCGGAAGGGTTATTCGAAAACAATTCCAAAAATTCCGATTACGTAAAATCGAGACTCGCCTCCGCGCCCGTACTGAAAATATCGGGAGTCGTCCGTCTGCGCGAAGGCGTGGATTCGGGTTGCATAAACGGCGATATCGGGTATACGCAAAACCTCGTAAACTATATTATCGACAATACCGAATCCTCTCCCGTCGCGTCGAGACAGAAAGCGGAATTCGAGATTTACAAGCAGAAAATTTCCACGCCCGAATACGCCGAACATCTCTCGCTCAAAGAAGCGCTCTCGTCGGGAACGAAGACTATGGAAACGCTCACCGAAGGAGAACGCGCGCTCCTGGCTACGCAGTCCGCCGTCGCCGTCAAAAGCGTCGTAAAGGACGTTACTCTCTCCGACGAGAGTTCGTATAAAACGCTTATGCTCGATCTCGGCGTAAAAGACAAAGATTCTCCCGAATCCATTCTGTTCTACCCTTCGAGTCTGAAAGCGGTCGACGATATCGAACGGTTTATAGGCGAATATAACGCCGAAATGAAAGCGGCGTACGACAACGGCACTTCCCCCGTCAATCTCACTGTGGAATACACCAACGACCTCGAATCGATTATGGAAAACCTCAACAGCGTGATAGACACGATAACTTACATTCTTATCGCCGTCACCTGCCTCGCCGTAGTCGTATCCCTGTTTATGGTAGGTATAATAATGTACATCTCCGTACAGGACAGAACGAAAGAAATCGGCGTACTGCGCAGTATGGGCGCGCGCAAAATCGACATAATGAATATTTTTAACGCGGAAACCGTAATACTCGGACTTCTGAGCGGAATAATCGGGGTGTCGATAGGTTACGCCGTAACTCCGGGCGTCAATCTGCTTTTGAAAAATTACCTCGGAATAGGCGCGCTCGTTCAACCCGTATGGTGGCATTCTCTGATAATAATAGCAGCGTCGGTGTTCCTCACTTGTCTTTCCGGTCTCTTCCCTGCGATATTTGCCGCAAAAAAAGACCCCGTTGCCGCATTGCGTACGGAATAACCGTCGTTTATTGACGAAAATCCCGCTTACGGCGACGAAAAATGCGCTCGGCGTAAAAATATTTTTATCACCCGAGAGTAAAATAATGGTAAATGATATTGCAAGTTTTTTTTATGTAATGTATAATTACAAAAAAGAACAGGACAAATAAAAATAATTTATATACAAAAGGGGTTCCACTTGGAAAAAATTGCTATTATCGATATTGGGTCAAATACGGCAAGAATCGTCATCGCCAACATTCTTGAAGGCGGTTATTTTAACGTGGTTGACGAACTGAAAGAGCCCGTACGCCTTGCCAAAGGTATGGAAACCGACGGATATCTCCGTCCCATACGCATTCAGCAGATGATCAAGACGCTGAAAACGTTCAAAAATCTTTATGAAAGCCATAAAGTAAACAAAGTTTTCGCATATGCGACCGCCGCGGTGCGTCGCGCAAAAAACAAAAAAACTTTCGTCGACGAAGTTCTCTCTCAATGCGGAATTAAACTTACCGTTCTCACTCAGGACGAAGAAGCGATGCTCGTTTATACGGGCGTAGTCAATTCTCTCGACGTTCCGCGCGGAGTAATCATAGACGTTGGCGGCGCAAGCATTAAACTTATTTGTTACAACCGCAGAGTTTTGCTTAATCACGACACCCTGCCTTTCGGCGCGGTAAGTCTTACCGAAAAATTCGCCGACGTTGCCGACGGATTCGAGCGTGCAAAACTCATCGAAGAATACGTCGGAGAAGAACTTTCCAAAATCGAATGGCTTAAAAACATCGACGAAGACGTGCAACTTATCGCCGTAGGCGGCGCGGTCCGCAATCTCGGCAGAATAAGCCGCAGATTCAAACGTTATCCCCTCGATATGGCTCACAACTACCATATTACGATGGACGATTTCAACAACATTTACAATTCGATGAAAGGCGTCGACATTACCAAACCCGTGCGCATCAAGGGTCTTTCCAGCGCGCGCGCGGAAATCCTGCCTGCCGCGTTGAGTTGCATAAAAGCATTTGAAAACGCGACTTCTTTCAACGAAATCACCATTTCGAGCGCGGGACTCAGAGAAGGCGCGATGTTCCGTTACGCCGTTCCCAGCACGATGGAAAAACCGCTCGGAGACGTTCTCGGTCACAGCATTTACACTATGCTCAGCCTGTTCAATATGAACATAGAGCATTCCGAACACGTTTTCGATATTGCGTTGCAACTCTACCGTCAACTCAAAGTATTACATAAACTGCCGCGTTATTACGTCCGCGTGCTTCGCGTAGCCGCGCAACTTCACGACATAGGCAGCAGTTATAAATTCTACGACCACCCGAAACATTCTTTCTACTTTATACTCAACAGCAATCTCTACGGCATACAGCAGAAAGACCTCGTTATGGCTGCGCTCGTCGCGGGAATGCACGGCAGTCAGACGCTCGAGGGCGTGGAAATTCAGCAGTATCTGAATATGCTTACCGAAGAAGATATAGACGCCGTGAAAAAACTCGGCGTAATCGTACGCATTGCGGAATGTTTCGACCGCAGTATGAGCGGCGTAATCACCTCTCTTACCTGCGATATCCTCGGTGAAAGCGTTATCCTCAAACCCTGCTCTACCAGCGACTGCACTCTCGAAATACAGGACGCTATGGGCGCGGTAGCGGATTTCAGACGCGCGTTCAAGAAAAATCTGGATATTCTGTAATACTCGGTTATGCTCGATAAAAAGCAGATTCTGACTCTTGCTTCCTCTTCACCGCGAAGAAAAGAACTTATCCGCAAAATAACCGATAATTTTACCGTGACGGAACCCGTTTGCGAGGAAATCGCCGACGGCGAACCGCATTTTATTGCGGAAACGAACGCCACGCGCAAGGGGCGCGCGGCGGACGGGGATTTCGTCGTGGCGTGCGACACGGTCGTTGCCTGCGACGGAGTAATATACGGCAAACCGATGGACGAAATCCGCGCCGTCGGCATGCTTAAAGCGTTGAACGGTCGGACGCATACGGTTATTAGCGGCGTTTACGTAAGAGCGGAAAAGGAAGAAACCGTTTTTTGCGACGAATCTTTCGTCACTTTCCGAACTCTTACCGATGAAGAAATAGTCGCTTACGTCAAAAAATACCGTCCTCTCGATAAAGCGGGCGCATACGGTTTACAGGACGGAGTCGTCGTTTCGGAGTTTTCGGGAAGTTACGACAATATCGTCGGACTACCCACCGAAAAATTGCGCGAAGTACTGAGGAAATACGTTTATGTTAAGGAAGAAAGCGATAATTGATTTTGACAGCGAACGCGTCGCCGTAATGTCCGACGGCGTTCTCGTTAAACTTTGTCCGTCCGCAGTTATCCGCAAAGCAAGCGAAACTCCGGTCGTTATCTCCTACGGCGAAGCGGCGGAAGCAAAAAAACATTCTCTCGGCGAATACGAAATATATTGTACTCCCTTCAGATGCGGCAAAATTGCCGACGAAGCGGCAGCGCGCATCATTTTCCGCTCAGTCTTACGCGAAGTGTTCGGAAACAACCCTTTCGTAAGCGTATACGTTCTTATTTCGGGCGGTCTTTCCGCGGAAGACAAACAGACGATAGAAAAAACGATCTGCGCATGCGGTTACAACAAGGTTTACCTTATTCCGAGACCGAAAGTCATAGCGCGCCTACTCGGATTTAACGATTTATTCTGCGGTTTATATATGGATTCCGACTTATCCGAACTCGTAATTGCAAAAGAAGGCAAAACCGTATGTTCTCATACGATCGACGTGTCCGTTTCCGCGCTTGCGGAATTACTGCGCGACAGATTTCTTTCGGACAGCAAACTCAAACTCCCTTTGGAAACGTCGGTGGAGATAGCGGGAAAATATTGTTCCCTCTTCGAGTCCGACTCAACGAAAATCGTTGCAAGCGGAAAAGACGCAATCACGTCTTCTCCGAAATCAGTATATTTTACCGCGCGCGACGTGTATCCCGTTACCGACAGCGTATACTCGAAAGTAACCGCGTTGATAAACGCCGCATTATTGGACCTCGATACGGATTTTGCAATCGCAACCGTGAAATCGGGTATCCTTTTTATGGGAAGCGGAGTACGAATCTGCGGTTTTGAAGAATACGTCTATCGAAAACTCGGACTGTCGGGATTTATCGACGGCGACGCGTCCACGTTGCTTGCCGCCGTTGATTCCATTGCGGAAAACGAACCAGATTGGATAGAAGAAAACGCCGAATAAAAAAGAAGCGAAACCTCTTCTTTTTTATTATTCGGTTTTTTCGTTTTCCGTCTCCATACCTTCATCCTGCGATTGCTCCTCGTTTTCGGCGGCTTTTCTCGCTTCTTCGTTAAGTATCTCCCAATCAATACCGTATTGTTCGGGCGAATAATCGTAATTCGCGTTGTCAAACGTTTCGGCAAGACGTTTTCCCATCGGTCGCATCGTCGCGTACGTCAGTCCGCCCGACACGACTCCGCCCACTACGGGCAACGCTTTACCGACGAATTTTCCGAAAGCGTTTTTCGTCAGATTTACTCCGAACGCCTTGCAAACGGACTTGATTATCCCGTAATATACCGTTTTTGTCAACGCTTTCTTAGGCAGGTTTTTCGCAAGGGTTTTCCCCAACGATACGCAAATCATTTTTATCGCCTGCGCCGCTCCGCTTACTCCAAGCATTACGCCGCAATAGAGTATCAACTTTGATTCGACTTTTTCTTCGTTAATCGATTCGCCGTCCCACAGATTTTCCTCTCCGTAAAGGTAAGCAAGTTCCTGCGCAAGTCTCAACGCAACCCCGTAGAACTGAATAAAATCCGCGGGTATCGTCGCCGCAACGGCAATTCCTCCGGGCAATCCAGCCAAAAACGACGCGCTCGTAGAAAGCAACGTTCTGTCGTTAATCAGTTTTTTTGCTTTCAGCCGCAGCACTTCTCTTTCGCACCCTGCCGCAGGCGGGCCGAATTCGAGGATTGCGTTCAGTTTTTCTTCCGGCGTTTTTTCAAATTGCTTCCGTAAAAACTCGTCTCTATCAACCTTTACTCCCGGCAACTTAATCGCGCGTTCGATTATCGTCAGTAACACGCTGTTGTCTTTCTGTTTCTCTTTTTTCACGACCATTACTTCGTTGTTTTGCACGTTTTCCATTTTATCCTCCGTTTTTAGATTAAAATATTGTTAAAATTACTATTGCAATTATCAATTCCGCTATATAAATCAGCAGAAATGCCCACCAATACTTTTTTAGAAAGCGTTTTATTCTTTCGATTTTTTCTTTTCTTTCTCTTTCCTCTCTTTCCTTCTTTTCTCTGTGCGCGTTGATCTGTCGTTCCGTAAAACCTATTATTTCCTGCAATCCGCTTCTTTTCGGCTCGGAAATCGCTATTTGGGTCCCGCAATAAGGGCAGACAGCCGTATTCGTGTTTTTCGATTTTTCCATTCGCGCGCAGCAATTTGGACAAGTTACCGCTTCTTGCGATTTTTCGTCTGAAAGCAATTCTTCTTGCCCCACGCTCTTTACTTTAATAAAGTTTGCAATTTTTTCCTTAAAATCAATCATTCGTACCCTCCTCTTGATTTTGCCGTTACAGTACTTGTAAATTACGCGAACACGCTATAAATAAAAAGGTACGCCCTCAGAGAGAACGCACCCGAAAAACGCGTCCCTCTGATGTTGCTACACATTTTTGACGACGTCAAAGGAGAGGAATACGCTTTTACCTTAAATATTCCCTTTGCGTCGTATATTAAAATGTGTAGCGACATAATTATATCAAACTTATTTTCGTTTTTCAAGTGTGAATATCCGCGTTTATTGATTACGTAGTTTACATATAAAAATGGCAAGTCTTGCGACTTGCCGTAATACTTTTCTCTCTTTATCGTCAGCAACATACCTTTTCGCCCGTTCGGCATCTGCCGAGGCATACGTTGTCTTTGGTTCTGTCCTGCAATTCTACGCAAGGATTGGGTTTGTCTTCGTATCTGTAATCCGCGCCGTTTTCCTTGATATATCTGTCGATTACAACGTGGCTCGCCACGCAATCCACGTCCGAATTTACTTTATTCTGATATGCGAAGAATCTGCTCTTGTCGCTTAATTTGTCCACTTCGACGTAATCTTCCATCGTAGCGGTCTGCTTTACGGTGTTTTTCAGCACGTTTCTTATATAATCTTTCTGCGGCGAGAACGACAACAGTTCGGGGAAATCTCCGCACGGTATAACCTGCTGCCATTCTTTCTTTTCGACGTTTTTAAGCATTTCCGCGGCAACGTGCAGGTGCGCTATCTCCTCAATAAGATGTTGTTCCCATACCTTTTTGATATAAGAATCCGTTTCGTCCTTATAGCAGGAATAATACAGGTAGCATTCCGTATATTCGTGATTAAGCCAGCATTCGAACCAGGTCTCGTTCACGTCGATTAACGAACCGTACTGCGAAACGTGCTGTTCCTCTATCATTCCTATTTCCGCGTAAAGTTGTCTTCCGAGATCGGACGTGTAAAATCCCGTCTGATTCATATAATAGTTCATCGTTTGCTGTTCCGCCGCGGTTATAATGCTAACGTTGAGTTTGGTAAGCGGGTCCGCCGTCTTGAAATCGGTATATCTTCGTATATCGTCCGACGGGTGTCTGTGTTCGGATATCGTCGGTCTTCCGGGCATAATCTCCGTGTAATTCCCGACGAGTCTTTCCGCGTGTATTCCGTGTTCCATATCGAGCAAATCCGCATATCTGTACAGGTGGTCGAAGTCTTCGAGCAATGCGAAGTCCATCGCGTGTTTAACGTACGGATTGCGTTCTCTCTGCGCGAGAATCGCGGTCAGATCCACGGCGAGTTGTTCGTATCCTATCGTGGTTTCGAGAACGGTTTCGTTAATGGGTTTGAGGTTGGATATTCTCTTTTGCTGTTGCTGTTCTCCCCTTCTCACGTCCGACAAAGCGCGGCGCACGTCGTTGTTGTTACAATGCCTCGAAAACTGATGGCTGAACCAGGTCGCTTCGTATTCGGTGCCGTTCATAAGAATACACCGCACCTTCGTATACGGGTCGGTTTCATTCTTGTCGTATGCTTTCGGATACATCCTCTGCCAGTCCATATAAAGACTGTCCAGTTTTTCCGGTTTTTCGTTAAACGGGTTAAAACTCATATAAAAAATCTCCTTTTTTTTGAAATCACTCCGATTATTGTCCGAGAAAAATTTTTTATACCCGATTTTATCCGATAAAACGCCGCAAACAAAAAGCGGCACAGCCCGTCGCTATGCCGCTTTTTTTAATTATTCCGTAATTTGTTATTTACACGCGGATAAAGGTATAAAGTCGAAGTGCAGGAAGTGTTCTCCCGAACATATGACGTACTGCGGAAGCGGATAACCGTTTTCGCTTGAACCTATTCCGCTTACGAACGCGTTGACGTCGACGTAAACTCCGCTTTGCGAAGGCTTTTCTCCCGAAACGAACGCTTCCGCTATTTGTTTATCGCTATACGGACTGATTCTCATCTGGAACGGCACTTTCCTCGCGGAAATAACCACGCCGTCTCCGTCGTTGTCCCTTATCACCGCGCAACGCACGTTGGTTCTGTTGCCGCATTCCTGCAGAACTGGCAGTTTTTCAAACGTTTTATCCACGTTGAGTCCGAAGAGTCCCACTCTCGTATGCTCGCACATATCGATATAGTTGTCTCCCTCGCCGTTGCCGTAATAAATCACGTTTCCGAAAGCGTTGTTGAATCTTATCTGTTTACCGAAACAATCCATAACGGGCAGTCCGCGTCTGAGAGGCGTAAGCACGCTGAAAACTTCTATCGCGCCGCTTGCGTCCACGATGTATTTATCCTGTACGATATAACTTTCTTTTCCGTCGAGCGAAAGAATGTTTTCTATATTGACGTGTACGCTTCCGAACGTTCCCTCTTTATTGTAATCGCATTCAAAATCCCTTACTTTCGACGTAACGACGGGCGTTTTTCCGTTAAGGTTGCGCACGAACGGGCGGCGTATATTGTTTACGAAACCGTTTCCGCCTTTCTGCACGCTGTCCGATTTAAGCAGTTCTTTTCCCTGCAATACGTATCTCGATATGCTGCCGAGCCGTTTATTGAATCTTACGCTTCCGCAGTCGAACTCTATATCGAGATAATCGAAAAGTTCGGTGCATATCAGCGGATTAACGCCTTTTTCGGGCGAAATAACTTTCATCGTATTGTTCAATTCGTGCTGTTCCGTATACAGCAGCGCGCCCGTTTTCTTGGAATAATACTCTACGTCGAGGAACATATCTCCTTCGATATGTCCTACGAAAATATCGTATCTCTTCGTTTCTCCGGGCAGAACGTTTACGTCGAGCATCGTTCCCGACATAGCCTTTCCGTCCACGACGACGTTCAGTCTTACGGTCAGATCGTCCGTGGAAAGCACCCTGCGCGTGTTAGTCAGTTCTATTGCCGTCGCGCCTTCGATTACTTCCGAACGAATCGGTCTGTACAGGTATTTAATAAATTCCGCGCCCGCGTAAGGCTGTCTGTCCGCGGTAAAGATACCGCACGCTTTCCTGCCTTCGCCGCCGATTACCTCGTCGACGAAATACGCCACGCAACCGCCCATACAGCACGGCGTGGAAGAAATAAGGTCCTCGTAGGCGTTCATCGTCGCGCAACCTATACCCGTGGACAAAGCGTATCTCGCAAGGAACAACGGTTTCTTACCCGCGGCTTCGTTGATTAAATCCACGACTTCGTTTACTGCGGGGAAGTCCGCTACTATTCCGTCTCCGCTCTTGGTTCCGTAGCAGAAAACGGGTTTTTCGGTAAACTTTTTCAGTTCCGAAACGCACTTGGCGACGCGCTCCGCGTCTCCGTTCTCCGCAATAACGAACATAGGCACGTTGCAGGCGTTCTTATCGCGCGTATAAGCGTTAAGCACGGTTTTTTCGATCAGTTTACCGAACGCTTTTTCGTTGATTACCGCGTCGCGGCTCTTTGCTCCTTTCGCGCCTGCGGCTTCGGTGTCTATTCCCGCTCCGCCGATTACGAACAGTCCGACTTTTCTCGCCGCCGAGATAAATCCTGGCGCGACGTAACCCGTCGGCATTACCGCGTTGAACCCGTACGCTTTAATCAGCCCGAGGTCGCGTCTGACGTCTTCCGCTCCGAGCGGTTCGCCCGACGCGTTGTAAACGGCGTTATAAACGATACCGCGTATCTTGACGGGTTCTCCGTTGTAGTACGCCATATCTCCGATTACGTTTATTTCGTTGAATCCGACGTTCAACTTCGTACATTCGGTAACGAATCCGTTTTCTACGACCTTAACGAACAAATCGTAAGTTTCGCACGTTTCCGTATCGTACTGAACGAACTCGTCCTTTATTTCAAGTTCCGCTACGCCGCCTTGTTTTTCGCATACGTTTTCGTAAACGGTTCTGCCGCCTTTTTTGAGTTCGACTTTGCACTTGCCCGGTTCGGCGGTAAAGAATTTAAGCGACAGTAACGCCGAATAAACTTTCCCTTCCTTTTTCGTTTTGAAATCGTAATCGAAGAGACTGCTCTTGCGATATTTTATTAAACTGACGTCGCCGATTATTCCCGACGCGAGGAACCCGTCCGCTCCGTACAAAAACGCCGCGGGGGTCCATTTTTTGACGATAACGACGATTTCGTTCTCGCCGAGTCTTAAAAATTCGGAAATATCGAATTCCGCGCTTCCCGTCATACTGTATCCGACGTATCTGCCGTTTATCTGCAATTCTATGCTTCCGTTCACCTTTCCGAAAGAAAGAATATGCCCGTATTCTCCGTCCGCTACGTTTATGAATTTACGATAAATACCCGCGGAATTCTTGTTTTCACGATTGTCTTTTATCTCGAATTTCTTGATATTCGCTTCAAACGGATATCCGTAGGAATACGCGAATTTTTCATACCCCGCGCTCTCCCAGGTTGCGGGAAGTTTGATTTTTTCCCACTTCATACCGTCGCCGCCGAAGTTTGTCGGCGCGTTTTCCGCAAAATAAGCGAAATCCCACTCTCCGCTCAACGTGAACGCTCGGTCGCTTGCGCCGCATCCCGTATCGTTATCGCCGGCGTTACATACCTTTTCCGACGAACACGGCACGAACGCGCTTCTCGCAGGCAGTACGTTTTCTTCGATTTTTTTCAGGTTGAACTCTTTATTGACAACCTCGTATTCGTAATTAACGCCTTTAAGCGACTCTCTGTATTCGGGCAGTTCGTCGTCAAACCGCGGCGAGAGCGTTTCGGTGGCGATATGCGTTCCGTTTTCTTCGTATCTGACGCGGATCTTCGTATGTTCGTCGTATTCTCCGAGATATATTCCGTATTCACGGGTTTGTCCCGCGCCGATAACGGGAGATATTCTCTGTATCGCCTCTTCCTTTCCGCCGTTCACCTTGGACAAAGTCACCGTCAATCCGTCCGAACCGCCGAATGATTTCGTGTTCGTGATGAAAAGCGTACGGTTATCCGCAAGCGACGCGGTATACGGACGGAAAACGTATTTTACGATAATCGCGTTTTTGCTTTCGATATTGTTTAAGTCGAAAAGACCGCTCGTCCCGTCTTCCGCTCTGTACGCGTCCACGAAAACGCCCGCGCATTCTTTATCCCGAAGCAACGCTTCCGCGCCTTCGGGCGTAAGTTTGTCCGCAGGTATAAAAGCGACGATCGGGCGCGCTCCGTCGGCGTAGGAAGGAACCGCTCCGAAATTTATTACGGCAACGGGTTTTGCGTATTCTTTCGCAATCAGTTCGGCATTCGCTTTTCCTTCGGGCGAGTCCGTCATTTTGCCGAAAGCGTACGCGATAACGCACGGATACGCCGCGCTCACCGCCGCAAGTCGTTCGGCAACCGACGCCATATACCCGTCCGCGTCCGCAACCGCGCGGTGTTTCGACGTTTTTTCTTTACGAACGGTTTCCCTGGCGAAGGGTATTTCGTTTATAACGTACATACCCGTTTCCGCGCAGGCGTCGTAAAAATCCGACGTGCAGACTCCGCGTACCCATACCGCGTTCATATTGAAACTCTTCATTATGTTGAGTTCGTCGCGGTAGTCTTTTCCTCCGTCGGGATAATAAACCGCGCCTTTAAGTTCTATCGGCGTTCCGTCGAGAATAAACGCGTCTCCGTCCGTTTCCGCCGGCGCAAACCCTATTCTAGTCACCGAACACTCTTTTTCTTCTTCCCCGTCGAGAATTCTCACGTAAACGTCGTAAAGATACGGATTTTCCGCGGAATAAATGTTGAACTTGCCCGAAAACACCGCTTCGGCTTCTCCGTTTACGAAAACCGTTTCCGTTTCGGATATAATATCGTCGCCGTCGGCAAGAACCACGCAGGCTCTGACGTTTTCTCCCGCCTCGGCGTACAGTTTCAGTCTCCCTACGGAATCGAGTCCCTCACGCGAGGAAAGGAAAGTATAATCTTTAAGATAAGCGTCTTTCCTCACTATAAGTTTAACGTCTCCGAAAATTCCTTCCGCCTCGTCGCGCGTGGGGTCTACTTTCCTGCCCGACGCGTCGGACGCGACTCTCACGACGAGAACGTTGTTTCCTTTAACCGCCGCTTTGCCCAAATCGAACTCGCCGTATCCGAGTCTCGACGCTCCGATCGGTTCTCCGTTGAGATAAACCTCGAACGATCCTCCGACGCGCTCGAAACAAACGGTATTTTTATATCCGGGATTAAAAATTTCAAACTCCTTCCGATATACGAAACACTTGCCTTCGGGATTATCGAACAAAGCGTATGCGGGCACGGAATCGGGCACTGTCGCCGAAACGAAAGCCGCTTTTTCGGAAACGAAAGTTTCGCTTCGTTCGTCGGCAAGCGCGACTTCCCATTCTCCCGAAAGGGAAAACACCCTGTCGCTGACTTTTGACGCGTAACCCGTTTCAAGACATACGGCAATCTCCGAACAAGGCAAAAAACCGGCGTGCGGAGCAATCATTCCGTCCGACCATCTGCCGCCGTTATTTACGTTAAAGCGTGTGAAATTATATATGATAGAAGGTGTCATTAAAGGTACTCCCCTTGAAATCGTATTTATATGCCTTTTTTCGGACAAAAGTCGCAGTCTACGGCATAATATTATTTATATTATAACAAAACATATTTATTTATGCAATACGTTTTTTGATTTTTCGGCGCGTAAAATCAACGCACGGATACTAAAAAAGCGCAGAAAAAACTCCGCCTGACGGGCGGTCGGTTTTTTCCTATGCGCTTCGCATGGATAAAATTAGCATTATTCGTATCTATGGATACAAATAACTATGCTTTAATAAGTTTTTGGAACGGTTTGACGAGCACGAGCGAGCACGCGAGGTTTATCGCCCAGAATATCGCTTGTTTGGGAGTTCTTACGACGTAATACGCCCAGAACGAGTATTTGCCCGACATATAGTAGAAATACATCGCAACTGTATTGAGGTTCGTGCAGATAAGGAATATCAGAATAAAACTGATTACCGTAAGCGCGAACACGTTTTTGTTTCTTCCGAGTTTTCTCGCTATCGTAAAGACGAGTCCGGGGATAAGTCCGATGAGTCCCGTCACCAGGGTCACCACGGGGTTGAACGCGCCGCCCGTGGAGTTTATCAGCCAGCCGAGCACGTCTCCGCACGCGCCGACTATAAACCCTGCGACGGGTCCGAAAAACGCCCCGGCAAGGAAACATACGGTATAGTTGAAACTAAGCGCGTTTGAGTTTCCCACGCTCAAATAGACGGTATATACGTTGGTTACGATGCTTAAAGCGACAAAAACCGCGCAATAACAAATCGTCTTTACGCTTAACCCTTTTCTGACGGGTTTTTCTTTCGTTTTCATAAAAAATAACCTCCTTTCAGGCGGCCATTAACGAAAAAGAATATAAAAATATTTAATCTCGCAACGGACGCAGCAAGACACCGCAACCGCGGAACGAATCTATCGCGTGGTTTTCGTTTGCGAACAACATCCCATTTCGCAACACTTAACGCGTCTTGCTTACTCTGCTGTTTATATTGTACTACCCCGTCGGCGTTTCCGTCAAGCGTTATCCGCTTGTATTTTATCGTTTATAAACGCCGCACGAACAAGCATAAACGTATCTTTTTTCTCATATTATCTCATTATGAAAAAAGCGCGTAAAGTCGCAGGCGCGGTTGCCACCGTAACCGTATTCGGAGTTTTCACCCGCCTCATCGGGTTTCTTTTCAAAATATACCTCTCCCGTTCGTTAGGCGCGGAAGCACTCGGTTTATATCAGATTGCTCTCTCTGTTTTCTTCCTGTTCTCCGCCTTGTCTTCGTCGGGCGTACCCATGCTTTTAAGCAGAAAAACGGCGGAAAACAACGCTCTCAACGAAAATCGTTCGTTTTCGCTTTTCACCTCCGCGCTGATTATCTGCCTCGTATCCTCCCTTACGCTCGCGCTAGTTCTTATGCTTGCCAATAAGCATATGACGTTCCTCTTTTCCGACGTCGCCGCGCATCCGATTTTCCTCATTATGCTCCCCGCCCTCGTCTCCACGTCCGTTTACTGCGTGGTCCGCGGTTGGCTGTGGGGCGAAAAATACTTCACCGCCTTTTCCGCAACGGAAACCGTGGAAGAAAGCCTGCGTATTCTGTTCGGCGTATTCTTTCTGAGCGGTATAATCGGCGCGCTCAGCGGCGTTTACGCGATTGCCTGGGCGTTTACCGTAAGCGACGTTCTCGTAGCGGTAATTCTGTTCGCCATATTTTTCGCCAAAGGCGGCAGGCTTGCCCGACCGTCGCAGATAAAAGAAATCCTCGTTCCGTCCGTTCCCATAACCGCCATGCGGGTCTGCTCGGGGCTTATCGGCACCCTGATTGCCTTTCTTCTCCCTTTGCGCCTGATATCGGCGGGAATGACGGCAGCCAAAGCGACCGCTTCTTACGGTCGTATCGCGGGCATGGCGACGCCTCTTCTCAACGCGCCCAACGCCGTAATCGGGAGTCTGTGCATAGTCCTCATACCCGAACTGAGCGCAAGTATGGTTAAATCCGACTTCGACAAACTTAACAAGCAAATTTCCCTCGGTATAAACTTTTCTTTCCTCATAAGCGGTCTGTTCATCGTCGTCTACTCCGCTCTCGGTGAGGAAATTACCCGTCTTTTATACGACGACGCGGTCAGCGGAATGTATCTTCAGGTCGCAACCTACGCGATGCTTCCCGTCTGCCTCAGTCAGATTACGCAAAGCGCGCTTAACTCGATAGGCAAAGAATACAACGCGTTCGTAAACTATCTTTGCGGCAATATCGTTATGCTTTCGATTATATATTTCCTGCCCGTACTGATAGGAATATACAGCGTAGCCGCCGCTTCGTTCGTATGCACTTCCATAATAAGCGTTCTCAACGTCGTATCCCTGCATAAATCGACGGGGCTCGGTTGCGGATTCCTCAAGTATTCCCTTCTCGTTCTCCTTTTCACAATTCCGTGTTCCCTGATTGCGGAATGGCTGAACTCCCTGCTCGCGCCGTCTATGAAACTTTTCTCGTTTATCCCCGCCGCGCTCGTCGGCGCCGCGGCGTACTGCTCTTTATGTATGGTCACGAACGTACTCGACGTACGCGGCGTGGTTCTCGGCCGTTTCCGCGTTTCGCGCTCGAAAACCTGATATATCCGTCGTTTGCTCAATCTCGGAGTTCATTTTATTGCCAAAAAAGCAAAACCGTGATAAAATCAAAATAAATTTATACAAGCGGAGCGTGTTATGGCAAAAACCGTAGTGGTCGGAATGAGCGGGGGCGTGGACAGCAGCGTTGCGGCTCTTCTCCTGAAAAAGCAAGGTTACGACGTTATCGGACTTTTTATGCACAATTGGCAGGAAACCGAAGAAAACGGTTGCTGTACCGCGGAACAGGACTACACCGACGTACGTCGCGTTTGCTCCGCAATAGGGATTCCCTACTATACGGTTGATTTTTCCAAAGAATACTACGACAACGTTTTTTCGCATTTCCTCAGCGAATACGCTCTCGGAAGAACGCCGAATCCCGACGTTCTCTGCAACCGCGAGATAAAATTCGGCGTTTTCCGCGATTACGCGTCTAAAATAGGCGCGGATTATATCGCGACGGGGCATTATTGCGGCATAACGAAAAAAGACGGCAGAACCTTTCTTTCCCGCGCCGCGGACGAAAACAAGGACCAGACCTATTTTCTCAATCAGGTCACGGAAAAACAGATCGAAAACGTTCTTTTCCCGTTATCCGACTTTGCCGACAAGAACGCCGTTCGCCGCATAGCGGAGGAAAACGGTCTTATAACCGCCCGAAAAAAGGATTCGACGGGCGTGTGTTTTATCGGCGAAAGGAATTTCCGCAAGTTTTTATCCCAATACATTCCGATGAAAGAAGGAGAAATCCGCACTCTCGACGGACAGGTCGTCGGCAAGCACAAAGGCGTTTTCTTTTACACCCTCGGTCCGCACAAAGGTTTCGGCGTGGGCGGCGTAGCGGGACAGGACAACGCTCTTCCGTGGTACATAATTAAAAAAGACGTAAAGAACAACGTTCTCTACGTCAATCAGGGAGAAACCGACGAACTCTACTCTTCCTCCCTCGTGACGGAAAAATTCAATTTCATTACCGAAACAGTTCCCGAAGGCGACGTCCTCGTCCGTATCCGTCATCGCCAGCCCCTTCAGAAAGCGCATTTTTCTCTTCTCCCCGACGGCGGCGTACGCGTGGATTTTGCCGAAAAACAGCGCGCCGTTGCGCCCGGTCAATACTGCGTCCTGTACGACGACAGAATATGTCTCGGCGGCGGAGTGATATTATAACGACGGTCACGGAATAAACCGATTACAACGCCTTTACCTTTTTAACCGACGTGCACGAAGCGGTTATAACGACGTGATACACTCCGTTTTCGTCCACCGTTATCTCGGATTGCAACGAATCTTCTTTTAAGTCGAAATAACTGTTCAATACTCCCTTAACGTCGTTTTTAAGCACCTCTAAGACCCCGTTCGGGATTTTCAGCGAATCGCCGAGTATAACTCGTCTCAGGCGCACCAATTCGTCCGAAGCGGCTTTCATATATTCAGCCACCTCCTTATTTTACCCATCACGCCTCCGTATTGCGAAACGCAATCGTATATTTTTTTATCGCTTCCGTCCACGTAGGCAGCCAGCAATCCGTACGAATAACCTACGCCAGAACGCCTGTTCCCGACGTCGGCGAGCCCGTACAGATTGACGAAATCGTCTTCGGGAAGAATACCGTATAGCGGAAGTTGCATTACCTTCGCCACCTCGTCGGGCGAAAGCATCGTCTTATCCGCGACGTATTCCCCTCTGACGCGGTTTACCACCAATCCCACGTCGGTTATTCCGTACGACGCGAGAACTTTGACGGTCTTATACCCGTCTCTGACGGCGGGAATATGCGGCGTAGTTACTATTATCGCCTCTTTCGCGCCCATTGCGGCGCGGTGAAAATTATCTTCGATTCCTGCGGGACTGTCGATAAAAACGTAATCGAAACTCGATTTCAGTTCGTTTATTATATCTACGAAAACATCGGGCGTAACGACGTTCAGCGCGCCCGTGGTCGCGGGAAAAAAACTGAGTCTCTCGTTGATCGGTACAAGCGCCTGCATAACGGTCGCTTTGCCGAGCGCGACTTCTCCCGCGTCGTAGACGATTTTGTCTTCAACGCCGAATACGACGTCCAGGTTATTCAAGCCGATATCGCCTTCAACCGCAACCACCTTTCTGCCTTTCGCGGCGAGCGCGTGCGCAAGATTCGCCGTCACCGTCGTCTTTCCGACGCCGCCTTTCCCCGATGTTATTACTATTACCCTTGCCATATCGTAAAGTATAACGCGGAGGCGTTGATTCTATTTGTCCGATTTTGTCTTTTTTTAGGCAAAAACAAAACCTCGGTCAATTCCGAGGTTCGTAATTATAATAGGGTAAAACGGTATTCCGAAGATAAATCTTTCGGAATACCGCCGTAAATTTTCTATGTTAGAAATTAAATTATTATTTTCTGTACTTGTTAAGAATGCTTCTGCCTTCGAAAATTCTGTTGACTTCGGCGGCGTAAGCGTTTTCTTTAGGCGCGACGACTTTGGGCGCTTTCTTTTCTCTCTTCTTGGTAGGAGCGGCGTATCCCTCTCTGAGATAGTTTACGTTGACGGGAATAAACGCGTTGAATGCGTCCGAATACGCGCCTTCTTCAACGGCGATTTCCACGACGTCTTTGCCGGTCTGTTTCAATTCGGTGAGAATAGGAAGAATGTCCCCTTCGCCTACCGCAAAACCTACTGCGTCAACCGTAGAATTCAGACTGATTTTCGTTCCGTCGATAATCTGTCTCGAATCGAGTTTATTTCTTCTGCGGCTCGCTACGGGCGTAACGGCGTCATATCCTTTTGCCGCGATAAATTCGTTAAAATCACGGTTGCGTTTCGCTACGTAACTGTAGAACTTGACAAACGCCACTTCGTACGTCGTTTCAATCTCGGCAAGCAATTTTTTGAACCCTTCGCAGGATACTTTCAGACTTCCAAGGTCGATAAGTAAAGCGATTTTCGGCTTATTCATTGTGTCCTCCTAACATAGTTATATTATATTATTTGTTTCTGTAGTAATAATACAGGTACTGTTGCGCCAATCCGGCGTTGTTTCCGAACCTTTCCACCAGCCTCTGCGCCATTTTATCCGGATTCTTTTCTTCGGGAAATCCCAAAGCCGAATAAATTTTTTTGCTCCAGGTATCCATCGGAAACAGGTCGGTTTTGCCGAACGCAAAAAGCAAAATGCAATCCGCGACTTTATTCCCAACGCCCTTCAGTCCGACGAGCGTTTTTCTCGCGGTCGCCGTGTCCGCTTTTCTTATTGCGTCAAAATCGAATCCGACGAGTCTTCGCGCGGTATCGGATATATATTCCGCTCTGTACCCCGCTCCGATCGAACGGAACAGGTCGGGATCCGCCTCCGCCATACGCTCGGGCGTAGGGAACGCATAATACCCGTCCTTCTTTTCTCCGAGCAACGCGCACATTCGCTCCAATATCCCTTTTATTCTCGGAATATTGTTGTTCGCGGATACGATGAACGATATAATCGTCTCAAACGGGTCTTGGCGCAAAATGCGTATTCCTTTCCCGTATTCCACCGCGTCGCTCAATCCGTCGTACGCTCTGAGTTCGTTCTTTATCGACGCATAATCTTTATCGAGATCGAAATAATCGATAAAATAATCCGCGTCGTCGGTTTTCATTATAACACACGAATCGGACTTTTGCAATAGGCAAATTTTATCTTTGCTTATAACCGTATGACAATCTCCCTCGTTTCGGTATCTGAACACCTGTCCGCAGTCGAGAATATGTTCGACGACGAATTCTTCCGTCGAATATACCCTTATCTCATCATCCGTCCGTTCGTAGCGCACTTTTTTTAGCCTTACGCTTTCGCGTAAACGCTTACCTGTTTATATCTCTTCATTCTCGTGCCGGCTTCTTCGAATCTGACTACGCCGTCGATGAGAGCGTACAGCGTGTCGTCGCTGCCGATACCTACGTTTTTACCCGCGTGGAACTTCGTTCCTCTCTGTCTTACGAGGATATTGCCGGCAAGGCAAGCCTGCCCGTCGCTCTTTTTCGGTCCGAGTCTTTTGGATTCACTGTCACGACCGTTTCTGGTGCTACCCATACCTTTCTTATGGGCAAACAGTTGAATATTCATAAACATTCCTTAATTACCTCCGTTTTCACATAGGGCGAATAACCCTTTTCGATGTCTTCCACGCCTAATTTCATTGCTTTGAGAACAGCCTGCTGTCTTATCTTCTCTTCCCCGTCTTTCGGCTCGGGTACTTCAAAATAAACGTAGCCTTTCTCCTCGTTAAGCGTGTACCTGACGTTTTCTCCGGAAATATCGATAATCGCCATAAGCGCCGTCTGCACAATCGCGCTTACCGCGCTGCAGACTATGTCGCGCCCGTGTTTCGCATATCCTGCGTGTCCTTTGACTTCCACGGCGACTATATCTTCTTCCCGGCAATGGATTTTAACGTTAATCATCTGCCGACTTTCCGTTAACCTACGATTTTCGTAATTTTAACTTCCGAGTACGGTTGACGATGTCCTTGACGTTTACGTTCGTTTTTCTTTGCTTTGTATTTGAAAATGTCGATTTTCGGACCTTTGCCGTTCTTGATAACGACTGCTTCGGCATATGCGCCTTTGGCGTCGTTGCCCGCTACGACGTTTCCGTCCTTGTTGAGCATAAGAACGTCGAATTTGACGGCGTCACCCGCTTCGTTTTGCAACAATTCCACTTTGATTACGGAATCCTGCTCCACCTTATACTGCTTTCCGCCTGAAACGATAATTGCGTACATAAAAACATAACCTCCTTTTGAAGACTCGCTATACGGGGTGGCAAAACGCGCTTATCTACCCTTTTTATGCGGTTATATAATAATTTATCACAAACCTCAACGATTAGCAAGCAAAATATGCTCTTTTTTTTCCTTTTTTGCAAAATCCGGGTTTTATCGTCCGCAGGATTTTCGACGATAATCAGTTTTTTCTTATCCAGGACAGCGGATTGAACAAAAACAGCATCGGCAGAATTTCCAGTCTGCCGGCAAGCATATCGAAACACAGAATCAACTTCGATACCGTGGAAAAACCGTCGTAAGTTCCCGTCGTCAGACTGCCGAACCCGGGTCCGACGTTACTCACGCAGGAAACCACCGCCGTGAATTTTTCCAGCACTCCGAACGCTCCTCCCGACGAAAAAACGTCCTCGAAAAGAGAAACGCCCACGAACGAGCAGAAAACCAGCACCATATATAACCCGAGAAAAGACATCGTCGCCGCCACCGTCATTCCTTCCAGCCTTTCGCCTTCCAGCCTTATCGTTTTCACTCTGTTAGGTCGCGCCGCTTTATAATATTGTATACGCGCGTATTTTCCCGCGATTATTACCCTCGAAATCTTCATTCCGCCCGCCGTCGAACCGCTGCACGCTCCGATAAACATCAGCACGAGCAGAATCGCCTGACACAATCCCGTCCACACGGAAAAATCCACGACGTACAGTCCCGTGGTCGACATAAACGAAGCGGTCTGAAAAGCGGTATATCTGAGAGAAGTTCCGAAATCGTCGTAAGTTCCGCTCAGCGTAAGTCCCGCCGCCATAGAAAGAATCGCCACGACGTAGATAATAAAATACGTCCTCAGTTCTTCGCTCCTTATCGCGGAAGTGAACTTTCCTATCAGTATAAGATAAAATACGTTCATATTTATGCCGAACAGGAACATAAAAACGGTGGCGATTATCTCAATCGGCAGGCTGCCGTACGCTCCGAGACTTCCGTTTCTTACCGAAAAACCGCCCGTTCCCGCTATGCTCATAGCGTGTACTATGCTGTCGTAAACGGGCATTTTCGCTATCATAAACGATATTGCGAGAATAACCGTCATAGCCGAATAAATCAGGTACAGAATTTTCGCCGTCATCGTAAGTCTGTCGGTGAATTTCTCCACCTGATGTCCGGGAACTTCCGCTTTGAATATGTTCATAGTGGTTGCGTCGAGGTTTTTCGGAATAATGGCAAGCACGAGCACGAGAATACCCATACCGCCCACCCAATGCGTAAACAATCTCAAAGCGTTCACGCTCTTACTGATAATTTCCACGTCTTCGACGACGGACGCACCCGTCGTGGTAAATCCGGAAACCGACTCGAAAAGACAATTGATAAAACTGCCGATTTCTCCCGTAATATAATACGCGACCGCTACGGTAACGGAGATAAGAATCCAACTCAGCGCGACTATGATAAACCCTTCGGTCGCGGTAAGCCTTTTATTTTTCGGTTCTTTAATCGAGCATAACGAACCTATGACGAAAATTCCCGCTCCGAGCGGAAGGAAAACGGCAAGATTGCCGTATTCTCCGAAAACGACGGCTATAATGGCAGGAAAAACGAACAGAAACGCGACCGTTTTCATTATTCTTCCCGTAAAATAAACTGTATACTTGACGTTCATCCCGGACTACTCCATTACCTCGTTTATTCCGTCCACGCTTTTCTGCTTAGTGACGACGATAACCCTGTCTCCGTCCGCGATGCAGTCGTTTCCTCTCGGAATTATCGTTTTCCCTCCCCTGATTATCATCGCTATAAGGGTGTCGGATTTCAGTTTCAGATCCTTTATGGTAATATCACGCTTTGCAAACATTTCGTTTACGGAAAACTCCAGAACGTAAGCGTCGCTTCCTCCGAGGTTGAATATGGCGTTAAGTTTACTTCCAAGATCTTTTGCCGACTGTAACCCCTTTACGAAGTGCAATATCCTCGTCGCGGTCAGCACGTTCGGCGAAACCACGCTTCCGATTTCGAGTTCTCCCACCACGCTGAACAGATTGTATTCGTCCACCGCCGTGATGACTTTCGGCACTCTTTTGTTCAGCGCGTAGAGGGACGCGATGATGTTCTTCTCGTTATTGGGGGTAAACGCAACGAACGCGTCCGCCTCGGTCAGCCCCTCGTTCCGCATAAGTTCGTAATCGTTGTCGCTTCCTCGTATTATTATCGCTTTGGGTAACTGCTCGCTGAGATAACGGCACCTTTCGACGTCGTTTTCGATAATCGTTACGCTCATACCCGCGGCAAGTATCTGTCTTGCGAGATAATACGAACTGTTGCCGCCGCCGAGAATA
>JBJETX010000028.1:0-1610 GCA_051883535.1 Christensenellales bacterium | reverse complement strand
ATACGCTTTCGAAAACGGTCGGTTTCGACAGTATGCGCGAGAGAATTCTGCGCCTTAAATCCGATCAGAGAGAACTCACGCGTCATCTTGCGCTCGACAGATTCAGTCAGGAATATCTCGAATATTTCGAATCGAGCGCGAATTCAAAGGACTATCTGTATCAGATACAGAAACAGCGCGCGCTCTGGCCCATCCGCAGAATGATAGAGTTTTTCTCGGATTACCTGTTCCGCCTGTTTCCCTGTTGGCTGATGTCGCCCCAGACCGTAAGCACGATTTTTCCCCTTGAAAAAAATATGTTCGACCTCGTCGTATTCGACGAAGCAAGTCAGATGTTCGTAGAAAACGCTCTCCCCACGATTTACCGCGGCAATCATATCGTTGTCGCAGGCGACGGAAAACAACTCCGTCCTTCGAGCGGATTCGTACGGAGATATCAGGCTGACGACAGTTTCGATTACAATATGGATTTATCCACGCAGGCGGCTCTCGAAGTGGAATCTCTACTCGACCTAGCAACGGCTAAATTTACGCCCGTGCATCTCGTATATCATTACCGCAGTATGTATTCCGAACTTATCGATTTCAGCAATATGGCTTTCTACGACAACAAACTTCAGATTGCTCCGAATATCACGCTTTCCGCAGGATACAAACCGATCGAAAGGATAAAAGTCCGCGGAGTATGGCAGTCGAGACACAACCACGAAGAAGCGGTCGCGGTAGTAAAACTCGTACGCAATATTCTGCGCGAAAGAAAATACAACGAAAGCATAGGAATCGTGACGTTCAACAACGAGCAGAAAGAATATATAGAAGATATGCTCGACGCCGAAGCGGACAAGGTAGCCGTATTCAGAAAACAACTTTATCTTGAGCAAAATCGCATTGAAAACGGCGAAAATTATTCGCTTTTCGTCAAAAACCTTGAAAACGTACAGGGCGACGAGCGCGATATAATCATATTCAGCATCGGGTACGCAAAGAACGACTACGACAGAGTCGTAGCCCAATTCGGCTCTCTTTCCACGGACGGCGGAGAAAACCGCCTTAACGTCGCCATAACGCGCGCGAAAAAGAAAATTTACGTCGTAACGAGTATCGAACCCGAAGAACTCGACAACATAGAAACGACCAAAAACAACGGACCCAAACTTCTGAAAAAATATCTCCTCTACGCAAGAGCGGTCAGCAACGGCAATTCCGACGAAGTAAAAGCCGTTCTCGCAACGTTCAACGCGGGCAAAAAAGCGGTTGAACCAATCGGCGCATACGAGGAAAAAATAAAACAAGGACTCGAATCGATGGGTTACACCGTATATACTAATCTCGGAAACACGAGTTACAAACTGTCGTTAGGCGTGTTCGACAAAACCCTTAACCGTTTCGTACTCGGAATAGAATGCGATTACCGTGCGTACGAAAGCAGCGACAGCGTACTCGAAAGGGACGTATACAGAATAAAATTCCTCGAAAACCGCGGTTGGAAAATAGTCCGCGTATGGTCGAGAGATTGGTGGCAATCCCCCAAACAGGTTCTGCAGAATCTTTCGTCGGTTATCGAAGAAGAAAAAGCGCGCCTGATTGCCGAACGCGAAGCGATGTAACAC
>JBJETX010000027.1:0-1611 GCA_051883535.1 Christensenellales bacterium | reverse complement strand
ATTATTATTACCGCAAAAAACGACGAAATATGAGTTTTTAGTTATCTCCGTTGCCGTAATTATCCTTTTGCTGTTTCTGCACCGGATATTTTGACTGATTTTCGCTTTCCTTAAACCTCATAAACGCGCCCTGCCAATCGAATCTTATCTGATCGAGTTCGCCGTTACGGTGTTTCGCCACGTTAAGTATAATCGGACTGTCTTTGTCTCCTTCGATTTCTCTCGAAAGGAACATAACGATATCCGCGTCCTGTTCGATTGCGCCCGATTCGCGCAGGTCGCTGAGCATAGGCGTTTTGTCCGTTCTGTTTTCTATACCGCGGGACATCTGCGACAATAACAGAATGGGACAGTTGAGTTCTTTCGCCGCGATTTTCATCATTCTCGACATATCGGAAACGTCCTGCTGACGGTTCTGATCTCTCCTCTTGTCCCCGTTGTCCATAAGTCCGAGATAGTCGATTACCACGAGGTCGAGCGAGGTAAATCCTTTGCCGGAACAACAGAGTTTACGGCATTGATTAAGCACGTCTTTCGGCGTCACTACGCTCGAATCGTTTATGAAAACCCTCGAATCGCTGAGCGTTTTCGTCATCTCCCACAGGTTTTTATGCGAAGAACCGACGAGTTCACCGGTATTGAGTTCGTTCATATTTACGTTCGACAAATTGCTGAGCATTCTCTGCGCAATCTGCGTCGCGGGCATTTCGAGAGAATATATTGCTATTACTTTCTTTTCTTCCTTTCTCTTGGCGATGTTTGCCACGATATTCAGGGCAAACGCGGTTTTACCAACCGAAGGACGCGCAGCGAGAATGATAAGATCGCCTTTCTGCAATCCGTTGGTGAGCCTGTCGAACCTCGAAAATCCCGTCATTAAGCCGCGGAACGCGTTTTTATCCTTGGCAAGAGCGTCCATTCTGTCGATAAGGGTCGCCGCGGGCGAAGAAATATGTACGAGCGCGCTGCTCGTAAGTTTGTTGGATATATCGAATATGAGTTTTTCCGCATTCCTCAGCGTTGATTCTTCGTCTGTGGAATTATATGCGTCTTCGATAATGGTATTGCAACGCGTTATTACCTCTCTGAGTATCATATCGCGCGTAATAATCTTTACGTATTGCTGACAATTCGCTCCCGAAGGCAGAAGAGAAGCAAGTTCCGTCAGGTATGTAAGGACGTCCCTTTCCCCTTTCTTTTCGAGAAAATCGTTTACAGTAATAATATCGACGGACATCTGCGCTTTGTCCGCTTCGAGCATCGCGTCGAATATCTTACGGTTGAGTTTATTGTAAAACGCCTCGGGCGCGATTTTTGTAAGATATTCCCCGGCGACGTTTCCGTCTATAAGAAGACAGCACAAAACGCATTGCTCCGCTTCGAAACTGTTCGGGAAAGTCTTTACCTGCGGTATAACCTCGCGTTTGTTTTTTTCCTGTTCCATTTAGTCTCTCCTTTTCTTTTTCACAATCAGTACCGTAAGAGGTACGGCAAGCACGACCAGTCCTATTATCACCGCAATCAGATACCAGCCCGCGGAATTCGGCACGTGTTGATTTATCGTAATATATTTTTCGTTTTCGGAAACGCCCATATCGAACTGATGATAAT
>JBJETX010000026.1:0-1642 GCA_051883535.1 Christensenellales bacterium | reverse complement strand
CACCATTTTTATATCCATATAAAAACGTAAATCACCTTTATTATCGTTTTTCCTCCGAGAATATCGTCGCCTACGAGCGCCATCGCCTCTTCCTGCGACGCTTCTCTTCCGACTACGATTTTTCCGCGAAGTTTTCCGTTTACCTGCACGGGAATCTCCACTTCGTTCTGAATCAGATCTTCCTCTTTATACGTAGGCCACGACGCTTCGTTTATCTTTGCTCCGTCGTTTATTTTTTCGTACATTTCGCTGCAGATATGCGGCGCAACGGGATATAAAAGCAGTAAAAACGTGTTCAATTCTTTTTTCGTAATCGAACCGCGCGCGTAAAAAACGTTTATCGCGCCCATCAACTGCGCTATTGCCGTATTGTATTTTGCCGCTTCGTAATCGTCGCTTACTTTTTTGATAACGGCAGCCATATTTATATCGTCCGTTTTCGTCTCTTTGATAATGTCCGCGAGTCCCCATACTCTGTTGAGGAAACGGAAACAACCTCTCGTCCCCTCTATCGACCACGGACTCGGCTTTTCGTAGTCCCCGATAAAAAGAATAAACGTTCTGAGCGTATCCGCGCCGAATTCTTTGATTACGTCGTCGGGATTGATTACGTTTCCGCGCGATTTACTCATTTTTTCGCCGTCCGCGCCGAGAATAAGACCCTGCGCCGTACGCTTTTTATAAGGTTCTTCGTCTTTAACGACTCCGATGTCGTAAAGGAACATATTCCAGAAACGGCTGTAAATAAGGTGGCGCGTAACGTGTTCCATTCCGCCGTTATACCAGTCTACCTGCCCCCAATATTCGTTTGCTTCGGGAGAAACGACTCCGTCCGGATATTTGGGACTCATATACCTCAGATAATACCAACTGCTACCCGCCCATTGCGGCATAGTATCGGTCTCACGCTTTGCGGGCGCGCCGCATTTAGGACATCTGACGTTTACCCAGTCGGTAAGTTTGCTGAGCGGACTCGTCGCGTCGTCCGTAGGCTCGAAATCCGCAAGATCGGGAAGACGCAAAGGAAGTTCGCTTTCGTCGATGGCAACCTGTCCGCAATGAGGACAATTTATTATCGGTATCGGCTCACCCCAGTATCTCTGACGGTTAAACGCCCAGTCTTTCATTTTGTAATCGGTTTTCGGCTTGCCCACCCCGTTCTTTTCCATATAAGAAATCATAGCGGGAATAGCCTGTTTAACGGTCATACCGTTGAGGAAACCGCTGTTTATCATCTCGCCGCCGTCTTTGGCGATATACGGTTCAACCGCAATATCGACGTCCCCTTTGATAACTTCGATAATCGGCAGACCGAATTTTTTTGCAAACTCGTAGTCGCGCGTGTCGTGAGCGGGAACCGCCATGATCGCGCCCGTTCCGTAATCCATCATAACGTAGTCCGCGCAAAAAACGGGAATCTCCGCTCCGGTAATCGGGTTTATCGCTTTGACGCCTTTAACCTCTATACCGGTTTTTTCCTTATTCATCTGTACTCTTTCGAATTCTTTTTTCAGAAGAGCCTGTTTCTGATACGCCGCTATATCGTCGGGATTTTCGATTTTTTCCGCAAAATATTTCAGCATCGGGTGTTCCGGGCTTACCACGAGAAAAGTTGCGCCGAATATCGTGTCGGGTCTCGTCG
>JBJETX010000025.1:0-1644 GCA_051883535.1 Christensenellales bacterium | reverse complement strand
CGTTTTCCCTCGTTCCGATTCGGACATAAAAATAAATTATTTATCGCGGATATAGGCGTTTTATTTGCCAAATAAAACATATAATGTTAAAATCTATTTTGCTTTCGGGCAAAACATTCAGAAGAGAGGCACTTGTACGACAATGAAATTAAGTTTTTCAACCTTGGCTTGTCCTGACTTTACCTGGTCGGAAATTTATTCGATGACAAAGGACTTCGGTCTGGACGGAATCGAAATCCGCGGACTCGGCAACGAAATATCCGCTATCCACGCGATACCTTTCACCGACGATAAAATCGACTCAACCATCGCAAAACTTGCCGAACTCAATCTCGTTATCCCCTGCCTGAGTTCGGGTTGCGCGCTGAAATTCAAAGATAAAGAAAAAGAAAATATCGAAGAACTCGAACAATACATAGCGCTTGCGGGCAGATTATCCACTCCTTACGTACGCGTTCTCGCCGACCTCGAACCCCGTCCTTCGGGAGAAGTCGACGATTCGTACGTTGCCGAAGTGCTCCGTTCTCTTGCGGAAAAAGCGCGCAAATCGGGCGTAACCCTTCTCGTCGAATCCAACGGCGTTTATTCGGACACGTCCCGTCTTCGCAGATTGCTCGATTCCGTAGCCGACGAAAACGTAGCGGCTCTCTGGGACGTCAACCATCCGTACAGATTCGGAAACGAATCTCCCGAGCAGACGGTAGCCAATCTCGGCTCTCTCATTCGTTACGTCCACGTTAAAGACAGCGTCGTCGCTTCAGACGGAAACGTTTCTTACAAACTTTTCGGCGAAGGCGATATGCCTTTCGACCGTATTTTCGCCGCTCTCGAATCCATCGGTTACGACGGTTTCGTCTCTCTCGAATGGGTAAAACGCTGGTCGAACGAACTTTGCGACGCCGGCATCATCGTTCCGCAGTTTGCAAACTATATGTCGGTTTACAGAAAGAAAAAACGTCCGCTTCAGGACAACAAAGCGAAAACCGGCAAGTACGTCTGGAAAAAGGAAACTCTCATCGACGAAACTTTCCCCGACGTTCTCGACCGTATATGCGAAGAATTCCCTTCGCAATACGCTTTCCGCTATACCGAACTCGATTATACCCGCACTTATCCCCAATTCCGCGACGACGTGGACGAGTTTGCTCGTTCCCTCATCGCAATGGGCGTAAAACGCGGCGATCACGTCGCTATCTGGGCGACGAACGTACCCGCCTGGTACATCACGTTCTGGGCGACGACGAAAATCGGCGCGGTTCTCGTAACGGTAAACACCGCGTACAAAATTCACGAAGCGGAGTATCTGCTCCGTCAATCCGATACGCACACCCTCGTTATGATAGACGGATTCAAAGACAGCGACTACGTCGCGATCATCAACGAAATCTGCCCCGAACTTGCGACGTGCGAACCCGGAAAACTCGATTCCAAACGCCTTCCCTACCTCAAAAACATAGTTACGGTAGGTTTCTCGAATCACGGTTGTTACACCTGGGACGACGCGATTGCTTTAAGCAAAACCGTTCCTTATTCCGAAGTCGAAGCGCGTCGCAGTAAAATCGACAAAAACGACGTATGCAATATGCAGTACACTTCGGGTACGACGGGTTTCCCGAAAGGCGTTATGCTCACTCACTACAACGT
>JBJETX010000024.1:0-1662 GCA_051883535.1 Christensenellales bacterium | reverse complement strand
TTCCGCAGAAGACAGGGCTAATATGACAGCCGTGCCGAACTACGACGGGCAAGGAGAACTCGTCGAGATGTATTACGTCACGTACAATCCCAATCTCGGAGGAGACGGATTGAAAGAAAAAATAAGAAGTTATAACGGTGTCGTCGTGGATAAAATATCCGCGGAAGAATACGCCGCGCTCGGAGCGGAAGAAAAAGCGGATTACGAAGCCGTCGCAAATTCCTATTACATTCTTATGAGAGTAACGGACGACAGAGACGCTTATAACAGATTCTACGAAACGGCGAATTATGCGTTCCAACATTATACGATAATACAGAAAGTTATCGAAGTAAGGGTGGAAACGAGCAACGCGCTCGCAAAAGTTCTGCGCGTGCGCACGAAGATTAACGACGGAGCGGAAAGCGGCAATCCTTACGCTATTTATTATCTGCACAGTCCGACGCTCGATATTACTGGCAAAGTGAAAGACGAAATATTAACGGAGTATCCCTCTTTCACGTCGCTGAGTTCGGTGTATCTCGCGTCGCCTAACGAAGATTACTTCGAAATAATCGTTAAGTTTACCGACGACTACGTCGAAACCGAAGAGAGCAAAGATATCGTCGCGGAGATATACTTCCGCGTGCTTAAAGAACTTACTTCGGACGCGTTCAGAGAAGAAATGGGCTTGGAGTTGTCGCATATAAACTTTGATTTTACCGGAAAAAGCGAAAACTACAACTTCAACGGAAACGACAGAGGCGGAATGAAAGCGAAGTTGAAGGAAAAATGGATTACGGGCGTCAATATGTTCGACAAAGCCGCGGTTGACAGCAGTATAGACGAAGGAAACGGCGAAACTTACGTATCGTATACTATCACGTTCGGCGACACGAAGACGAGAAACGGAATACTGCAACTGCTCGGCGGAAAACTCGCTATAAGCAGAGTTCAGGCGGAAGGTACGGTTTATTCCGTGGGTACGGGAAGCCTCGGACATCCGAGTTATACGATAGACCTCAGCAAAGGAACGGTAAGCGTAAGCGGAGATAAACTGATAATTAAGTAAAAAGACAACATAGAATAAACAAGGAGCGATTATGGCAACCAGAATTCAGGATTCGGGAACAGATTTTAAGGATTATTTGCAAAGTCAAGGCAACGCGGCGGCACTCGACTATTTGAGCGAACTTGAACGCAGCGGACACAAAATAGCCGTAAAGGGAGGGGGATATATCGGATATATCGTTCTCGATTGCGTGTACGGATACGACGTGTTTGCTTCGGATAAGAATAAACATAAATACGCCGGGATTCTGCAATCTTCGTCGGGGATCGGCGTTGCGGCAGTCGTGATGGCGTATTGCATTGTTCCGGGAAGCGTCCATATGCTCGTCAAAGGCGATAACGAAGCCGCGGTGAAGTCGTACGTTAAAGTCGTGAACGACGTTTTCGAAAGAGAGTACGACGACGGCGCGCATTCCGTCGGATATCCGTTCAGAACCGATATGGAATGTAAAGAGATTAAAGGCAGGAACGCCATATGGAAAGCGATGGGAGAGATTTACGGCTTGAGCGAAGGCGGTATCGACGGGTATCCTTATAACAGTTTTAATTATGTTATGAGCGGAAACTCTTCGGCAAACATTGCTTTAAGCGCAGAACTCGGAATTACCGATA
>JBJETX010000023.1:0-1673 GCA_051883535.1 Christensenellales bacterium | reverse complement strand
TGTTCCTCGACGAGATGCCCGAATATAACCGTAAAACGCTCGAAGCGTTACGGCAGCCTCTCGAAGACGGGAAAATATCCGTTGCAAGGGTGAACCGAAGCGTAGTGTATCCCGCGAGATTTATGCTTATAGCGAGTATGAACCCCTGTCCGTGCGGTTATTACGGAAGCGGAGTAAAGGAATGCACCTGTACGCAAAGGGAAATACTGAATTACGTTTCCCGTATATCGGGACCGTTGCTCGACAGGATAGATTTGTACGTGGCGGTGGATAATATCGAATACGGCGAGTTCCGTTCGAGGGTGCGCGCGGAAGACAGCGCAACCGTTCGGGCGAGGGTGGAAAAAGCGAGAGAGATACAACTCAAAAGGTTCGCGGAATACGGGATTTATACGAATTCGCAGATGAGCAATCCGTTGCTCGACAGGTTCTGTAAAATCGACGCGGAAAGCGAAGAATTGCTGAAAAACGTTTTCGAAAGCAGGAATTTAAGTCCGAGAGCGACGACGAGGATATTAAAGACGGCGAGAACGGTTGCCGACCTTGCGGGAAGAGACGATATAGCGTTCGAGGACGTTGCGGAAGCCGTGCAGTACAAAACGCTTGATAAGAAGGAAATGATATTCGGATGAGACTGAGCGGAAAACAAAAGGCGGTGCTGATCGTTTCGTCGGCATACGGAATAGGAACGATTAAGGGCAGAAAACTGCTGAACGCGGCAAACCTCGAAGGTATGGCTGAGAACCTGCCCGCGTTTCGCGGAATAATCACGTCCGTTCTCGGGGAAAAGGATTACAGGGAGATATGCGTAAGCGCGTCGGAAATAGATTTTCGCAGAGAAGAGGAAAAACTCGAAAAAGCGAACGCGACTCTCGTAACCGTACTTGACGAAGAGTATCCGAAGACTCTCGCCTGTTACGACGACGCGCCGCTTTGTCTGTATTGCAAGGGCGACGTAAGACTTCTGAACGCGCCGTGTTTCGCCGTCGTGGGAACGAGATTCCCCACCAGGTACGGAGTGCGCGTTACCGAGGAGTTCGTGCCGGGACTCAGCGAAAGATTCTGCATCGTCAGCGGAATGGCGAGAGGGATAGATTCGTGCGCCCACAGAGCCGCGCTTGCGGCGAGGGGCAAGACGATTGCCGTGCTCGGATGCGGCGTGGACGTGGTTTACCCGCCCGAGAACAGGGAGTTGTACGAAGAAATCGCGGAAAACGGACTCGTAATAAGCGAATACCCGTTGGGAGAAGCGGCGACCGCGCACAATTTTCCCGCGAGAAACCGCATAATAAGCGGATTGAGCAGGGCGGTGCTCATCACCGAAGCGGGGGAAAACAGCGGTACGATGCTGACGCTCAATTACGCGCTGAATCAGGGTAAGGACGTATTCTGCGTTCCGGGCAGTATTTACAATAAAGCGAGCGCGGGGTGCAATAAGGCGATAAAAGAATGCCAGACGAGACTTGCCGTGAACGTAAACGACGTGTACGCGGAACTCGGTATGGAAAAAACGGACGTTTCGAAACCGAGCAATATTCAACTCGACGTAAACGAGGACAACATAATCAACGCGCTCAGCCGTAACGGAGAGATGCATTTTGAAGAAATCCTCGGAGTAGTCGACCTCAGCGTTCCGCAGCTTAACGCTTTGCTGACGAAAATGACGGCAATAG
>JBJETX010000022.1:0-7272 GCA_051883535.1 Christensenellales bacterium | reverse complement strand
AAACGGATTGAAAGACAAAATGACGGCGCATATCGACGGATTGCTTATTCCCGAAGCGCTCGAAGACGTATTCGAACTTATCGGAAGAGCGAATAAGTACATAGACGAAACCGCGCCGTGGATTCTCGCAAAGGATCCGACGAAACGCGAAGAACTCAAGTCGGTTATGTACCATCTTGCGGAAACGCTCAGGGTGGCGGGTATCGCGCTTGCGCCGTTCCTGCCCGAAACGTCTGCGCGCGTGCTTAACGACCTTTCTACGGAAAAACCCGAAGAGTTCGGAGACAGCCTGAGATACGGACTTCTCGAAGAAGGAACGGTTCTTACCAAGGGCGCGGCGTTGTATAAGAGAATAGACGTAAACAAGGAGAGTGCGGCGATGGAAAAACTCGCGGAAGGCGAAACCAAAAAAACGGAAAAAGAACAGCCGAAGCAACCCGTAAAAAAACACGGAGCGGCGGAATATAAAGAAATTACGATTGACGATTTTGCGAAAATCGAACTCAAAGTGGGAAAAATTCTCACAGCCGAAAGGGTGGAAGGAAGCAAAAAACTGCTTCACTTTACCGTAGACACGGGAGACAGAGTGAGAAGCATCGCAAGCGGCGTGGCGAAATTCTATACGCCCGAAGAAATGGTCGGGAAAGAAGTCGTCGTCGTGGCGAACCTCAAACCCGTAACGCTCGGAGGAGTGCTCAGCGAAGGAATGATACTCTTTGCCGAGAACGAAAACGGCGACGTAATAAGCGTTGCGCCGACTAAACCCGCGGGCGGCGGAGCGACCGTATGCTGATAGACGCGCACGCGCACCTGTCGGATAAAGCGTTCGAGGCGGATTCGGAAGAAATAGCGGCAGGGCGCGCGTTTTCCGAGCCGAGGATAATAATCGATACGGGCGCGGACAGGGCGACGAGCGAAGATTGTTTTGCGAGAGCGAAGAAATACGACGGAATATACTGCGCGGTCGGAGTGCATCCGGAATACGCGGACAAACTGACCGACGACGACCTGAACAGATTTGCCGAAATGTGGAAGGACGGCAAAACCGTCGCCATAGGGGAAATCGGACTCGATTATCACTATGAAAGCAATCCCGACAGGGAAACGCAGAAAAGAGCGATGATAAAGCAACTCGTTCTCGCGTACGAACTGGGCGCGCCGACGGTCCTGCATATACGGGACGCGCACGGAGACGCGATAAAACTTCTGAAAGAGAACGCGGAATTGCTGAAAGCGGGTTTTCTCGTCCATTGTTACAGCGGAAGCAAAGAACTCGTCAAAGAATACGCCGCGCTCGGTGCGTATTTTTCATACGGCGGAGCGGTTACGTTCAGAAACGCAAAGGACAAACCCGATATAGTTCGAGCGACGCCGATTGACAGGATTACGCTGGAAACGGACTGTCCTTATATGTCGCCCGAACCGATGAGAGGGAAGAGGAACGAGCCGTCGTATATCCGATATACGGCGATAAAGATAGGGGAAATTCTTGGGAAAAGTACGGAAGAAACGGAGGTTATTACCCAAGCGAACGCATTAAGATTGTTTGCCAAAATAAAGATATGATAGTATACGAAATTGACGGAGCGGTATATATAAATTTAACCAACAAATGCAGCAACAACTGCTCGTTCTGCGTGCGTACGACGAGCGACAGATACGCCGAATACGACCTTTGGCTGAAAAAAGAACCCACTGCGAAAGAAGTAATAGAAGAACTTGCAAAACACGACGAAGGACGGGAATACGTCTTTTGCGGATACGGAGAACCTCTCTGCGCGTTCGACGTGCTTTTAGAGGTGGCGGAGTATCTGAAAGGAAAAGGGAAAACCGTCAGACTGAACACGAACGGACAGGCAAGTTTAATCGTAGGCGAAGGCGTAGCCGAACGGTTAAAAGGGAAAGTGGACGAAGTGAGCATATCGCTCAACGCCGCCGGCGCGAAAGAATACAACGACGTATGCAGATGCGTTTACGGCGAAGACGGGTATTACAGTATGCTGCGATTTGCCGCGGACTGCAAGGAGAGCGGAATAAAAGTAAAATTTTCCGTCGTGAAAACGCCGGGATTCGACGTGGAAGCGGCGAAAAAAATCGCGGACGGAATGGGGATTCCGTTAAGGGTAAGAGAGTTGATAAAATAAACGCCTTTTTATCTTTAGTGCTGTAAAAATTTTATCTTTCGTACGTAAACAGTATAACGCGTTTTAATGAAAATATCAGAGGGAAATAATGGATATAAGAGAACTCGTAGGCGAAGGTTTCCGCTTCAAAAAAAGTTTAGGGCAGAATTTTATTACCGACGTAAACTTGCTTAACGCCGTCGTTTCCGACGCAAACGTCACGGAAAACGACGTCGTCGCGGAAATCGGCGCGGGCGCGGGAACTCTCACTTCCGCACTTGCGAAAAAAGCGAAAAAGGTAGTCTCGTTCGAGGTGGATTCCGACCTCGGACCCGCGCTTGAAAAAATAGCGCAGGCGAATCCGTCCGTTACGTTTCACTTTGCGGACGTGCTTAAACTGACCGACGACGAAATAAGGGAATGGGTTCCCGAACGGTTCAAAGTAGTAGCCAATTTGCCGTATTACGTTACGACGCCGATGATAATGCGTTTCGTGGAAAGCACGCTTGACGTAAGCGATATGACGCTTATGATGCAGAAGGAAGTCGCGGAACGGCTGACGGCGAAAGAAGGCACCCCCGAGTACGGGGCGATTACCGTCGCGCTACGAGCGATAGCGTCGGTGAAAATCACGAGGACGATAGACAGAAGAATGTTTTACCCCGCGCCCAACGTGGACAGCGCGCTCGTAAAGATTGATTTTGACAGAAATAAGTATAAATTCGCCGATTACAAAATTTTCAAAAAAACGGTAAAAGCGGCGTTTGCGATGAGGAGAAAAACCCTTGCGAATAACCTCGTTTCCGCATTTTCCATACCGAAAACCGAGGCGGAAAAAATCATAGAAAACGCGGGTTTTTCCAAAACAGTAAGAGGGGAAACCCTTTCCTGCGACGAATTCGTCGCGTTGTCGGATTCGATTGCGGAGTATCTTGCCGCAGGCAAATAAGCGTGCCAATAAATTTAAGGTTTTCTTAAAATTCCCTAAAACGAAAAATTTTCGTTATTGACAAACCGTGCCCATATGAGGTATTATTATCATAGAATAATATAGTCGGAGTTTCTTTTGCGCATACGCGCGTATGCGGACACGAGAAAAGAACCGGCTTGATCGATTTCCCGAAAGGAGAGTGCGGATATGAATAATCGTAACGAAAAGGAGAAGAACATCGGAATTGCGACGGCGGAATACAGCCGCGTAAAAGAAACCCCGAACAGGAAACGTAAAGACGTTTACGTCCTTGCGCTTATCGTCTTTGTGGCTGTTTTCATTCTCGTGGGATTTACGGTGGCAAAAACGCAGAACGACGGAGTTTCCCTCGCGGCAGGCGACGGAACGGCGACTACTCTTCCCGACGGACTGATCGAAGAGGGCGGCACGATATCGGGCGACGTGACGAATATGGTCCTCGACGAGGACAACCCGTTCTATAACGCGGCGGATATCAGCAAAAACGCCGCCGGCGACATCGTAGTTACGAGATACGACGGAACGGTGGACGTCATCGACGGAAGCGCTATGAGTTTCGAGAAGGACGAAGTCAACCTCGACGATATATTCGGCACCGCGCCCGCTTCTACGGACGATATGATGAACAAAGCGTACGAAAAAGCGAACAACGCGGCGTTCGCGGTAAGCGTCGGTAGCGGCAATAACATTTATACTGCAAATACTACCTATGAGTTGAAAACCGGAGGGGATTCCGGGACTATAAACGGCAATAAAGCGTCGAGCGGCGGAACGAGTAATGCCTATGCTTCTTATTGCATGTCGATCGTCGATGGAACGTGCAAACATCTTATTATCAACGCAACGTCTTCCGTAAAAATCAACGCTTCGTTTACGCCTTCGGGTAGTAGTACCAGAAAGGTATACAGAATGGGATGGACTACCGCTACGAGCGGCGACCCGGGTGGATGGACCAGCACAAGCATTTCCGGAAAATCGACCAATTCAAGTAATTTTAACTTTGTTTACTATACTCAATACACAAAAACGGCAGGTAGCGGAAAGAACGATACGGCGACCGCCTCGGCGCGCGTATATAATTGTGCGCTGTACATAAAGCACAGCATTACCGTCGCGCCGACTTTTGCGCTTAATACCACGGTTTCGGCGTGGGCGACTTCGAGAACGGTCAAGGTTACCGCTACGTCGAAAGAGGGTCGTCCGAGGTATCTTTCTCTTTCTTACAGAAATACGTCGAACGCGTCGACGTCGAATTCGGCGACTGCCGGTCCAAGTGCCGGTAGCGTAAGTTGCCAGACCGGCAGCGCGTCTGTAAGCGCGGTAACGGCTACGGCGTATAACTATGCGAATAACGCGTCGGCTTCGAAGACATACAACGCGTCGGATCTTAAGATCGATACGGGAGGACCCGGCACGCCGACGATGTATTTCGTCAAGGAAAGCGGAAGCACGACTGAGATTACCTCTCTGACAAACGCTAAAACACTATATTTATATTTTAACGTTACCGATGGGGGTGGTACTTACGGCGCGGCTTCGGGAATCAAGACCGTCAGCATTAAAAATACGAGGAACGACACGAGTTTTTCGCTGAACAGATCGACGTGGAGTTCGGGGGACGGCGCAAGTTATAAAGCCTGGTATGAAGTGGCGGGAAATCTTGCCAACGGCAGTTGGGACGTGTCGGTTACCGACTGGGTAAACAAAACCTATTCTAAAGCCGGGTTTTACACTTTTTATTGGTCGGACACGGTTGCTCCTTCTATAGGCAACGTTACCATCTCGGCTTCCACTACCGACGCGACCATCGGCGGAATAGCCTGGACTAACGACAACCTGATTATATCCTTCCCTGTGGAAGATTACGCCGTCGGCACGACGAGAGACAACGCGGCGATAAACACCGTTTCGATTGCTTATACTTTGAAAAACGGCGCTTCATATACGATAGCGGACAGCGCGATAACCAAATCCGGCAGTACCGTTTATTCGAAAACGTGTACGTTCAGCAAATTGAAATTCGACTTCGAGACTATCTCGTCGATGACTATTAAAGTAAAGGATAGCGCCGGGAACGAAGGAACAAAGACATGCACGGCTACGAGCAATAAACCCACGATAAAGGGCAGATTGGATACAATTGCGCCGCAGGTACAGTCGTATAAACTCGGAAGTGCGTCAAATAACTCGGCTATGAGCGGATACGTCGCCACAGACGTTACCGTTCAGGTGACGGTCAAGGACTTTCAGACTTCGGAAGGCGGATATTTCGGCAAGAGCGGTAAGACGTTCAACAACGGATCGGGAATAAAACGCCTGTACTTCTTCTACGATTCCGCCTGCACCAAACCGCTGTATATCGACGGCACTTCTTCCAACGTAAAGACCGTCGCGAGTTCCGGAAGTGTGGTTACTCCTCAGACTGTAAACGTGACGATAAAACACGATACGGCAAATTCCGCTTTCGGCGGTACGATATATATCGTTGCCGAAGACTACGTCGGCAACTATTCGGACGGAAGGAATACGCCGGGGTCGGCTAATTCCGACGGTAAGAACTGGGGAACGGCGATTAACTCTACGGGATTCACTGCGGACGGAGTATATATCTATCCCGGAAAGACGACGACGGGTACCGTAAAACGCGATACGTTTACGCCGCAGGTGGTAGTAAAGAATTCTTCGGGAACGATTATCGCTTCTACGAGAAGTCTCAGCGGAACGTCGCTCAATTATACCTTCCCTTGGGAGAACGTCCAGGATCAGAAGATCACGATAGACGTATACTACGGTTGCAGCGGCGGAACGCTATCCGTACTTAAAGGAAGTACGAACTACGTTCCTTCGACTACAAAAGCGGCGTACGGTACGGGAACGGGCAGCGATTATAATTTCAGCGGCAGCGCTACGGCAGGTTCGGGTCAAGCAGTCAGCGTCAGCACGACGGGAGGAACGAGTTATTCGAGGGGCGCTTCGTTCTCTACGAGCGTCAGTCTTGCCGACGTCGGAGAAACGGCATATAAGATTAAATTCAAGAGCGGAACGGGCAAAGAATCCGCCGAAATTACCGTTACCGCTCGTATAGACAGAGCCGCGCCTACCGTGACGTTGAAAGGGTTCAGCGAGTCCGTTATTACGCAGTCGTCGCAGATGGCGAGCCTTATATCGCAGGACGTATTCCTGAATTCAAGTAAATGGATTTATCCCAATAATCCCGCGAGCGGATATTATGCCGTATTCGAGGTTTCCGACGCGCATTCGGGCGTGCTTCTTATGAACGACAGCGGAGCGTTGTCGAACGGTACGCAGAAATACGGCGTAAACGGCACGGGTTCGGAACAAAAAACGTCTTCGTATGCAAAGGCGTACGAAAAGATAGACAATTCCAAAGTAAACGGTTCTTCTTACGTAAATGCCGGATACCGATTCGAGTTCAAGTATACGAACGACGCGGGGCAGACGTACAGTTACGAAGTGACGGGCTATGCGAAAAGTCTTTCGAGTACGATGAGCATAGTTCAGGTGCAGATGTTCAACACCGACAAACTGAAAACGCTTACGAGCGGTTCCACGCCTTTGTATAATTCGACTACGAAAGAATGGAACGTGTCTACCGGCACTTATCTCAGGTACAAGTTAGGCGTAAGCGACTTTATAGGAAACATAGGTTACGCCAACCTTACCGACACGAGAAGACCGAAAAACGAACTCGCGGGATCGGCAGGTTCGAACACGGCGGAATGGGGCGACAGAGTATTGAGATACTACGTAGATCCGTTCGGTATCAATATCGTATCCGTCGCGTTCTATCAGGCAAAGAGCAGTAACTGGGACGACAACTGGATTAAGAATTCCACGGCAAGCGCGGTAGGAACGGCTTATACGATGAAGAGCAACCGTAACGACAAAGACGGTTGGGCAAAATATTACGTATTCGCCGAAGTAAAACTCGCTACGGGATTAAGTCCGTTCGAAGTGGATTACCGATATCAGAATATGGCGAACAACTATAACTCGTCGGGCGAGGCGATAAACGATAAATCGTACGACGCGTTGTCCCCGGGAGACTCGAGCGCGGGCGGTTATATATTGTATAACGGAAAGACTGCGTGGGTAGTATTCTCCAACTCGTCTACGAAGGATATTCAGGTAGGTATCGGCGCGAAGAGCAGTTCGTAT
>JBJETX010000021.1:0-1705 GCA_051883535.1 Christensenellales bacterium | reverse complement strand
GTAATATTTTTCGTGGTTCCGTCTTTAAGTACGGCTACGACTCCCGCGTCGGACTGTTTATATTCGTCGCCTATGGCATAATTATCGGTTTCTATCGCTTTATAACTTGCTATAACGGGTTCTTTATCGTCTTCACACGCGACAAAAAGGCATACCGCGGCAACCGATAATACAATGCACAACAACAAAACTATCGTTTTTTTCATTATTATTCTCCAAAATTCGCTTCTACTGCGATGATATTTTTTACTATTTTAATTATATATGAATACTATTTGAATGTCAATACCCATTTTAATCCGCTTTTCCCATAAAAAATAAAAAATACGGCTCGGAAACGGTATCTCTTTTTTGAGAAAAAAGGAGTGTTTTTTGCAAACAACTCCTTTCTTCTTCAAATACCGATTTACTATTCCGCTTTGGGACCTGCTTTTACAACTTCTTCGGGCATATGCGTATATTTTTTGAAGTTGTTGACAAATCTGCCTGCAAGGTCTTTCGCCGTGGCTTCGTATTCTTTTTTATCTTTCCATACGTTTTCGGGAACCATTATTTCCGAAGGAACGCCTTCGATATCAACGGGTATTTCCACTCCGAAATACGGGTCTTTGACGAATTTGCTCTTCTCGATGCTTCCGTTGAGCGCGGCGGTAACCATCGCTCTCGTGTATTTCAGTTTCATTCTTCCGACGGTTCCCGCTTTTCCTCCGCACCAACCGGTGTTTACGAGGTAAACGTTTGCGCCGGTCTTTTCGATTTTCTCTTTGAGCATTTCCGCATAAAGGCTCGGATCAAGCGGCAGGAACGGCGCGCCGAAGCAGGTCGAGAACGTAGGAACGGGTTCGGTTATTCCTCTTTCGGTTCCGGCAAGTTTGCTCGTAAATCCGCTTACGAAATAATACATAGCCTGATTCTTGTCGAGTTTGCTGATGGGAGGCAGAACTCCGAATGCGTCGGCGGTAAGGAAAATAACGGTCTTGGGCGTACCGCCTATTCCCGGGATTGCCGCGTTGGGAATGTACTCGATGGGGTAACCCACTCTCGTATTCTCGGTATATCTTCCGTCGTCGAAATCCATTTCTCTCGTTTCGTCGTCCATTACTACGTTTTCCACGAGACTTCCGAACTTAATCGCGTTCCAGATTTCGGGTTCGTTTTCCTCTTTGAGGTTTATACATTTAGCGTAGCAGCCGCCTTCGAAGTTGAATACCGTCGTATCCGACCAGCCGTGCTCGTCGTCTCCGATAAGTTTTCTCGCGGGGTCTGCGCTAAGGGTGGTTTTACCCGTTCCGCTGAGTCCGAAGAATACCGCGCTGTCGCCGTTGTCTCCGATGTTTGCCGAGCAGTGCATCGGGAAAACGCCTTCCTTCGGCATAAGATAGTTCATAACGGAAAATACGCTCTTCTTGATTTCGCCAGCGTATTGGCTTCCGGCGATAAGAACGAGTTTCTTTTCGTAATCGATAATGATTGCCGCTTCGCTGTTTACGCCGTCGCGTTCGGGTATGCATTTGAAACCGGGTGCGGCGATAATGGTGAAGTCTTCTTCGAAACCTTCGAGTTGTTCAGCCGTAGGTCTGATAAGAAGTTGATGAATAAACAGATTCTGCGAAGCAAGTTCGTTTACGATTCTGAAACGTTTCGTATGCGCGGGATCCGCTCCTGCGAAACCGTCGAAGATAAAGATTTCTCTGTTCTGCAGATA
>JBJETX010000020.1:0-7397 GCA_051883535.1 Christensenellales bacterium | reverse complement strand
GTATGATAAACTTATCGTATGCGGCGGCGACGGGACGATTAACAACGCCGTAAACAAGTGCAAGGATATGGCGATCGACATATTCTATTTTCCGTCGGGTACGCTTAACGAGAAGGCGAAGTCCGCAAGCGAAGGGTTGAAAAAATCAAGGCGGCTTCCGTGTATGGGAATCGTCAATAAGAATCTGTTTTCTTACGTTATCGCCGCAGGGTCTTTTACCGAGATAGGGTACAGGGCGCAATCAGGCGCGAAGAAAAGATTCAAAGCGCTTGCGTACGTTGCGAAAGTGTTTTCCGCGTATAAAGTGTATAATATGGAAGCGGAAGTCGTTACCGACAACGAAACGTACGAGGGCAACTATTCGTTGATAATGATAATCGATTCGGACAGATGTTTCGGGTTCAGGTTCAACAAAGCCTACCGTCCCGACGACAAAATAATGCATTTGCTTCTTATAAAGAGTACGGGAAAGAATAACTTTTTCGGCAAAGTGAGAATGTTTTTCCCGTTTTTCAGGGCGTTCTTTATCGGGTTCGGAAAGGAATATCATTCGAGGAAAATCGATTTTCTGCCCGTAAGAAACGTGGAAATCAATCTTAAAGAGAAGCAGGTATTCTGCGTAGACGGCGAGAGACGGGAATACGAAGGGTTTATGCACGCCGAAAAACTGAATATCAAACCGCGGCTGTTCATTATGCAGCCTTAACGGGAAGAAGGACATAGATGTACGAGAGAATAAAGGGCGTTCTGGACAGATTTTTCGCATTTATAGGGATTGTCGTGATGTCTCCGATTCTGCTCTTGTCCGCGTTGCTGATACGCGCGGACGGGCACGGCAAAGCGATATTCAGACAGGAACGCGTCGGGAAAGGCGGAAAAATCTTTCTGATTTACAAATTCCGCACGATGAAATCGACGGACGTCGCTTTCGATACCGATCACGCCGTTATCGAGGACGACAATCCGAGCGTAACACCCGTAGGGAGAGTATTGAGAAAACTTAAACTCGACGAGGTTCCGCAACTGTTCAACATTCTCAAAGGAGATATGAGTTTTATCGGACCGCGTCCGCTTATGCCCGTTTATCTCGAAGAGTACGAAGAATGGGAGAAACATAAATTCGACGTAAAACCCGGACTGAGCGGACTGGCGCAGGTTTCGGGGAACGGTTACCTCGAAAAGCAAGGAAGAAGTTATTACGACGTCCTGTATGCGGAGAACGTATCGTTCGGATTGGACGTAAAGTTGTTTTTCAAAACGTTTCTGGTCATACTGAAAGGTGAGGAGTATTGCCTGAAAAACGTATCAGAAGAACAGATAGAAGAAATGAAAAGGAAGTATTCCCTTGACGGGAACGAAAAAAAAGATGAATGAAAAGGAAATAAAAAAGACTAAACGCGCCGAGTTCTGGCACGAGAGGAAGAAGAACGTTAACCTTCTGGCGACGATGGTTATCCGCAACGTCAAGACGACTTACCGCGAATCCGTGCTCGGCATCATATGGACGGTTCTGAATCCGCTTCTTACGATGTTCGTTTTGTCTTTCGTGTACAGTCAGTTGTTCGGAAGGGATATGGTGGAAATGAAATATCCCGTTTACGTTCTCAGCGGTATGCTGATTTTCAATACGGTATTCCGCGCGGGGACGACGGGCGGACTTACAAGCATAGTCAGCCGTAGATCACTGGTTATGCAGACGAGAATTCCCGTGGCTTGCTATCCGAGAATTCCCGTGTACACCGCGCTCGTCAATTTTTTATTCGCATTCGTCGCGCTTATCGTGGTTATGCTTATATACAAGCAACCGTTCAGAGCGACGCTTCTTCTTACGTTCGTCCTTCTGCCCGCGTTGACGCTTCTCACGATGGGCGTCAGTTTTATTCTGTCCGTGGTTTACGTATACTTCCGCGATATAAAAAACATATACAACGTCTTCGTAACGTTGCTGATGTACGCGACGCCGATTTTTTATACGATAAACGCGTTGCAGAATCCGCTTTTTAATAAACTCCTCGTTTTCAATCCGATGTTTTATTACGTCGATTATTTCAGAGAGATAATAATGGGACACGTTCCGGGGTGGGATATGCATCTTCTTATTTACGGAATGGGTATCTTTATATATGCTTTCGGGTATATGTTCGTTACTCACGGCAGGAAAAAGTTTATTTTCCATCTGTAAAAGGGAGGGACTATGGAACGCAACGAAAAAGACATACTCATCAAAGTCGAACACGTCACGATGAACTACCGTATGCCCACTCAGAAAGTGGACAGTCTGAAAGAATACGTTATCAGGTTTCTTAAGCGCAAACTGAAATACAGGGAGTTCAACGTGCTTAACGACGTTTCGCTGAATATTTACCGCGGCGAATCCGTCGCTATCGTAGGGCGTAACGGAGCGGGGAAAAGCACGCTTCTCCGAATCGTGGCGGGAATAATTCCGCCTACGTCGGGAAAAGTTACCATAAACGGAACTATGGTTCCGATGCTCAACATCGGCGCGGGATTCGATTACGACGCGTCGGGGAAGGAAAACGTGTTTCTTAACGGCGCGATACTCGGATATACCAAAAAAGAAATGGAAGAAAAATACGACGATATCGTAAAATTCGCCGAACTCGAAGATTTTATGGAAGTTCCCATAAAGAATTACAGCAGCGGTATGACGGCGAGACTCGGGTTCGCCATAGCGGTCAACAGCAAACCCGATATAATCATAGTTGACGAAGTTCTTGCCGTGGGAGATGCCACGTTCCGCGCCAAGTGCAGCGCGAAAATGAAAGAACTGCAACAGTCGGGAGTCACTTTCGTAATCGTTTCGCACAGCAAAACGTCCGTTAAAATGCTCTGCGAACGCGCTATTTATATCAAGGACAGGAAGATTGCGCTCGACGGAGATATAGATACCGTTTACGCCGCGTACGAAAAACAATAAATAAAGTTTTCATCTTGCCGGATTTATCTCCGGATTATAAATTTTTCTGAAACTAAAACCACCGTAAACGCGCGTTCTTTTTGCTGTTCTTGACATTTATGTTATCATATGATAACATATAAACGGAATCGCGGTTATGAAAAAGAGGAAAAAAATCGTAGCGAAGAAAACTCCGTCCGCGCGCACGTTGAAAGCGCGCGCTTTTTTCAAGAGATATTGGTACTGGTTTGTAGTGCTGACTTTGCTTTGCGGCGGTATCCTCGGTTGGTGCGGAGGCATGGGGTATCTCAGCCCCGGCAAGTCGTCGCTTACTTTTGATAAAATCGTGGTTTCGCCGCTTGGTTATTACCGTTTGAGCGATTACGTCGGGAAAGAAAAAGCGTCGTATTCTGTTTCCGATTCTTACGCGGGGATTATTTCCGTATCCGACGGAATTCTATACGCTAAAAATCAGGGAGAAGGGAAAATATTCGTCAGCGCGGGGAAAAAGACGGGTGAAATTGCCGTAGAAGTCAGCCCATATGCCGTATATTGGACGTTAGGCGTGGGCGACGAAGTCGCCGCCGACGCGGTCGCCGATCTGCCGAATTCCGTTTACAACGAAGTCAACTACGTAAACTATCAGAATACCGACGTATTCGGAACGGACGACGACGAAGATATATTCGTTGCGAAGAAAAAAGGTATTTTTATCGCAACATATCAGATCGGAGAAGTTCCCGTGTGCGCGCTTTACGTCAACGTCAAGGAAAGCGTAACGGAGGAAGAGCGTAGAATAGTAAAAGACGTTAAACTGATAGCCGACAGTTCGGTTTTTTACGACGAGCCTAACGTGGTCGCAACGGAAGAAGCGGAAGTCGGGGAAACGATTAAAATGGAAGAGTTCGATTTCAGCGGAAGCGGTTATATTTATTTCGAGTCGTCCGCGCCCGAAGCGATTACCGCGTATCAGGACGGCACGCTGAAAGTAAATATGCCGGGAAACGCCTTGATAACGGTTGCGTGTATAAGTGAAACCGGAATGGAATATCGTACGATAAAGTTTTCCGTTCCCGTAAAGACCGTAGACTTGTATATGGAAAGGGATAACGACGCAAGAAACCCGATGGTCGGAGAAAGTATAACCTACGATATGCTTGAAGAAACGTACGGAAGCGTTCTCGTCGTCAGGTTTGAAACCGAGTCGGGAGCGTTGGAACCGACCGAAAACGGTTTTATCGCGCGGTCGTCGACGAACGGGAGTTACGTTTATATCGACGGATTGTCCGCCGAGGGAAGGAAAATAGTCCGATACAGAATGATAATCGACGCGGAGGCAGACGGTGAGTAAAAGCGGCAGAATTTTTTTGACGGCGGCGTTGACCGCGATTATAATCGCTTTGGCGGCGATATCCGTTTGCGCGGGTACGGTCGCATACGCGGAGTCGGATATAAAGATAGCGGAGCAACCGCATGACGTTACGTCCGTTTACGGCTACGGTAAATTCGACCTTACCGCGAGACTCGATTCCGACGTAATCGCAAAATACGTCTGGTATAAGAGCGAGAGACCGGATTCCGTCGCGGTTAAGGTTTCGGAAGGAACGGGAGCCGTACCCACGACGGAGGTAAGCAAGGCGACCGATTCGGGATATTACTATTGCGTTATTACCTCGCTTACTTACGGAGGAGAAACTTATCCTGCGGAAATCGTATCCGAAAAAGCCCGCGTTCAGATTGCGCAGAAACCCGTAAGAGTGACGACGGACGAAACCGAACTCGTTTATAACGGAGAATGGCAGACTCCGAAGTTTGCCGTAAACGCCGAAGATCTGATTGAAGGGGATACCGTAAACGCGAGATTGGAAACCGAAACGACGACGAAAGACGCGGGAACGTACGTCGGCACGATTAAACTCGACAATCCTCAGTATAAAGTGGACGGAGACGCGGAAGCGACGTTTACGATAACGAAAGCCGAACTTACGGTGAAAATCAAGGAGATCGGAGTACGCGTCGGCAAAGACTATTCTCTCGAGATCGAGTACGAAGGATTCAAAGGTTCGGACGACGCAAGCGCGCTCGGATTTACTCCGGAAATTCCGAGTCGGTATTACGATATAAAAGTTGCGGGCGTTTACGACGTCGTATGTAGCGGAGAGACGGAAAGTAAGAATTACGTCGTAAAATACGCGCCGTCAAAACTCTACGTCAACGACGGAACGCTGGGCAGTAACGATATAATCGGGATAACGGCTACCGCGGGAGGTTCTTTCCGTAGCGGAACCAGACTCGAAGTAAGAGAAACGGAAACGGCGGTGAACGGATTTCATTTCCTCAAACGGATACGGCATATATACGAACCCGAATTCGTTTCGGGGGGCGCGGACGGCGAGACCTATACGATCAATATCGAGGATTCGGGCATTTCGCGTTTTATGCTTTCCGTATGCACCGTTGACGATAAAGGGGATACGAAAAGAGTAAACGGTTTCTCCTATAACGACGGGGTGTTGAGCGTTACCCTTCCCACCGATTTTGACGGCGGAATCGTGATTTATAACGACTATACGATTATTACCGTAGTCGGCGCGGTTCTTCTGCTCGTACTCCTTATTACGATGATAGCCGTGCTTTCAAGTAAAAGAAAATACAAAAAACAACTTTTCTATTACAGAGCGGCGGAGAAAGAAGCGGACAGATACCGCCGATAAAAAGGAAAATAACGGAAAAATCCGCGCCAGGCAAAGGCGCGGATTTTTATTCGTTTATTTATTTTGAATATCAGTAGCAGGTGTTTTCGATGAAGCGTCTGAAGAATTGCGTCGCTTTGGTAAGGGATTTTATTTCGCATCTTTCGTTGAGCGCGTGCAGACGTTTCTGGTCGTCGAGAGTCATTTCAAACGGAGTGAAGCGGTATACGTTGTCGCTTATCGCATAGTAGTATTTTGCGTCGGTTGCCGCGATAAACGGATACGGAGCGACGACGAAGCCGGTGAATATTTCTTCCAACGATTTTACGAGAGTATCGTAAATTACCGAATCGCGCGTCTTGCTTACGGGAGTCGGGTCGAAACCGAAACCGTACGTTTCGACTTTTATCTCGTCTCCGACTACTTTCTGAATATAATCTTTTACTTCTTGTTGCGTCTGACCGACGTTTATTCTCGTATTGACGATGGCGGTCGCTTTGACGGGGATAACGTTGGGCGCGTCCGAACCCTGCATCTGCGTAAACGCAAAAGTGGTGCGGAGTATGCTGTTCGTCATCGAGTTCATCGAGGAAAGTGCGAATTTAAGCAGCGGCGACAGAACGGGTCTGTTTACGAACAAAAACTTATAAAGGGGGTTCATATACGGAGCAATCGTATCGAACATCTCTTTAAGCGGCTTTGACCAATAAGTTTTCATCGGGGAACGGCGCAGGTCGTGAATTGCGTCCGCGATAGCGTCTACCGAACTCTTCTTTTTCGGGTTCGATGCGTGTCCGCCGTCCTTAACCGACGTCAGAATGAAATCCGAATAGCCTTTTTCGCAGGTGCCGATAAGCGCGATTTTTCCGTTTACGCCGAGCATTTTACCGTCGATAATCGTTCCTCCTTCGTCGAGCACGAAATCGAAACGCACGCCTTTTTCTTTAAGATATTCCACTATATGGCGCGCGCCGTCCTTGCCCGTCGCTTCTTCGTCGTGACCGAAACAATAATATATCGTACGGACGGGTTCTTTGCCTTCGCGGAGCAACAGTTCAAGACCGTACAAAGCCGTCATCATCTGACTTTTCATATCCTGACTGCCTCTGCCGTAAATATATCCGTCCTTGATAACTCCGCCGAACGGGTCGACTTCCCAACCTTCGGGAGTTGCGGGAACGACGTCCTGATGCGCGAGGAAACAACCGGGAGCAAGAGTTGCGTCCGAGCCGTCGATTTTTATTATAAGGCTGTAAGAGTTGATTACGGTTACTTCCGCGCGTGAGAAAATCTCGGGAAAGGTGGTTTTCAGAAATTCGTGATAACGCAGGAAACTGCTTTGGTCGTCGCCTTCCTTATACTTAGTAACGGTAGGAATACGCACGGCGTTTACGAGAATATCCACGATTTCGTCTTCGTTTACTTCGGAAGGAGTGTAGGATATTTCGGTTTTCTTCGGGCGCGCGAGAAGCGTGCGGATAACCATAATTATTAACAGTAAGCCAATCGCGGCAAGTATAGCGTACAGTATGTAAAGTCCCATTTTATGCCTCCTTTTTGTTTTTCTTATATGATATACGTCCGATTGCGTTGTAAATAAGAGAATTGCCATTGTTTTCGGGGAGGAATTTTACTCCGACGACGGTAATCACTATCATTTGCAGGAATTCCTGCGGCGTGAAAAAGAACACGACAAGCAATGAAATCGCCTGTATGGTGATAAGGACGAATAAAAGCGCGGTTACCGCAGGTTTTTTCGCAATTATCATTGTGCGGTATTGATGATA
>JBJETX010000019.1:0-7400 GCA_051883535.1 Christensenellales bacterium | reverse complement strand
TTCCTTTTTGTTAAAGAAGGAAATAACGATAAGTACCACCGCGGTGACGAGATAAGGAATAATTTTCAGCAGTTCTTTATCGGCAAAACCTACGCCGCTTATGTAGTTGGGCAAAATGTAAAGCAAGCCGAAAATGAACGAGCCGAAAATTCCGATTCCCGGTCTCCACAACGAGAATATAACGAGCGCGACCGCAAGCCATCCCATAGCGTCGATAACGTATTCGAGCGAACCTTTGGTACAGTCGAGCAGATAAAACGCTCCGCCTATTCCGGCAATAGCCGCCCCGAGAACGCACGCAACGTATTTGTATTTAATAACGTTGATACCTGCGGCGTCTGCTGCGCCGGGCGCTTCTCCGACGGCGGTAAGGGTAAGCCCGGTACGCGTCTTTTTAAGTACGACGGCTACGATGACGGCTACGATAATGCCGACGTATACGAGCGTTCCGTGAGAAAGAAAAATCGTCGAAAACCAGTCGCTTCCCACCGAACCGAACATAGGCTCGGTAAAGTATTTACTCGCAGCATAGAAAGTAACGCCCTCTCTCCCCATTTTTGCGCCCCAGAATCCGAGTACGCCGGTTCCGAACGTCGTTATCGTAAGTCCGGTAACGTTCTGATTACATCTCATAGTGATGGTAAAAAGACCGTACAGCAAGCCTATGAGTCCGCCGAAGATCATCGCAAAAACTATTGCCGAGAAAATAACTCCGAAGGCGCCCGCGCCAGAAGAAACAGCCATATTTGCGCCGAGACAACCGCCTACCGCGCCTATACACATTATTCCGGGAATACCGAGATTAAGATGTCCGGATTTTTCTATCAGCGTCTCTCCCGTTGAACCGTAAAGGAATACGACGCCGAATCTGATTGCTTGCGTTATCATAGTGACAAACATTTTACAGTTCCTCCTTTACCAGAGTTTCCGCAACGGCGACTTGCTCGTCTTCTTTCTTTTCTTCCTCGGAAACTTTCTCTCCGCCGCCCTGTTCGGGAAGCGCGCGTTGTTTTTTCTTGAATACGATTTTGTAATTGATAAAGAATTCCGTCGCAATAATGAAGAAGAAGAAAATTCCCGTCATTACAGCAGGATAAGACGCTCCTAATCTTGCGTTATTTCCCACCTGCGTCGCGCCTCTGCTTACGAACACGTAAAGGAACGAGGTAAGTATCATGGCAAGAGGATTGAAGTGAGCCAGCCAGGAAATAAGCACTCCCGTAAATCCTCTGCCTCCGACTGTCGAATCGGCGTTCAACGAATGGTTGGTTGCGGAAACGAGCAAAAATCCCGTAATTCCGCATATAACGCCGCAAAGCACGAGCGTACGGATAATAACTTTTTTCGTGTTTATTCCGATATATCTCGCCGTATTTTCGCTTTCGCCGACTACCGTGAGTTCGTATCCGTGCTTGCTGTATTTAAGATAAACAGCCATTATTACGGTTACAACGGCGACAACGATTATTTTCAAAATAAACTCGTTGTTCCCGATCGCCCCGATAACTCCTTTTTCAAAACCAAGCACGCCCGTTCCCTGCGTTGCCACGCTCTTGATAAAATAATTGACGAGACATACCGCAATATAGTTCATCATAAGCGTAAGAAGGGTTTCGTTCGTATTCCATTTCGCTTTGAAAATCGCGGGGATAACTGCCCATACGATACCGAACGCTATGGCGAGAATAAGAGAAACGATTATCGTCCACACGTCGTCGGTGCTCCCACCCATAAAATTGATTATTACGGCGCAACCGAGCGCACCCATAAGAATTTGCCCTTCTCCGCCTATGTTCCAGAAACGCATTTTGAAACACGGAGTAACCGCAAGCGCGATAATCAGCAAAATCGCAGTTTCGTGCAACAGGTTCCAGATTTTACGCGTCGTTCCGAAGTTTCCTGCAAAGAAGTTGTTGAAAAAGAATCCCATACTCTTATCGGTAAGCAACGCGGAAACCACGGCGCAAACCAAAATGGACAATATAAAGGCAACCGCCCTGATCAACCAGGCGTATTGCTTTTTCATTTCTACCCTTTTTACCAAGTGGAAAAGAGGCTCGCGCTTATTGTTCATCCTTTCCGTCCTCCTTCGTTTCTTTCTTTTCGTTAGCGGCGACTTTCGTCATCATCAATCCGATTTCTTCCTTCGTAGCGGTTCTTGCGTCCGCGATTCCGCTTACCTGTCCGCCGCACAGAACGAGAATCCTGTCGGACAACGCAAGCAACACGTCGAGATCCTCTCCTACAAAAATGACCGCAACGCCTTTTTCTTTTTGCTCGTTAAGCAGATTGTATATCGTATAAGACGAGTTGATATCCAGTCCTCTGACGGGATACGCCGCCATAAGAACGGTAGGCGCGGAGGAAATCTCTCTTCCTACGAGCACTTTCTGCACGTTTCCTCCCGAGAGTTTTCTCACCTGCGTTTTTATGCTCGGCGTAACGACTTCAAGTTCCTTTACGATGTTTTCCGCAAGGTCGTGAGGCGTTTTTCTGTCGAGGAAAAGCGAATGTCCTTTTCCGTAAGAACGAAGCATCATATTGTCGGTTAAGTCCATATTCCCGACGAGTCCCATACCCAATCTGTCTTCGGGTACAAACGAAAGTCTCACGCCCAGATCTCTTATCTGAGTGGGCGTTTTCTGCCTTAAATCCACCTCTTTATCGTCGTTTTTGGGGTCGATATAGACTATATCGCCGCCTTCAAGACGCATAAGTCCCGCTATGGATTCCAATAATTCTTTCTGTCCGCTTCCCGCAATACCCGCTATACCGAGTATCTCACCGCTTTTCGCCGTGAAAGAAACGTCTTTCAATGCGAGCGTTCCTTCTCTGTTGCGGCAGGTAAGACCTTCGACTCTCAGCCTATCCGTGGAATTCACGGGTTCGGTTCTGTTGATATTGAGTTCGACTTTTGCTCCGACCATCATTTCGGTAAGTTCTTTTTCGTTGGTTTCCGAAGTTTTTACCGTAGCGATGTGTTCGCCTTTGCGCAATACCGCAACTCTGTCGGAAATCTCCATAACTTCGTTGAGTTTATGCGTTATGATTATTATCGATTTGCCGTCTTCCTTCATCTTGCGCAGGACGTCGAACAGTTTTTTGATTTCCTGCGGAGTGAGAACCGCGGTAGGCTCGTCGAGAATAAGAATATTCGCGCCGCGATACAACGCTTTGATTATTTCAACCGTCTGCTTTTCGCTTACGGACATATCGTAAATCTTTCTCGACAAGTCAAGTTGAAATCCGTATTTATCGACTTCGCTCTGTAAAATTTTCGCCCTATTTCTTTTCAAATGATTGAATTTTATATAGTTACCGAACTTTCTGAACGGTAACGCGGTATATTTAAGCACGGAAAAGAAATTCCCTTTTGCCGTACCGTCGTTTTCCTCTTTAATCTTGCGCGCTTCTCCGTAAAAGTCGAAATCGGACTTCTCTCCGAGAATAATATTATCGCACGCGGTGAATAAATCCACGAGTTTGAAATGCTGGTGAATCATTCCTATTTTATTGTGATAAGCGTCGATGGGTGATTTTATAACGGTCTCCTTGCCGTCGACGTATATCTTTCCCTCGTCGGGATAATAAATTCCGGCAAGCATATTCATTAGCGTCGTCTTGCCGCTTCCGTTCTCCCCGAGCAAGGAGAGTATCTCGCCGTGCTTAACGTCGAGGTTTACGTCTTTGTTCGCAACGACCGACCCGAACGTCTTGGTTACGCCGACCATCTCTATTGCATTGTCATTTATTGTATTACTCATAGAAAACTCAGTTATCCTGCCGTAAATTAGAATACTCTTATAAAAACGAATGGGGATTTTGCTCCCCCTGTTGCCGTCTGTAATAAAAGAAATTACGCGCCTTGTCGTAAAGACAAGGCGCGTCTTTCAGTTCGTTTAATTAATACTGTCTGTCGAGAAGGGTGATTCCGTCGATTTCAACGTTGAAGTAAGGAGCGGAACGTTTGCTGGATTCCATAAACGCACCGTTTTCGATTGCTTCGGTATCGGGCGTGAAGTTAGCGTCGGTATCGACGTCAGCCAGGTAGGTGGTAAGTTTGTTTCCGCCTACGGTGATGTAGTTATCTTTCGTTACGTCGAACACTTTAAGAGTTCCGTTCATCAGTTTGGTTTTTGCTTCGTCGATAGCAGCCTGAGTTCCTTCCGCCGCAACCGCAGTGTTAACTTCGGTAAGAAGAACGGATTCGGTAGCAAGCGTACCGGTCCAGTCAGCCGCGATTTCCTTGCCTTTTACTACGCTGTTTACAACGTATTCATAGTAGGGAGCCCAGTTGATTCTCGAAGAAACGATAAACGTATCGGGGCATGCGGATTTGGTGGAACCGTTGTAAGAAACGTTGGGGATTCCCGCTTCCTGACAAGCGTTAGGAGCACCCATCGAGTCAGCGTGCTGGCTGATAAGTTTGCAACCTCTGCTGATAAGGTTTCTTGCCGCGTTGCTTTCAGCGGTTTCGTCATACCAGGAACCGGTGAAGGTTACTTCCATGGTAACGCTGGGGCAAACGGATTTCGCTCCGAGATAGAACGAGGTGTAACCGGACATAACTTCAGCATAGGTATAAGCGCCTACGTAACCCATTTTCGCTTCGGCTGCGGTGAATTCTCCGTCAGCGATCATTTCGTTGAGTTTCATACCTGCGGCGATACCTGCAAGATAACGTCCTTCATATATCGATGCAAAAGCATTATGGAAGTTAGCGAGATTTTCGGTATGCGCTTTCGTTCCGGTAGCATGGCAGAACTGAACGTTCGGATATCTCTTTGCCGCTTTGATCAGATAATCTTCATGACCGAAACTGTCGGCAAAAATGATATTGCAACCGTCGTCGGCGAGTTCGCACGCTTTCTGATAGCATTCGTCACCTTCGGGAATTCCGGTAACGATAACGACCTGTTCGTCTTTAAGTCCGAGGGCTTCCTGCGCAACTTTCATTGCGTCGATAAAGTTCTTATCGTAAGTCGAGTTTTCGTCGTGCAGACAGATAAGACCGATTTTGATGTCGTCGGTGTTGTCGCTGCAGCCAACGAATACTGCGCAGAGCGTAGCCACTACGGCTACAACGAGCAATACTGCCAATACTTTTTTCATTTTCATTTTGCTAGAACCTCCATTTAGTTTTTTATTTTGAAATGAAAATATCGTTTTAATCGGCAAACGTCAAGGAATTCTCCGTCATCGACGCTATCTTTGCCAGTGATTCTATCCTTATCCCCTGTTTCCTGAGCGCGTCTCCGCCGCCCTGAAACGCCTTTTCTATCGCTATTCCGCAACCTACCACAACCGCTCCCGCCTGATTGCATATGTCAATCAACCCGATCAACGCTTTCCCGTTGGCGAGAAAATCGTCTATTATAAGAACGCGGTCACCCTTTTTCAAATACTCCGTAGAAACAATAATGTCATATACTTTTCCGTGCGTATATGACATTACTTTACTTGTATAGACTTGTGCAGAAATATTCTTTGTCTGGGATTTTTTCGCAAAGACCATGGGCACCTGCATTTCGCTCGCTGCAAAAGCGGCAATCGCAATGCCCGATGACTCTATCGTCAGAATTCTGGTGATTTTCTCACCCCGAAAGAGCCTTCCGAACTCTTTTCCCATTTCCTTCAAAAGAGCGGTATCCACCTGATGGTTAAGAAAACTGTCGACTTTCAGAATATTCCCCGGGAACACTTTTCCGTATTGGGTTATCTTCTCTTTGAGTAATTCCATCTCTCTCCCTCGTGAAGTATACTTTCATTGTATAAACTAAAAAAAAACAAGTCAAGCAAAAAAACTCAATAAAAAAAATTATTCGGTTAAAAAACAGTAAAATTTTTTAATGTGTATCAGGACGGACTATCCGACACAAAAATCAATATTTCCCCTTTCTCCACTCTGAATCCGACTTTATTCTCCGTAGCGACGTTGCTTATTCCGACGCCCGCGCGCGCACGCGTGAGCGTAAGCGCGTTATATGGATAATAGAATCCGAACGAATCGGTTATCGTCGCGCTGCTGCCGAACGCCGCAACGGATATCGTCGTTCCCTTTTTTACGTTAAGTTCGACTCTACCCCTTTTTTCGTTTACGTATATAACGTAACAGGTTTTATTTCTGATTACCGCGCTTATCCCTATTTCTTCCGCATAAGCAAGCAACGACAGATTGGCGTAAACGTGGTCGCTTCGTCCTCCCTCCGCTCCGTAAATCACCACTTCGTCGTAACCGTTGTCTTTTGCGTACCTGACCGCACGTTCGCCGTCGGTATAATCCTTAATCACGGGACACACGACCGTATCGTACGCGCATTCTTTTTCGTCTGCGCTGTCGAAGTCGCCTACGACGATTTTCGGTATAAAAGCGCCGGCGGCGTGTTTTACCCCGCCGTCGGCACAAATTACGTCTTTTTCAAGTATTTTCACGTCGAGTTCGGGCGCGTTAAGAACGATAGCCGCCCGTCTTTTTTCAGGCATTTTTCCTCGCCGCTCTCCTTCTCGAATTCCTTACGCACAGGCATATTACGGAAATCACGACCACCAATACAATCAGCGCGACCAAAGCGATAATAACGTATTCGTATACGTTAGCGGACGCTATCTTCACTTCGGTATCCTCTGCCCGAACGGGTATCGGCGTGTTCGCAACGCTTACCTGTCCCGCGCTTGCAACTTCTTTTTCACCGGCGAACAACTTGACTTCGTATTGTCCGGCGGCAACGCCGGTAAGATAATAATAACCTGCGTCGTCAACCGTCGCTTCGGCTTTTACTTCGTTATCTGCGTTCACGAGTTTAACCGTGACGGCTTTTCCTTTACCTTCAATCGCTACTTTCCCGTAAACCAATCCTTGCGCTTCGTCGCTGTCGTAAGGCTGCATATCGTCGAAGTTTACGAGAGAATACGTCGATTCGTCATAATACAACGGGTTAATTCCCGAAGGCGTTTTCTGTAAGAAAGTCAATCCGATAAGCGACTGCAATTTTTCCGTTTCGAGTTGCGCGCAGGGAACGTCGAGTCCTTCGTCGGATTTAAGCGGTCTCATATTGTTGGTTGAAAAATACCAGTCGACCGACATAACGTGCGTCGGATCAAAACCTCCGTATAACCCCATTCCTGCCATGGATACCCATACGCAGTTGTTCTTCAGTTTCTCCGTAACTTCGTTCATCAGGTCGCTATATTTGGGCAAAAGACTGAGAATCTCCTTATAATTCTGTACGCACATACCCACGTTCGCCGCGTATCCCTCTATCGGAATACCGTGTTTTCTTATGTTTTCCGCGGCGTCGGCGGCAAACTGAACGGTAAAGACTTCTATTCCCGAAGCGGCGTCGTACTTATACGTTTTTCCGGTATGGTCAACCGTAACGTCTTCTTTCATTCTCGTTACC
>JBJETX010000018.1:0-1719 GCA_051883535.1 Christensenellales bacterium | reverse complement strand
GGAGTCTTTGAGTAAACACAATCCTATTATCCCTGCGACGAGGACGACTCCGCCGAGAAGACAGTAAAACAAAGTCCAGTTGCCGAGGACTTCGCTGCCTCCTTCCACGTGGGAGGGAACCTGATTGCCTGCGGCGTCGTAGAATTTGGTTTTCGTAACGCCGAATATTTCAAACGGAACGTAAAGAAGAAGATACGCTACGACGGCGAGTACGGATAAAAGCGCCTCGATTTTGCCGCGGTTCGCTTTCGTCGTGTGATCGGTGACGTACGCGTTGAACGCCGCGTCGTTTGCCGTTGAACCGAAAAACGTCATTATGCAATCCATAACGACCATTCCGACGGAGGCGAGAACGATAGCCGTAGTGCGATCTGCGGAGAAAACGTTTTGCATATTTTTCACGGAAAAAACGGAGAAAATCATAACGGATACGCCCCAGAGCATATAGCCGTAAACCATAAACGGTCTGCGTTTTCCCGTTCTGTCTATTACCCAACCCATAATTACGGTCGTAGCCGTGGCGACGACCGCGCTCGCAGCCACCATTGCGGAAACCGCAAGAAGATCGGTGGTTATCGTGCGGTAAACGTATAAGTTGAGAAATGAATTTTCGATGCACCAGGCGATTTGTCCCACGGTGCCGAACAGAATTACCGCAAAAAGTGTTTCTTTGCTTAATTTAGCGTTGGTTTCGGTTGCCGACATATCGTTTCCTCTTGAAAAATGTTATTATAATTGTAAAACAAATACCGCGGACAGTCAATAGCGGTTTTGTGCAATCAATCGGTGTGGTCCGCGTCGGAAAGGATAGGGATATTCGCTTGAAAAAAGGTTGCGGATTTGTTATAATTAACAAAAGACGAACGACGGACGGAGGCGGAATGAAAGAGCATCAGTTGGAGTATGAAAGGAAATTCCTCAGCCCCTACGCGCAGAAAAGCGAAGACACGCGCGGAAGGCAGACGGAGATAGAACCTTGCCCGTACAGGACGGAGTATCAGCGCGACAGAGACAGGATTATCCATTGTAAGGCGTTCCGCCGCCTGAAACATAAAACGCAGGTGTTTCTTTGTCCGCTCGACGACCATTTCCGTACGCGACTTACTCATACGCTCGAAGTTACGCAAATTGCGAGAACGATTTCCCGCGCGTTACTGCTCAACGAAGATTTAACCGAAGCAATCGGACTCGGACACGACCTCGGCCATACGCCGTTCGGACACGCGGGAGAACGCGTGCTGAATGCGCTTACAGGGCATTTTTATCATAACGAACAGAGTCTGAGAGTAGTGGATATACTTGAAAACGACGGGAAAGGGCTGAATCTGACGTACGAAGTGCGAAACGGAATACTCGAACATAAAAGTAGCGGAAATCCTTGTACGCTCGAAGGAAAAGTCGTGTCTTACGCGGACAGAATCGCATATATCAATCACGATATAAGCGACGCGATCCGTGCCGGCGTAATAGAAGAAAGCGATTTGCCGCGCGATTGCGTGGAGTATCTCGGCAAGACGAAAGGAGACAGAATAAACACGCTCGTCAAAGACGTCGTGGAACACAGTTACGGCAAAGATAAAATTTCTCTGAGCGACGACGGATATTACTATATGAACAAACTCAGGGATTTTATGTTCGAGAGGGTTTATTTTACCAACAGCGGAGAACTTCTGCAACGTAAAGCGGACAGAATGCTCAATATTCTTTTCAAGTATTTTA
>JBJETX010000017.1:0-7424 GCA_051883535.1 Christensenellales bacterium | reverse complement strand
TATAATTACCTACGTTTACCGCGCGCGTGGTTCCGCTTACGGTATAGCCGCTCGCTCCGTTAAGGTTAAGAGAATACGCCCGACCGGAATAAGAGAACTGCGTGGTAAGCACGGGTTTAACGACCGTCTTTTTAGCGACCGAATAGTTAAGGGTAACCTTTTCCGCGGTTCCGTTATCCCATACGTAGTTTTTGTCGTCTACGAGATTTGCGTAAACGGAGTAAGAACCGGCGTTCGTCCATTCGAGATCTCCGCTTAATATATAAGAGGAATCGGCGTCGGTTATTACGAGGTGAGAAGAACCGTCGTAAGTAAACGGAAGGTCGTAAATTACCGGCGGAGTAACGATCAGGGGAAGGATTTTCCAGGAAAATACGAGAGGAACCGAATCGCCTGTTTCCGACCAGTAATAATTGTTGTCAATGAAAGCAATCGTCAGGGTATATTCTCCGACGTCGGTTGCCTGCGTGGTGCCGGTTACGGTGAAAAATTCGCTCGAAGAATTATTGTCGTTGCGGACGACCGCGTTTATCGGCGTTCCAGAATAAACGTAAGAAGTTCTTTCGAGGAACGGCGAATATTTTTTCAAAGGGGTAATGCTCCACGCCGCTTCCGCGTAAGTAAAGAAAGCGTTGTCGAAACGGTAGTTTACCAAAGCGGACGAGGTGAGGTCAATTCTTGTAACGTAGTTTCCTACGTCGGTCTGAATATTGCCGGAAAGAGTCATCAACTCCGAATCGTAGTGCGAAGGGATAAACGTGCGTTGTTTGCCGTTATAGACGTACGACGGCGCGTTCGAAGGAACGGGAAGAACGATTTTATTTACCGTTACCGCAACGTTTTGAGAGAAACCGCCGTCAGACGAAGAATAAGAAACGGTAAAATATTCGTCGCCGGCAAAAAACGCATTGCGTTCGTCGGGGTAAATGACGATAAAACCGTCCGCGCCGAAAGTCAGAGAAACTTTCTGCCCGTCGTTGTAAACGGCGTAAGCGGTAATTGCGGATACGTCGACTTTTTCAAAAGCGTCGAAAACCGTTTTTCCGCGGTAAACCACTTCGATTCCGCTCACCGCTTTTTCAATGAAAGCGAGTTCGAGCAAGCCTTCGAGAACTTTATAGTTGACTTCGTCGGTAGGCGTGAATAAGTATCCGAAGGAAATCTTTCCCGATTCGGAAATCGTGTAGGAAGAAACGTCTATCACGCCGTTTTCGTCGGTAATCAGAGGTTTCCATTCTATTACGCCGCCAATAGAACTCGTGCAGGAAATCACGGGAAGAGCCTTTGCCGAAGAATAAATCCTGTCGGAAGCGGCAGAGGCGGTTACGGAAGGAGTCGCTTTTCCGATTGTTACCGTAAGAGAATTCGCAAATTCGGCAATATCGATATAATAATCGTCCGAATCGACGTTTGCGGAAATAATCGTTACGGCTTTGGGTTCGTCGGACGCGTCGGGGGAGGAAACCCTGGCGGATGAAACCGAGAGAGAAGGATTGTCTCCGACAACGGCTCCTTTAAGCGCGCCGTTATCGGCGCAAACGGAAACGTTTACCGTCCCGTCGTAATCGCGGTTTACCGCATAAAGGAAAGCCTCGTCAACCGTCAGTTTTTTCGGCGACAAGTTGAAATCGAAAGAATATACGCCCGAACCGTTACCGAAAACGAAATTCGTTCCCGAAATCGCAAAGTGAACGGAGAGAGAAGAAGCCTCGTTTACGCGGGCAGAATTCGCCGTGGCGGAAATTACCGTAATAAGCGGCGAAACGGGCGAGTTTGAAATTATTGAGTAATCTTCGTCGCTTACTGCGCCGATATAGTCCGTACCGCCTCGGTAAATCGCGCTTAAAGATTTATCGGGTTCGATACTTATCGTACCCTGAAGAATAACCGCTCTTAAAACAATCGACGAATTCGAGAGGGTAAAATTGTCGTCGTCGAGGGCGAATCGTACGGTCACGGTCACGTTTCCGCTGTTTTGGTTAGACGCCGTCACGGAAGAAACGGACAAAGGACAGTTCCCGTCGAATTCCGTCGGGAAAGTCAGCGTATAGTGAGAAGTCGTTACAACCGACGAAGGAAACGCCGTCGTCGAATCGTATATTTTTGTTATCGAAGGATAGTTTTCCGCTGCCGATACGGTTACGGGCAGAGCGGAAACGACGATGTTTGCGGAAGAAATAAAGTCGTTGTGGTTGGGCGCGGTTATTTTTACGTAAACCGTAGTATCCGTAACCGACGTAAACGCAGGATTGACGGTAGAATAATTTACGCCGTCAACCGAATACGTTACGGTAAATTCGTTGCCGGCTACGACGCTTACGTCGGAAACCGAAACGGAATGCGGCGCGGCGTCGTAATATCCGTTATATCCGCTTACCACGGCGGAAACGGAGGCGGGATTAACCGTAAAAGAAGAGCCGTTCACGGTAAAATAATAATCGGGATGAGAAACCGTCGCGCTCACGAAGTAAGAACCCGCCGCGTTCACCGCGCTTGCCGCGGATTCACCGAGGGTGAGGATAAAAGAAACGGACGCGCTGTCTTTATCCGATTCGATAACGCCCGAAAGCGCAGCGGAATAAACGACGGAGTAGTCGTTGCCCGTATAAGGAACGGCGGTTTGTTCGTCGTACGACGCGGAGATATCCGCGGTTGCCGTTTTGGGAGCCACGGTAATCGGGAAAGTAGCCGTGTCGCAGTATACCGCGTCGGACGAGGCAAGATTTACGTCGTTTGCCGCGGTAATTGTTATTCTGCAGAAATACGAGCCGCTTTCAGATACGTGAGTAAGCGTTAAATCCGCGGACGGTTCGCCGAATGCCGCAAAAGTTACGCCGTCAGGCGACAATTTGTACCATTGGCAGGAAAAATCACGGTGATACGGGTCCGAATAAGTTACGCTTGCCGCGGTGAAAGCCGCTCCCGAATAGGTAGCGTTTCCGAGAACATCTCCGACGGCAATATCGGAAGAATCGGGCGCGACGAGAGTGCGGTAAACGGTAATCGTCACGTCGGAAGAAAGAGAAATCGTTTCTCCGACGGTTTTACGTTCGCCGCCCACCGAATAATACGCAAAGTCGTAGCCTTCTCTTGAATTTGCGGGCAAAACGAATTTTGCGCCGCCGCGCGCGAGAGAATTAACCACAGCCGCACGGGTTCCGTCGATTGTCACAGTGTATGCGGTAACGCTTTGCTTTGCGAGGGATACGGGAGACGGATAGTAGTAAGTCGTGCCGGAAGAGGAAAACGTATTCCAACCGTCGAGAGACAGTTCTTCGGGCGAAAGCAAGAGGATGTTTTCGGTCGTAAGTTCACAGGGAACGGCACCGTCGGACACTACGTCGGACGGATAGATGCAGTGCGAAAAAGCGGAATAAACGTCGGTTTCCCCGAACAAAGCGTCCGTTACGCCGAGGCAACGCGTTGCGACCGCCGCCGCGCCGAGCGAGCCCGACAGGCAGCCTTTTACTCCGTTTCCGCTTACTGTCGCAGAGGAAAAACAATCGGAAACGGTTCCTTCCGTAGTTTTGCCCGAAACGCCTCCGACGTATCCGTCGGAAGAAAAACTTCCTCCTATCACCGCGCAACGAGATACTGTTTGCGTGCGTGGAGAATTGAAATACGGTATTAAATACGGCTCGATTGCGTCGTAAGAATATTCTGCGGTCATCGGCGCGTAATAGTTAATCGATTCGGCGAGAACGGCGGTTACGCCGCCGGCGGAAAAGACTGTGTCCGCGGTCGACGAAGAGGAGATTACCGCGCAATCGGTTATAACGGAAGAGGATATTTCCCCTGCGATTACGCCCGCGTCGCAGGAACCGGATACGGAAGCGGTTTCAATCGTCAGATTTTTAATTTCCGCGTTGACGGCGTAGCCGAAAAGACCGATCGGACCGTCGGTTCCGTTTATCGTAAGATCGGATATGGTATGGTTATTGCCGTCGAACACGCCGAAGAAAGCGGTCTCGAATTCGTAATAATAGTAAAAAGTTGTCGAAGAAAAGAGTGTTTCGTTAAATTCTGCATATTCGGCAGTATCGGAACATTTTACGTATTCGCCGCCCGAAAGAACGTAAAAAGCCGCGTTATACCCAGCGCTGCTCCATAATGATTGAAGCATAGAGTCGTTAAGGACTATCGGGGTTACGTCTATATAAAAACCGAGCGAGGAAGAAACTCCTTTTTTACCGATAGGGGAAAAAGTTACTCCCGACATATTTATGTCCGAACCGAGGCGGTAACTTAAAGAGGAAAACATTTTACCGTCGTCGCGTTTCGTCGCGTCGTTCACGAGAGAAGACAAAGCCGTGAGGTCGTCGGGCGAAGACAGAACATACGGATTAGCGTCGCTCCCGTCTCCTTCCGAGAACGGAGAAGAAGCGGCGTTTGCGGTAAGATACGGCGAATCGGGTAGAGAAAACACCGTATACGACGAAATCAGCAGTAACGCTATCGCCGACAGGATAACAATAAATATACGCGCACGCGCGCGTGCGGAATTTTCATTCATAAACAAATTATATAATACGAGCGCAAAATAGTCAACGGGGTTTAAGTCGGCTTTAATGATAAATCGGCGAGCAAAAACCGTATGTCGAAAGAGTTACCACAGGTTTTCGACGTATTCGCAGAACGCGTACATATCTTTGATTTCCAGTATCGTGCCGTCGTCGAGGGTTACCGTTCCGTTAAAATAGCCGTGCACCTGATGAGTTTTCATTCCGATCAGCCCCATAAAGAGCATACCGCTTTCGTTGTCGAAATAAGGAGTCATGGTAAGGTTGAACCTGCCGTCGTCCGAAGAAAAGACCCACGGTTTCATAAACCCTTGTTTTTTCGGAGGAACGGCAACGTCTACCGCGCCAATTTTATGCGCTTTCCCGTCATAAAAAACGCAGGTTTCCGTCGCTTCCGAAGTGTCGCCTATTCCCCAGGTTATCTCAAAACCGAAAATTTTTCCGTCTATTATTTTTGCGCCGTTTCCCCAATACCAATAATTTTTATGTGGCCATACGCCTCTGCCCCAGTCGAGTACGCAGAACGTTTTTTTAGGATCGAAAACAATCTTTTTTTCGCCGATTGAAATATAACCCTCGGTGGGCATACAGTTGTATTTGGTTGTCAGGAAGAAGCGTTTGGGAAGCCCGAACGGGGTAACTATGGTTATAGATTCGTTATCGGGCAAGTGTCGTGCGCGCAAAGCGAGATCTATGGTTTGCTTGCCTTTTTTCGCTTTGAAGACGATATCGCGATACTCGGCTTTTACGTCGAATTTGAGATAAACGTTTCCTTTGGAATACTCGAAAAACGAGGGCGATTCGGCGTTTTTCGACGATAGGAATAAGCGGTTGAACGTAGCGGGAACTACGGAAGCGAAATCGTTTCTTTCACCCGTTCTCAGGTTGACCACGCCGCAGGTCGCCGCCGCGCCTACGGATATGTTGGCAAAGTTTATCTGAGCCATCCATTCGCCGTCGGACACCTGATAAAAATCCCATTCTTTTTTCCGCCAACGAAGGGATTCCGGGATGCGATCTTTGGTGTATTCCACGAGGCAACGCCTGCACCAACCGACAGCGCGGACGTTTCCGTCGGAATCGAGAAGAGGCGTTTTTTCCGTTATTTCCGTTTGCTTGTTCAAGGTATATTTCCTCCTTAACCGAATATTTTCATTATATATCCGGGAAGAAGTATTTTCAAGGGGTTTTCGGAAAATTAAACGGATACGGTTACGTTTTCGGGGCGTTTGCCGCAAAAATGGGACTTTACAAATATTAAAAAAAAGGTTATGATAAATGTGCGTTCGGTTTGCCGCCGAAGGCGGAGTAAATTTTCGGAGGGTTACGCGGTGAAGAAAAAACTCATTTTGATTACGGCTTGCTTTATGGCTCTCGTCGTAACCGCCTGCTTTTTCGCTTCGTGCGAAAACAAAGACGGAAGTAAGGAAAACGTAGATAATTCGGAGACGAAAATCATAGTTCTCGGGGATTCGATAGGGGAAGGCATTCTCGGACCCGCGCCCGTCATCGAAAGGGACAATTATTCTTATCTCGGAGTAGTCGGACAGATAAACGGTTTTACTTACAGAAACAGAGCGATAAGCGGACATAAATCCGGACAACTTCTCGAATATATTTCAAGGGAAGCCGACGACACCGCATACGCGCCGATTACGCATATTATGGAAGCGGACGTAATAGTCGTTTCCATTCTCGGCAACGACCTTTTGCAGGTCGGGTTCAGTCAGTACGTTATGAAAGCGTTGGAAACGCCTGCGGATTATACCGAAGTAGACGCCTTGCTCGACGAGTCGTACAGTAATATCGAAGGTATCGTCGCGCGTATCAAAGAACTTAACCCCGACGCGGAACTGTTGATTCAGACCGTTTATAATCCCATGTATCCCGGCTCGACCACGATGGGAGAAAAAGACAAACGGAAGGTAATAGAGGCTCATCCCGAAGTAACGGAAGAAGATTTTTACAACATAGCGGGGTTGCTGATAAACAGACTTAACAACGTGCTTTACCGCTACCTCGTGCTGCATCCTGGCGCGTTCAGCATTCTCGACGTCAACGGAAAATTCGACGGACTTTATCGCGCGGACAGCAGCCGTCTCGACAGACTAATTTATCCGGATTGCGTACACCCGAGCAACGAAGGACACGCGGTAATCGCGGGTTTGTTACAGGAAAAACTCGAAGATCTCGGTATAGCGGATCACGACTATGCGATAGCAAATTACAAGACTTTGAGAAAAGACCAACTCGACCGACTGTATAAAGATACCGAGGTGGACGTCAAAGCGGCGAAAAAAGCGATAGACAAGGCTTCCACTTACGACGCGATAACCAAAGCGTACTTTGACGCGATAGACGGCGTTACGCCGAATTACTAAGATGGGGTGGCGGATATGAAGAAAGCATTTACGATGAAAAAAATAACGATTGCGGCGGCGGCTATTTTGCTGTGCTGCTTTGCGATTGCGGTTTTTTCCGCTTGCGAAGATAAAGAAACGCCTGCGGAAAAAGTCTATATGAAGTACGATACGGTATACGAACTCGACGAAATGACGCTTTGGGAAAGAGATTTTATCGGGTTTATGGACAAAGAGAAAACTTACGTTAAACTCACTGCGGACGGTGAACTCGAAGTAAGGATAACGCCCAATAAGACCGCTTTGCAGATGGCAAATATCGCGCTTGCGGGAATAGGTTCGTCCGATCCCGAGGCAAGCGTTGACGTAAGCGGATTTGAAAAGTACGTTAAAGGACTTTTCCCGACTGAAGGGTTCGACGATATGAAGAAAACCATAGAGAGACTTGAAAGCGATCTCGGATTGTACGTCGAAGGTATCGATTACGAATCGGAAAAGGTTAAAGCGTTGCTCGAATCGATAAAAAACGACGGCGCGATACCTA
>JBJETX010000016.1:0-7478 GCA_051883535.1 Christensenellales bacterium | reverse complement strand
GCGCCGTTAGCCGTGCTCGTAGCGGTAAGAAGACCGTCCGCCATAGCAATAAGCGGATCGCTTCCGTCGTCGCCTTTAACGGTAAGTCCTTTTCTGAGGTCGTCGAGATCGAGTCCGGAAAGCGTGTTGGTCACGAACCATTCGAGATATTCCATTCCGACCGCGGTCGCGTTTTTGATTCCCGCTTCGAGATAGGAAACGTCCATTTTGATTTTGTTGGACGAAGTAGCCTCGGAGTTAATCAGGTTCAACCCTTCGAGAAGATACAAAGCGGCGTCCTTATAACCTATTCTCAGATAATCTTCGTCGTTAACGGATACTCCGAGAGCAAGTTCGGGAGCGGTTGCGTTTGCGTTCGCGGCAACGTTGAGTTTGAAGTTATTGTTCGACTTGTTGGTTCCCGTCGTTTTGAAATAACCTCCGATACCGATGTCGATACCGATAGCACTGTCCGCTTTTGCGTTCTTAAATGCGTTAAGATACGGCGAAAGCGTACTGAGAATCTTATCGACTTCTTCCGCAAGCGACGCGGTTTCGTCGCCACCGGTCTGCATCGTCTCGCCGCATACGTCGCATTTGCCGTCGCCGTTGTCGTCTACGTGAGTGGTATGCGTATCTCCGCCGGGCTTTTTGTCATCGCCGCCGCCGGAGCAAGCAACCAACGCGAATACGAGCGACACCATTACGAGCGCGAGCAGTATTCTTAATACGTTCTTTTTCATAAAACCTCCATATAAAAATTTTCGTTTTAGCATAAAAGGGCATAATCCCAATTGCTTATAATAAGAATAACATAACTCGGGGTTCCTGTCAATACCCAAATTTCCCTCTGCCGGGCGCGCTTTTCCTCGGTTGCGGATTGTCGTATTTCTCTTTATATATAAAAGAAACCGCGTCGTTTTACGATACGGTTTCTCCTTTCGTTTTCCTTAAATATTTCCGTTAAACGAGGTTGCCTGTTTCCACGGCTTTTATTCCCGCGCGGAGAGCCTCGGAAAGAATTTTCGCGGCGTTTGAAGCGGTTTTTTCATAGTCGTATTCCGCCCCGTCTCCCGCTCCGTCCGATATACATCTGAGCGCGACGTACGGCGTACCCGTGATAAAGGCGATCTGCGCGATTGCTCCGCTTTCCATATCGCACGCTCCCGCGTCGAAAGTCGTCACGATAAAGTTTTTCGTTTCGTCGTCGGCAACGAACCTGTCTCCGCAGGCAAGCACGGTTCTTTCCGCGCCAGTCGCTTTGCAGAAAACGTCGGTAAGTCTTTCGTCCGCGTCGAAATACACCTTGTTTACCGTACTCACGTACCCTATCGGGTCGCCGAGCGCGGTGGTATCGACGTCGTATTGCACGGTTTTTTCCGCGGCTACGAGTTCGAGCAGTCCGTGTCTGCCCAATCCTCCGCTTATCCCCGTGCTGACGAGATAATCGGGTCTGAAACCGCGCACAAGAAGCGTCGCCGCGTACGCCGCGTTTACTTTTCCGATTCCGCTTTTGACGGCTACGCATTCCACGCCGTCCACGTCGAAACGGTAGAACTCCTTGCCGCCCTCCTCCGTTTTTACCGTTTTTCTTCCTTCGGTAAGCGGCGCGAGTTCTTTATCCATCGCTATAATAATGCCGACCACTTGTATCCCTCGCTTATTGCGTAACCTCAATCCACATATCGTCGAGAGCCTCGTTGAATTCTCCCAGATCCATCATAACCGCGCAACGTGCGAGCGTTTCTTCCGAAGGGAACATCATTTCGAGGTACATTTCCTTGAATCCGTCGTACGTATCCGCGAAAAATCCGTCTTCGTCCGCGATAATATCGGCTTTGTATTCGTCCGCCGCCGCTTTTACCGCCGTCGTCGAGCCTACGTAATCCATACAGTCGTACGCAACCGAAGTTTCGCAAAGATACTGCAGGAAGTAATTCGCCGCTTTTTCGTTCTTGGCGTACTTGGAAATCGCAAACCCGTCGATCCATACGTTTCCGCCTTCCACGGGAACGCCGTAATAGAGGTCCTGACTTCCGGCTCCGCCGCCGTTCATTATATATCCCGCGTCGCAACTCCAGAACAGCCCGAAATAGCCGTTCGCCGAATTGCGGAGCATATCGTCTTTACCCGAATCCACTTCGTAGTCGTATACGAGGTTTTTCTGCACGGTAAGTTGCGCTTTCGCCGCCGCTATCGTATCGGCGTTCGCCGTGGTGAACACGTCGGCAAGCAAGGCTTTGTATTCGGGCGTGGTATAATCGGTAAATCCTTTGCTCGCCTCGGAAAGTTGGTTTCTCTTGTCGTACAGTAGCGCGACGGTATACGCGTCTCTCGCGCTGTCTTTCATAAATATTTTATCCCTGTTCGCTTCGTCCCAGAATACCGACCAGGTGCCGTATTTCGCTTTTTCGGCAGCGGAAAGTCCCGCCTGTCCGTCGCTCTTCGTATTGAACATAACTCCGAGCGTTCCCCATACGTAAGGCATGCTGTAAGCGAATTCCTCGTCGTAGGACGCCTTGACCATATCTTTTATCGTCGGATTGATAGCGGCGTCAAGGACGGTCAGCGTTTCGTCCGACAGTTTTTTCAGCAACCCTTCGCTCTTCATTCTCTGCAACATATAATCCGAAGGACAAATAAGGTCGTAATCGTCGTGTTTACGCGCTATCCAGGTATAGAGATTTTCGTTGGTATCGAATTCTTTATAGTCGATTTTAACGTCTTCGCCCGTTTTTTCTTTGTACCATTCGACGAACCCTTCGTAAGTTTCCTGCGACATATATTCGCCCCAGTTCGCTATACGCAAGGTGTTTTCACGGTTTGCCGAACAGCCGACGAGTACCGCGAAAAGCGTTCCGACAACCGCAACAAGCGCGATAAGCGCAATTACTTTCTTTTTCATCGTGTTACCTCCCGATTGATTGTTCCAATTTGATTTTTTTCTTCTCCGCCCTGTGCGAAGCAACGTTTATCGCCGCAAGCACCGCCATTACCGCCGCCATAATAAGAACGGACAACGCGCGCAATACGGGCATTATTCCCTTTACTTTCAGTTTGTTATACAGATATCTCGGTATCGTATCCACGCTGCTGCTTACGAGCGTGGAAATCGTAAAGTCGTCCAGGCTTATGGTAAACGCCAACGCGAAACCCGCGATAATTCCGGGCAACAGTTGCGGAAGAATAATCGTTACTATCGCGCGGAGAGGCGACGCTCCGAGGTCGAGTCCCGCTTCGTATACGTTGGGGTTAAGTTGACTGAGCCTCGGCAGTACGCTCATAATAACGTAGGGCGTACAGATAACCGTATGCGCTATTATCAGCGTTACGAATTCGTTCGGAATGACGATAACGAACAGGAACAACAGCATAAACCCGACCGCGGTCACTATATCCGCGTTTACCATAGTAATCTGATTTACGCCTTCCATTATCATTCTCGGAACTTTTCTGAGGTGATGAATTCCTATGCTCGCCATCGTCCCGAGAATAACCGCGAGCGCGGACGCGCAAAGTCCTACTATAAGGGTGTTTTTCAACGCTTCCATTATCGCGTAGTCGTTGAACAAATCCTTATAAAGTTGCAGACTGAACCCGTTCCATACCCCTATGGTAGTGGAATCGGTAAACGAGTAAACGGTAAGTATCGCCACGGGCAGATACGTTACCACCACCATAACCGCCAGAAACACCGCGCTGATTATCACGCTTTTTTTGCCGTTCACGATATCGTCCCTCCCGTTTTAACCGATTTTCCGCGCGTAATCAGGTTCGATACCACCGTGGATAACAGAATCAGTACGAGAAGTACGAGCGCGAGCGCGCTTCCCGAATTGTAATATCCTTTTTCAAAATACGTGTACACGATATTTCCGAACAATTTGCCGTCCATAAACGCGGCGTTTCCGCCGTCTTTGCCGAGTATGTCGTACACGGCAAACGAGGAAACGGTAGGCATAAATACCATAAGCACGCCGCTTACTATTCCCGGCACGGACAACGGAAGGCGCACTTTGATAAAAGTTTCAAGCGGCGACGCGCCGAGGTCGGCGGACGCTTCGAGCACCCCTTTGTCCATATCCGTAAGTATCGTGTAAATCGGCAACAGCATAAACGGGAAAAAGTCGTATACCATTCCCACAAGCGTGAGCAGAAACCCTCTTTCTATACCCATCACGTCTCCGAAAAAGAGTTTTACCGCGTAAATGCGCAAAAGCGAGTTTATCCACATCGGCATTATGAAAACGAGAAGTAAAACCGTCCTTCTGCTCGCCTTGATTTTCGTAAGCGCAAGCGCGGTGGGGTACGCGAGAACAAGACAGATAACCGTAGTGAGAAACGCGATAATAAGACTCCTCGCCATAGTAATCCATATGCCTTTATCGGCAAGTTTTGCGAAGTTTTCAAAGGAAAACGAACCGCTCTTGTCGGTAAACGCATACAAAAGTATAAGTATAAGCGGAATAATGACGAAAATCACGCTTACCGCCATATACGGGAAGGACAGGTATCCCCTGTGAAATTTAATCGACGGTTTCTTCATCTTCTTCCTCTGCCTTCTCCACGACGATTTTCGCCTTGTCGATTCTCACGCCCACACGGTCGTTGATGTCCCATTCGTCCTGCGTGTCGATATAAAAATCTTCGTCCGTATCCGTGTATATCTGTACCTGATAATAGTTGCCTTTATAAAGCGACTGCGTTACGTTCGCTCCGATTACTCCGTCCGATTCGTCGTCGGTAAGAGTTATCGCGTCGAACCCGACTTTTACTTTTACGCGCGCGCCTTTTTCTATGCTGTCTTTATTATCGAACTCGAATTCCCCTCCGCAGAAATAAACGGTGTCCTCAGAGGTGACTTCGCCGTAAAACTCGTTCACCGAACGCAGTTTCTTCATTATATGAATACCGTTGGGTTTAATTCCGAGCCTCACGGCTGACCCGACTTTCTGTTCTTTCGTCGACTGAACGGTGAATTCGTAACCGCTCGCCTCTATCTCCATTTCATAATACGTTCCCTTGAAAACCGAACGGAGAACCGTTCCCGCAAACTGCCCTTTTTCGCTGTCGGAAGCGTAAACGCTTATATCCTCGGGGCGTATAACGAGGTCTACTTTTTCGTTCTTTTCAAACCCTTTGTCGAGACAGTCGAGTTCCTCTCCGAGGAAGGCTACGCGGTAATCGCGCGGCATAACGCCGCTTATTATGTTGCTTTCCCCGATAAAGTTAGCCACGAACGCGTTGCTCGGTTCGTCGTAAACTTTCTGCGGAGTGCCGATTTGCTGAATAACGCCGTCGTTCATAACCACTACGACGTCGCTCATCGTAAGAGCCTCTTCCTGATCGTGCGTAACGTAGATAAAAGTAATCCCGAGACGATTGTGCATGGAAATAAGTTCGCTCTGCATCTCTTTGCGCATTTTGAGGTCGAGCGCGCCGAGAGGTTCGTCAAGTAAAAGCACGGACGGCTCGCAGACGAGCGCGCGCGCTATTGCGACCCTTTGCTGTTGTCCGCCCGAAAGACTCGTAACGTTCCTGTGTTCGTAACCTTCGAGTCCCACGAGTCTGAGCGCGGAAGTAACCTTTTCTTTGATGACGGATTTTTCCGTCTTTTTTATTTTCAGTCCGTAAGCGACGTTTTTGAATACGTTGAGATGGGGAAACAACGCGTAACGCTGAAAAACCGTGTTTACCGGTCTTTTGTACGGCGGTACGCCCGTCACGTCTTCGCCGCCGATGAAAACCTTGCCTTTCGTGGGTTGCTCGAACCCCGCGATTATACGCAAAAGCGTGGTTTTGCCGCAACCGCTCGGACCGAGAAGAGTGACGAATTGTCCCTTTCTGATACCGAGGCTGAGGTCGTCGAGTACGGTTACTCCGTCGAACACTTTCGTGACGCCGTTTACTTCGATTATCTTTTCGATTTTTTTCTGCGCTACGCTCATTGCAAACCTCTTCTTTCGTTAAAAATTAGGCGGGCAGGAAATCCATAACACGGTGGATTTTCCTTCGGAAACGTTTTCTATCGAATGCTTTCTGTCCGCTTTGAAATAAAACGTTTCTCCTTGTTCCGCGGTAAAACTCTTTTTACCTACGGTAAGTTTTATCTTTCCCGAAACGACGTATCCGAACTCCTCGCCTTCGTGCGGCATATCGGTTTCCTTCGCGCCTTTCTCGTTAAGGTCGAGCGGGATGGGTTCCATCGCGTTTTTCTGCGCGGACGGCACGAGCCAGGTCGTTACGCTGTCTCCGTAATCCTTGCTGAAATAGTCCTCTTTGCGGAACACGAGCGGTTCGCTCTCCTCGTTACGGAAAAATTCCCCGAGATTGCTTCCGAGAACCACGAGTATGTCGTTAAGCGTGTCGATCGACGGATTGACGACGTCGTTCTCAAGTTGACTGATAAACCCTTTGGTAAGTTCGCATCTGTCCGCAAGTTCTTCCTGCGTAAGATTGTTTTTCAGTCGCAGAGCCTTTACCTTTATTCCGATTTCCATATCTTTCCTCTCCCGTTTCCGTGTTTAGCGTAAATAAACTCTTCGTCATTATATTCTATCCGCACTAAATTAAAAGTTTATTTTTCCTAAACACAAAGCAATTATATAAAAAGCGTATTTCCTTGTCAAACGTTTGATAAAAAATATTCGGAAAAAAACGGTAAAAAAACGGAAAAAACGGGCGCGACGCGTCCCGTTTTTTCCGATTCAATCGTATAGCGTATTATAACCCGAGTTGTCTGAGAATTTTTGCCTTTTGTTCTTCGAATTCTCTGCGCTATCGCTAATTTGCCCTATACGTTACTTCAAGTCCGTTATCAGGATGATACGTCCATGTTACGGTAACCAGTTTAAACGTTACAGTTTGTCTTCCCTGCAGTGCAGTCGTTTTCGTCATGTCCTGATATACATATTCGGGTATTCCCAAATCCGCATTTATTTTCCTGATTGCAGAGGTCGCTTCAGACATATACGTATATTGAGAATAAGCGTATGGTGGATAGGTGTCAATAGAAATATATGAAAAATCCGAACCATACTCTGCCCAAGGCGTTTTGCAATATGCATAATAGACATCAATAAATTTACTCTTAATTGATATCTTCTCGGTAATTGTCTTCCCGCACTGTGTGCAAGTATAAGTCGTCTCCCCTTCTTCATTACATGTAACCTGTTGTGTTATTTCGCCATCATCATATGTATGATCACAACCAAAGCCGCATCCAACAAGCAGGAAAACCAATGTAGATATTGTAAGACCTATAGAAAATAATAATAGTGCTTTCGTCTGATGTCTTTTCATTATAAATGTTTCTCCTAAAAAGTTTTTCTAAAATATCATATTTTCGTATCGCCAAGATAAAATTTATGGATTCCCAATCCACCCGTAAACAGCGCCAATAATCCGGCAGTTAATTTGTCTTTCGTAACTATCTCCTTTGTTTATTTATCAAAATAAAATTTAGATGCATTTTCAATACCATACATCCCATGACCATA
>JBJETX010000015.1:0-1740 GCA_051883535.1 Christensenellales bacterium | reverse complement strand
TTCGTTCGACCTTATGGTAACAAACGTTCCGTTCGGCGGGTATACGGTATTCGATCCCGACTACAACAAGTATAACTTTTACATTCACGATTATTTTCTTGCCAAGGGTATCGACAAGGTAAAGCCGAACGGGCTTATGGCGGTGATTACGAGCAAAGGCACGATGGACAAGCAAAATCCGTCTATCCGTAAATACCTTGCGGATCGTGCCGAACTTGTGGGCGCAATCAGGCTTCCGAACACGGCGTTCAAACAGACGGCGAATACCGAAGTGGTGACGGATATTCTGTTTTTTCGTAAAAGGGAAGAAAGAATAAACGCGAGTATCGAGAACGCCGAATGGCTTGCGACAGGCAAAACCGAGGGCGGGTACGAGATAAATAATTATTATATCGCACACCCCGAAATGATCCTTGGCACGCTTGTAAAAGAAACGGGACTTTACGGTGCGGAAGATATAACGGTAAAACCCGACGGCAGAGAACTATCGGAAGCGATAAACGCGGCTATAAGCCGATTACCGCAAGATTTCTATGTAAATCCCGAATCTACGGAAGAAACCGAAACGCACGAAGAAGTCGAAGTGGACTACGACGTCAAGCCGATGAATCTGACGGCGGTGAACGGCAAGATATATATGCGCGTGGGAGATAGTATGGTTGAACAACCCGTGCCGCCGTTCCCGAAAGACGCATACCTGCGAATTGCAGAAATGATCGAAATCCGCAAGCAACTCCGCAAAGTGCTGGACTTGCAGGTAGAAGGCTGCGATGACGAAGTGTTATTAAAAGAGCAACGGCAACTCGGCGCGAAATACGACAGTTTCGTCAAGCGGTTCGGGTATATCAACAGTAAGAACAATTTACGGCTGTTTAAGCCCGACGGCGATAGCGCACTCTTGTTTGCTTGCGAGAACGTATCGGAAGATGAAACAACGGTAACGAAAGCCGACGTGTTTACGAAACGCACGATCAGACCGTATACGGCGGTAACAAGTACCGACGATTGTTTCGAGGCGTTGCAGATCAGTAAGAACGAGCGCGGCTCAGTAGATATTTCGTATATCGAAGAACTCACGAAAAAGGACTACGACACCGTAATTAAAGAACTCGGTAACGCGGTATTCCGTAACCCCGTTGCGGTCAATCCCGAAGATAAATATTCGGGTTTTGAAACGGCGGAAGAATACCTTTCGGGGAGAGTTGCGGACAAACTGCAAACGGCAGAGCGAATGAGACAAAGCAGCCCCGATCTTATCGATTACGATAAAAATATCGCGGCACTTCAAGAGGTTCAGCCAGTGCCCGTAAAGGCATCGGAAATCGCGGTGCGAGTAGGGACGAGCTGGATAGACAAAGAGTTATATAAAGAGTTTTTCTGTCAGTTAATTGCGCTCCCATACTATATGCGCGACGGAATCGAACTGTATTACAACAAACACGACGGCAGTTGGCGCGTAGACCGAACGACGGGGTATGTGCGAAATTTTCGCACGATGAACGTAACGAGCGTATACGGCACCGAACGGGCAAACGCTTACAGACTGTTCGAGGACTGTCTGAATCAGCGTTCCACGCAGATTTACGATACGGTATTGGACGCGGACGGCAGAGAAAAGCGTGTGCTGAACAATTCCGAAACGGTAGCGGCGAGAGAAAAGCAGAATAAAATCGTGGAAGCGTTCAAGGACTGGATATTCCGCGATCCCGAACGGCGCGAAGAACTCGAAGGCGTATACAA
>JBJETX010000014.1:0-7529 GCA_051883535.1 Christensenellales bacterium | reverse complement strand
TGAAGAATTCAATATGTTAAGCGGCGAAAGTAACGAATATACTTTCGAAGAAAGCGGCTCGTATACACTACCTACGACAACGGAAAACGCCATATATTCATACAGGCTCGGCGTTTATTTTAACGGCAAACGCATCGGTTACGCTCAGGAAAGACGCGAACCGGACTTCAGTTTTTACAATTCACAATTTCGATACCGTCAAGCGCGTCGGCGATAAGTTTTTCGCAATCGAGTTTTGCTTCGTATTTTTCAGCGGTTGCGATATCGGGGCGAATTACGGGGTTTTTCGGCAAAAACACGGTACAACAATCTTCGTAAGGCAGAATACTCGTGTCAAACGTGCCGATTTTTCTCGCTATATCGATAATATCCGTTTTATCAAACCCTATAAGCGGACGAAAAACGGGTTTCTTCACTACGCTGTTCGTCACCGTAATACTCTCCATAGTCTGACTTGCGACCTGTCCGAGACTTTCGCCCGTGATTATCGCGCCGCAATCCTGCCTGTCGGCAAGCCGCTCGGCGATACGCATCATAAACCTGCGCATTATGGTAATCATATATTCTATAGGGCAATTCTCTTTGATCGCGTACTGAATATCGGTAAAAGGCACGACGTAAAGAACGATTTCCCCGCAATAAGCGGATATCTGCCTTGCAAGATCGAGGACTTTTTCTTTCGCCTGTTCGCTCGTAAAAGGAAAACTGTGATAATGAACGGCGTAAATTTTAACTCCGCGCTTCGCCATCAGATAACCCGCGACGGGACTGTCTATTCCTCCGCTCAGCAGAAGCATTCCTTTGCCGCCGCAGCCGACCGGAAGCCCGCCCTGACAAACGATTCTGTCGTAATATATATAAGTTACGCCGTTTTCCCTTATATCGACGTTTACTTCGAAATCAAAACGGTACAAGTCAACGGCAAGTTCTTCCGAGGCGTCGAGCATTTTTTCTCCGATATCGGCGGCAATCTGCATAGATGTAAACGGCAGACGCTTGTCCGCGCGGTTCACGGATACTCTGAATTTTCCCTTCTTAGGGAACAGTTCCGAACACGCGGCGGCAATTTTTTCGAGGTCGGTCGGCATCTTAACCGCAACGCTTATGCTGTATATCCCGAAGACTTTTTTCAACCTGTCGATGATTTCCGACTCGTCTTCTTCTGCGTATTTCTCTACGTACATTCTGTTCTGCGCCTGAGAAAGCACGCAATCCACGCCTTTAAGCGCAGCGCAAATATTCCTTTTCAGCGTAGAAATAAAGAAACCTTTATTATTCCCTTTCAAAAAAATCTCGCCTATTCTGATAAGAATGGTTTTTTTCATTTTTCACCTCAAATATTATTACGATTTATATATTTTTTCAAATTGCAATATTCTAAATTAAAATATTTTTTGAAATAGTCAATGTCGTTTTTTGTAGTAAAGCGTGAGAAACTTATTCTAATTATACCGTTTTCGTACTCGGAAGACAATCCGAGAATCGTCGGTAGTTTTTTGTGGCTTTTTTTACTTGAACACGCGCTACCAGTTCCGATATAAATACCGTATTTTTCGAGAGAATGCAACATAACTTCTCCTCTCACAAACGGCATAACCGCGCATAAAATATACGGTGATTGCATCTCCGAATTTACGATATACAAACCGAGTTCTTTTAGATAACCGGCAAGGTCGTTCCGTAATTCCGTAACTCTTACGGCATTTTCCGCGCAATCTGCGACGGCTTTTTCTACCGCCGCGCCGAACGCCGCTATTCCGCCTACGTTCTCCGTTGACGAGCGTATGCCGAATTCCTGTCCTCCCCCGTATATCAAGGGTCTGACGCTTACTCCATCCTTGATGAACAGCCCCGCAACGCCCTTGATTCCGTGAATTTTATGTCCGCTTACCGTATACAAATCCACACCCGAATCGCTTATGGATACTTTGATTTTTCCCACAGCCTGAACGCCGTCAGAGTGAAAAATTACGTTCGGGTTCTTATCTTTTGCGATTTTACACAACTTTTTTATGTCGTTTATGCAGCCCGTCTCGTTATTTACGTGCATTATGGAAATCAAAGAAGTGTTCTCGTTCACCAGTTCTGCAAATTTTTCCTCGATAACCCTGCCCGTGTTATCCACTTCGCAAAAGACTACTTCATACCCTCTTTGTTTTAATTCCATTGCCGCATTATAAACGGCGGGATGTTCGCTCGCGGAGACTATAATCCGCGAGTTTTTCGCCTTTTTCGTGCCAAACAAAGCAAGATTATCGCTTTCCGAGCCACTCGAAGTAAAAATAAACCGACCTTTCCCTTTCAATAATCTGACGATATTTTCGCGCGTATTCTTTATTTCGTTCGCAAGACACAACGACGGATGATAGGGCGCGGACGGATTAAAGAAGTTTTCCGTCTGATACTTATCGAAAATTTCCACACATTCGGGTAAAACGTTTGTCGTCCCCGCATTATCGAGATAAACCATATTCCCTCCGTTCGGCGATTAACGCGTACATATACTTATCGGGCGTAATAAAAATTTTCTTCCCGTCCCGTTCGCATTCGAGCAGAACTTTTATACGCTCGTCGCAGTTGTCTTTTGCCGAATAATCTATCGTTTCATCAGGTACAATATCCGTTCTTTTCACTAAAACACTTTCGCAATCAAGCCTTTCAAGACGTTTTTCCTCTCCGTCAAGGGTGATATGCGTAATCGTGAAAACGCCGTCATGCCAGGAATATTCCAACGTATAAACGCATTTTTTCGCTATATTGTCGGACAGAACGGATAAAGCGATGCATACGGGAATCCCTATGGCAAAAAACGGACTCAAAGTAACGGCAAGTAATATCAGAACTACGATTAAAACTCTGCAAACGGGAGCAAAATATATGCCGAAGTTATACAGCGCGCGGTTTTTTTCCATTCTGAATTCCAACCTGTAATCACTTAAAATACGCAACGGTAACACCCCTTCCGCCTTCACCGTACTCGCCCGGTCGGAACGAATCAATTTCTTTTCGCGTTTTCAGATAGTTCTGCACCGTTTTTCTCAAAACGCCCTCGCCGTAGCCGTGAATAATGCGGATTTCGTGCAGTCCTACTCTGTTCGCTTTGTCGATATACTCTTCCAAAGCCTTTTCCGCTTCCAATGCGGTTTTTCCTATCAGATTGATTTCAGGCGAAACCTGCTCGTTGAAAAGAACGCGTTTGCTCTCTTTCCGCCCGATTTCCTTCTTTTCAGGCTGTTTAAGGCGCACAAGTTCCGACAGTTTGGCGTTGCAACTCATTTTTCCGAGTTTGACTTTTGCGTCGCCTTTTATAGGATTTATCGACAAAACCTCGCCCTCTGCGTTGAGATTTTTAACGAGAACCCTGTCTCCGACGGATATTTCGCCTTCGATTTCTTCTCCCATTCCCTGAAACTCGTTATCTTCCGCTATAACGAATTTTTTAAGCGATTTTCGTAATTTTTGCGCAAGAAAAACGTCTGATTCCGACGGATCGTCAAGCAACGTTCTCATTCTGTCGATTATTTCGTTCGCTTCCGACATCGCCTCTTCGACAAGTCTTTTGGTTTCGCGCCTTACGCTCACGTTAAGCCTTTCCCTCTGCGCGAACAGTTTTTCTCTTTCTTTTTCCGCCTCTTTTTTGATTTGTTCCGCCTCTTCGCGCATTTTTTCGCTCGCATCCTTATTTGCCTCCGCTTCGCGGCGCGCTTCTTCCAAGGATTTAAGGACGTTTTCAAAATCAAATTTGCGGTTTCCTATCCCGTTTCTCGCAGTTTGAAGAATTTCTTCGTTTAATCCGAGTTTTTCCGCTATCAATAAGGCGTTTGACGCTCCCGGGGTACCTATTATCAATTTATACGTCGGAGAGTATGTCGACGGATTGAAATCCATAGAGGCGTTCTGAACGCGTTCCGTTACCACCGCGTATTCCTTAAATTCGTTATAATGCGTGGTAATAACGGCTTTCGCGCCTTTTTTCAAGATATATTGCGCGATCCCGAGCGCAAGAGCCGCGCCTTCGGTAGGATCGGTCCCCGCACCGAGTTCGTCAAGCAGAATAAGACTGTCGGCAGTCATCTCTCCGATAATCCGCACCACGTTGGTCATATGCGAAGAAAAAGTGCTGAGGCTCTGTTCTATACTTTGTTCGTCGCCTATATCGCAGAAAATACTATCCGCACAGGCAAGTTCGGCATAAGACGCAGGAACGAAAATTCCGCTCATTCCTATAAGTTCAATCAGTCCGATAAGTTTCAGGCATACTGTTTTCCCTCCCGTATTCGGTCCCGTAATCAGAAGCATATCGAAGTCCTCTCCGACCCGTACGTCGTTCGGAACGACTTTATCCGACGCGATAAGCGGATGCCTGCCTTTACGGATATTTATGTTATTATCCGTTCGGAACAACGGTTTTACGCCTTTGATTGAGTTTCCGTAATACGCCTTGGCAAAAATCGAGTCAAGTTCCACGATAACGCCCAACGTATATCGCAATAAACCCGTTTCTTCGCTGACGCGGAAGGTAAATTCGCGCAAAATCCGTTCGATTTCCCGTTCTTCTTCCAACAGCAGTTCTTTCAGGTCGTTGTTCATTTCCACGATTGCGAAAGGTTCGACGTACAAAGTTGCTCCGGAGGAACTCTGATCGTGTATCAGCCCCGGTATCATTCCTTTGTATTCCGCTTTAAGGGGAATGACGTATCTGTCCGAGCGAACGGTGACTATATTGTCCTGCAAATACTTCGTATAAGCCGAACTCGTAACGTAACTGTTGAGTTTTGCCTTGATTCCTTCGCCTTTCCGTCTTATTCTGTCGCGTATACTCTTTAATTCGTGCGAAGCCTCGTCGCTCATTTCCGTGTCCGATAAAATGGATTTATCTATATCGCCGGAAAGTTTTCTGTCGGTAAAAAGCGTTCTCGCCATAGTTTTGAGCAAGGAAACCCCTTCGTCGGGAACGCCTAAAATCTGCGATTGCAACGCTGCCGAAACTCTTAAAACGCGGCTGATTTTCAGTAAATCCTGCATAGTCAGCATACTCAGAACGTCCGCGCTGTCCAACGCCGCGGTAATATCGTCGAAATTTAGCGACGGATTTATCGCATATTCAAACAACAGTTTATCCGCTTCTTCCGTCTTATTGAGTTCTCTGACTATCTCCTCTCTGTTCGTATAAGGACGCAATTCAAGCACCCGTTCTTTGGCGGGCGCACTTGCCGCAAAAAATGCTACTTTTTGCAATATTTTGTCATATTCGAGAGTTTTTATCGTTCTTTCACTGATCATTTTATACCTCTCGTCAGATGCAATTTATTAGTTCCCTGCGGTTTATACTCGCTTTTGGCGTAATATAAATTCAGAATCTTTTCCACGGTTTGCCTGTCGCTCATAGTAAAATCGAAATATCTTCTTGCAGCAAGGTAACCGTTTCCGATATCGGTAAGAATACCGTTATGCAAGATATGTTCGCAATAGCCGTCGAACTTCTGCGTGGTTATCGCGTATTCGCCCTTTTCATCGGAATATCTGAGTTCTCCGCCGCATTCTCCGCATACTTGTCCAGCAACTTTTCTCGGACAGAAATTCAGATGCATAAGCGGAAGATACCCGTAAGCGTATACGAGCGGATTTTTGAACTTCTTTACGTCGTTGTAATTCAGTTCCGTGGAAACTATATATCCGCAACTGTTTTTTATAAGCCAGTTTTTGGTATTCGTTATATTGAGATTAACGCCGCAAAGAAGGCGTTTCTTCATTTTTTCCGCTATATAAACCCCTCCGATATTATCCGCCGCCACTCCGTCGAATATTCGTATGAGATTTTCAAAAAATTCCTCTTTCGTCGTCGGGATATATATGGGCAGTTTAATGAAAATAAGATTATCTTCCCTCTTGACTTCCGAATAAAACTTCCTGCACTCCTTTTCGGTAAAACGTTCGGGGCTGTAAACGATATTTTTTATCCTTCCCGACGCGATTTTCGCTTTATCGGACGTATCGACTTCGCAGTAATCCCCGTCCGCAAATGCGGTCGTCTCCTCGCCGTACTTCGGAAGCGGTTTTTCCTCGAAGATTTTCTTCGTTCTTTCGTAATATCCTAACAGGAATCTCCATACGCAGTCAAGTGCGTCGCGCCTGAGTTGGTTTAATTGCGCTTTCGTCAAAAACGCGTTATAGAGTTGTAAATCGACTATGGTAAATCTGACTTCTCTTACCCTGCTTCCCTCGAACAGGTTTCTTATTTCTTCTTCGGTAACGGGTTGGTTCAGCGCAAATTGAGCGTAATCTCTTCCGCTGAAAGCAAACTTATTTCCCATAATATTCATTACGATATGCGGTTTTTCTCCGCCTGCAATCCTGACTTTTATGGGTACGTTTTTCCTTTTCTTTCTGCTGCAAACGAATTCCGCAAGTTCTGCGTCGTTGGTAAGCCTTATTACGTCGCCGACTTTAAGAGGCATATTGGATTTTATCACGGAAAAACCGTTCCTGCATTCCCCTGTGGCTACCGCTCCGCCAATTTCTCTGCGATTTCTGAGAATTTTATACCCGTTTTCCTTTTCAAGCGGAACTTCGGACGTAACGTACGCTTTGTTATCTCCGAGCAGATGCACGACCTTCCCGGCATAAACGCCTATATGGTTTGGCTGTCCCGTATAAATTACGTTGTTATCTTCAAAATAACCCGCGGTATAATCGCCCCTGTTAAAAAGCACTTTTACGTCTTCCGCGCTGTAAATCGGGTCAATGCCTTTTTTCAAATCGGAATAAAGCATGGTTACACCGCCGACGTATTCGGGTCTTTTCAGTCTTCCTTCTATTTTCAGAGAATCGACGCCTATATCGACAAGGTCGTTTACGTATTTATCGAGGCAAATATCTTTCGCGCTCAAAAGATAGCCTTTTGCGGCAGGTTTCCCGTCTATATAAGATTTATAATACTGCCTGCAAAGTTGATTGCATTTGCCTCTGTTCGCGCTATTTCCCGTAAGCATTGAGGACAACAGACAACCTCCGGAAAAACACGAACAAAGCGCGCCGTGCACGAACACTTCGGTTTCTATCCCCTGCGTGTCGGTAACGCACTTTACGTCTTCAAAATTCATTTCACGACTGAGTACGGCGCGGTTAAAACCCATTTCTTTCAGAAAACTCATTCCCCATGAGTTATGCGCGCCGAGTTGCGTGCTTGCGTGTATCGCCGCTTTGGAATATTGCCTGATTACGGGAACGAGCGAAAGATCGCAGATAATAAACGCGTCGATATTCGCGTCTTCCGCTTCTTCGATTACTTCGCGTACCCTCTGCAATTCGCCGTTGGTAAAATAGATATTCAGCGCAAGATACGCTTTCACGTTATAAAAATGGCAAAAATCGACCACTTCTTTTATGGAATCGAAATTATCTCCGCCCGCTCGCGCATTGAATTCTTTATATCCGAAGTAGATCGCGTCTGCGCCGCCGTAAATAGCCTGTTTATAAGTATTGCGGTTTGCTGGGGCGAGAATTTCGGTAACGTCGCCGCTTTTTAC
>JBJETX010000013.1:0-7578 GCA_051883535.1 Christensenellales bacterium | reverse complement strand
AAATGGTGGGAACTCGATAATCCTAAAACGTATTTTAATTTTTTCTACAGCCATAAAGAACTGTTTTTATAAAGATAATCCGATTTTTTAGATATGAACTTTACTTAAAACACAATTCTTTCAACGCCTCGTAATAGATTTCCGAGGCTTTTTTGAATTCTTCGATATCTACGTACTCGTCTGCGCAATGAATTCCCGCTTTACTGTTCGGGAAACACGGACCGAAAGCGACTCCGAGAGGGAGTACCCGCGCGTACGTTCCGCCGCCGATACTTATCGGTTCGGCGTTTTCTCCCGTAACTTTATTGTACGCGTCAAGTAAAGTCTTTACCAACTTATGTTCCTTGTCTACGAAAAGCGGCAGGTGGAAAAACGTCTCTTTTACCTCGCCTTTAAGGTTTGCGCGCAGACGTTCGGTGACGTATTCTTTTTTATAGGATACGGGGTGGCGCACGTCGAGTTCGAACGTTATTTCGTCCTTTTCCGTTCTTGCCGTTCCGAGATTGAGGGTGAGTTTTCCGCTCTGCCCGTCGCTTATATCAAGTCCTACGGCGCGCCCGTCGGACGAGGAGAAAGCCGTATACAGTTCGGCGCACGTTCCGCTCGCGGGGGCAAGTATTTTCAGAAGTTTAATCAGCGCGTTGTCGCCGTTTTCAGGGTGACTTCCGTGCGCGGAAACGCCTTTCGTCTTTATCGTCGCCCAACCGTTTTCGCTCCGATACTCGCAATCCGACGAGGAAAACAATTCGTCCAGTCCGTCGCAGATTTTTATTTTCGCTTCCGCTTCGTCGGGGACCATATTCGCTCTTTCTCCCGAAACGATATATTCTATATTGTCGGGTTTAGGGTAACTTATCTCGTGATAAACGATACCCTTTTCGCAGTTTATAACGGGAAAATCGCCGTCGGGAGATATTCCCTCCGCTGGCATTTCTTCGTTTTCTTTATATGCGTCCATACATTTCCAACCGCTTTCCTCGTCGCAGCCGAGAATAAATCTTATGCGTTTAACGGGACGCCTGCCTTCGGCGAGAAGTCTCGTTACCGCGAGCAGGCAGGCGATGAAAGGCGATTTGTCGTCGAGCGCGCCGCGCGCGTAGATTTTTCCGTTTATTTCTTCCGCGCCGAAAGGATCTTTCGACCAGTCTTTGCCTACGGGGACGACGTCGAGGTGGGTCAGGATTCCGAAGAGTTCGCCCTCGCCGATTTCCCCGTATCCGTAGAATCCGTTGCCGTTTTTTACGGTAAAGCCTTCGGTTTCGAGTATTTTCAGCGCTTCCGTAAGGCAGTCGTAAACGCCTTTACCGAAGGGCATGCCGGGTTCGGGCGCGGTTTCCACGCTGTCGATACGAAGAAGTTTTTTGAGGTAATCCAATGCCTGATTGAAAGTCATAATCCACCGTCCGTAAGAAAATTTTTATCCGTGCATAAATATTATACACTAAAACGGGAAAGTATGTTACAATATAAAAACATAATAAACTCAGGGAGACGCTAAATGAGAGTAAGAACGAGATTTGCGCCCAGTCCGACGGGCTTTATGCATATCGGAAATCTGCGTACCGCGCTTTACGCTTATCTGTACGCAAAACGCAACGGCGGCGATTTTATTTTGAGAATAGAAGATACCGATCAGGCGAGATACGTCGAAGGAGCGGTTGATTTTATTTATTCGATTCTCCGTCAGGCGGGGATAGAGCACGACGAAGGACCGGACAAAGACGGCGGCTGCGGACCGTACGTTCAGAGCGAGAGGAAAAGTATTTATCTGAAATACGCCGAAGAACTCGTGAAGAGAGGGGGCGCGTACTATTGTTTCTGCGACAAAGAGCGTCTCGATTCGCTTGCTGACGAAAACGGAGTGAAAAAATACGACAAACATTGTCTTCGTCTTACCGAAGAAGAGGTAAAGGCAAAACTTGCCGCGGGGGAACCGTACGTTATCAGACAGAACGTTCCGACCGAGGGTATGACGGAGTATACCGATATGGTATACGGGACGATACGCGTACCTTGCGAGGATATGGAAGACGGAGTTCTCATAAAATCCGACGGGCTTCCTACGTATAACTTCGCAAACGTGGTGGACGACCACCTTATGGGAATAACGCACGTTATGCGCGGAACGGAATATCTTTCAAGCACGCCAAAATACAATCTTATGTACGACGCGTTCGGATGGGAAAGACCGCAGTACATGCATCTGCCGCCGATAATGAAAGACGCGCAGCATAAACTCAGCAAGCGGTACGGCGACGCCAATTTCGAAGATTTCATCGATAAAGGGTTCCTTCCCGAAGCGATAGTCAACTATATCGCGCTCCTCGGATGGGCGCCGAAGAGTAACGAAGAGAAAATGAGTATGGCGGAACTTATCGAGGCTTTCGACGTGGACGGAATCAGTCATTCCCCCGCGATTTTCGACGAGACGAAAATGAAATGGCTCAACGCAAGGTATATCCGCGAACTGCCTTTCGACGAATTTATGGCTCACGCGAAACCGTTTTTCGATAAGAGCGTAATCAACGGAAAATACGACTACGAAAAGTTCGGAAAACTGTTGCAAAATCGCATAGAGATTTTTTCGGAAATCCCGTCTTCCGTCGCGTTTATCGAGGAATTCGGCGAGTACGATAAAGCGCTTTTCGAGCATAAAAAGATGAAAACCGACGCGTCGGTCGGGGAAATTTGTATGAAAGAAGCGTTGAAAATTTTCGAGGAAACGGCAAGTTTCGACGAAACGACGATACACGACGCGCTTATAAAGAGATGCGAAGAACTCGGAATGAAAAAGGGGCAGATGCTGTTTACCGTCAGGGTCGGGCTAACCGGATGCGCGTCCACGCCCGGCGGAGCGGTCGAGATGGCGGACATTCTCGGGCGCGAAGAATCGATAAGAAGGCTGAAATTTTCGCTTGAACTTCTTAATAAATAATTATCGACAAAATTGAGGGAACGATTGGGTCGAACGGCTGCGTTTTGCGCCGAAAAAGGGAGAATTATCGGGATTATAACAAACCGTAAAAGGAAAGGATTATAATATCGATATGAGAAAAGAAAAAAAAGAGAAAAAAACTTATTACAGTCCGGTTAAGGAATGCGATTCTTTCAAAAGACCGCATTTCTTTTTCGGAATAATCAAAGGATTGGTAAGGGCGTTTTTCCCGAAGAACGAATTTATATGGAAAACGGAAAAACCCGCGGACGGGGACCCCGTTATTTTTATCTGCAACCATACTAAAATTTATGCGCCGACGTATTTTATCGCGTGTCATAAAGAAAAAGTCAGAGTATGGGCGAATTGCTATTTTCTGTTCACAAAACTCTGTTGGCACCATATGAAAACTAAGGTGATCAACAACAGAAAACCGCAATTTTTACTTAAACCGATTGCGTTTCTCATAACGCCGCTTATCGTGCTTACTTTCCGCGCGTTCAATCCGATACCCGTATTCCATACGGGGCGTGAAGTGTTCGATATGACGTTCAAAAAGAGTATGGATACGTTGAACGAGGGTATTCCGCAGGTTATTTTCCCCGAAAGAACGGAGAATAAAGTAAACAGGTACATATATCAACTGAACACGGGATTTCCGCGCGTGGCGGAACTTTATTACAGGGAAACGGGCAGAAAAGTCAAGTTTTATCCCGTTTATTGCGCGGAAAAACTGCATACTTTCGCCGTGGGCGATCCGATAGAGTACGACCCGTCCGTACCGATGGCGAAGCAGAAAATTACGATTTGCAAATATCTTGAAGATAAAATCTGCGAACTCGGAGATTCTCTGCCCGAACACGAACCCGTTATTTACGGCTGAAACGAAATAAAACCCGATATTTTTAACCGCGCTACCCTTGTTTCGGAGACGCGGTTTTTTCTTTTCAAATGAATATGCAGTAAGGTGAAGCGAGTTTATTCCTTTTTGGATTTTCTTGCGAAAACCGCATCTAATGATTGAGCGAAAAGATTTCGTGATTCAGCGGGGAATTAAAATTTTTTCCTGCCAGTAAGGACGTCGAGACTTTCGTCAAAATAATCTGCGATTTTACAGAGATTTTCCAATCCGATTTCTCTCTGTCCCAAGATATAACGTGACAAAGTTTGTTGATTTATTCCGATTTTTTTCGCAACGGAATTTACGCTCTCTTTGCCGATAAGTTCACGCAGACACTCGGAGAACTTTTCCATGTATTTTTCATCCGACATAATTATAAATTTTACACCGTGCGGTGTAAAGAAATTGACATTACACCGTTTGGTGTGATAGTATAAACATTGTTAGTGAAAAAATACGGAGGGCTTAAAAAATGAAGCAAAGAGTCAAAATTGCGACAGTTATTGCGGTTTTGCTTACGGTTTGCATTATTATGTGCTGTATTACCGCGTGTAACGGTGACGATTATACCGGAACGTATTATTGCTATAAAAACGGGGTAAAACAAGAGAATTCTTGGATTCAACTCGAAAAAAACAGTTGGGCTGACGACTCCGGCGAAAGCGGGAGATTGGAACGGAAAGACGGATATGTATATTGTTATACGGAGATTTTCGGGAAAGAAGAGACGCTTTTCTGGGGAACGATATCCGACGGAGTTTTTTACTGGACGACGGGAGAGACGATTCCGAGCGGAGATTATCTGATTATTGCGTATTTTTCCGATAATTCCGATCATCATAATAAAAACTCTTACAATTCGGATAACGACGACACAGGGAACGAAGATACCGGGAATACCGATAACGGCGGCACAGGGAACGAAGATACCGGGAATACCGACGGCGGCACAGGGAACGAAGATACCGGGAATACCGACGGCGGCGATAATAATCAGCCAATCGATCCTGTTGTGGGATATATGGTTGCATTTGATGCGAGCGGCGGATTGTTTCCGGATGGATCCGACGTTTATCGAATAAGAGTAGCGATAAACTCAACGTTGACTGAACCTGCTTCGCCTAAGAGAGCCGGATATGAATTCGGCGGATGGTTTTGCCGTGAAACAAACGACAAGTGGAGTTTTTCCACAGACAGAGTAGACGGTCCTACTTTTTTGGTGGCGAGATGGACGGAGACGGTGGTGGATTATGACGTCACATTCCATCTGAATTATGGCGGCGGCGGCGACGTTACCAAGAAAACCGAAAACGGATACGTTACGTATTCTCCTACGCGTGACGGATATCAGTTTGTCGGATGGTTTACGGATAAGCAACTGAATAACGGATGGAATCTGAACACAAAGGTGACGGAACAGGGTCTGGAATTATATGCAAGTTGGCTTGAAGGCGAAATAGAGGTCGGGCAATTAAACGCGCCCGTGGTCAGCCTAAGTAATCACGTATTTACCTGGAATCCGGTGCCGAACGCAAAAAGTTATCGTATCGTACTCGTTAAGGGAGGTACGACTATTGCCGAAGAAAATCAGTCGGGAACGTTCTGGGTGCTTGGTCCGGAATACTTTTCAGATGTTGCGGGGACTTATTCTTGTACTGTAAAGATAAGGGCGAACGGCGACGGTATAAACACTACTAATTCCAAATACGTTTCAAAATCCGATACGTTGAAAATCAGGGTGCTCGACGCTATTACCAATCTGACTTTCAGCAATATAAATTCTACTCTGAATTGGAACGCGGTAGAGAATGCGGAAGGATATGAGATTTATTTCGGGAATACTTTGAAAGAGACCGTAACCGAGCCGGAATTCGATATGTCGGGATACGACGCAGGCGAATATGACGTAAAAGTCGTTGCTATCAGAGAGAACTGGGCGTCTTCCTCGAAAGAACTTAAAGTGGATAAACAGAAATTGAAAACGCCTGTGGCGACAATCGATTATAACGTGGAACGACAGGAATATAAGATTGACTGGTCAGAGATACGGAATGCGGATTGTTACGTGTTAACGATTAACGGAGAAAAAATTACCGTAGAAGAAAGCGAGTACACAATCAACAACGATTCTTCGGATTGGAACAATTTGCAGGATATCGAATTGACGATACAGGCATTCGACAGCAGCGCGGAGTATCTGATATCTCCCGAGAGTGAAGTTTATATGCTGAAAAAGTATTATAAAATTACTACTGCAACGGAAAACGACGGAAGAGGGAACGTCGCCGTCACGAACGGAGCGGAAGCAGTTACGCTTTCGTTTGATATCAACAGATATGGTAGCGATTTGGTTGTCGATTTGCAAACGATAACCGCGGATTGCGGAATGATATATCCAAAAATCGATATATCTTACGGGGTGTTTACTGGATGGTATACGACTGCAGAATGTACGAATTTGTTTGATTTTTCGAAAAATATTTCGAACGATACCAAGGTATATGCAGGCTGGGTGTATCACAGTTCAAGGATAGCGGTATATGAGGACGCCCAAACAGCGGAGAGCACGGCTTTTTCAATAGACGTTGCGGGGAATAAATACATATATTTTTCCACGTTAACCGACGGGACGTATACCGTTGTTTACAATAATACGAAAAACGGCGCGGTTTACGAAGTACCCATCACGTTGTACGATGCCGAAAGCGATGACGTATTACACGATACTGTGCAAACTTCGACGGAAACCGTAAAGTCGTTTACTTTCGTCGGACAGGCGGGACACGTTTATTATCTGCATTGCGGCGGAGGGAGTAACTTCGCCACGAGTATCAATCTGACCGTATACGGGGGAGAAAGAATAAGAGACGGCGGTAAGTTGGGCGGCGAGACATTATTGACCTATTATGGGGACGAAGTAAGCGTTACCGCACTAAACAATCCCGGTTACGTGTTTAACGGGTGGTACTACGAAGGAACCAAGGTATGCGGGGAGTCAACGTATACTTTCAGTATGCCTGCGGGGGACGTAACGTATATTGCAAAATGGATAGAATGTCCCGTAACGCTTGAAAAAAACATCTCCGAGGCAGGTAGCGTCGGCGGACTTGATGGAGCGGCAATAGGAGAAGAAACGACTATAATCGCCACCACCAATAACGGGTATACTTTTATCGGTTGGTATGACGGAGAAACGAAAGTAAGCGACGAAGAGAGTTTAACGTATACGTTTATCATGACGGATGAAAAGAAAACGTATACGGCGAAATGGACTTACTATACTTTAACCACCGAAACGAATATGCCGGAAGCGGGAGCATATACTCAAAAGACTGAAGAAAAAATTACGGTGGGTGAAAGCGTAACGCTTACAGCCGTGCCATATGCGGGATATACTTTTATCGGTTGGTATGACGGAGAAACGAAAGTAAGCGACGGAACGAGTTTAACGTATACGTTCAATATGCCTGCGGAGAGCAGAACATATACGGCGAAATGGACTTACTATACGTTAACTACCGAAACGAATATGCCGGAAGCGGGAACTTATACGCAAAAGATCGAAGAAAAAATTACGGCAGGAGAAAGCGTAACGCTTACTGTAAATACAAATTTCTGTTACACTTTTATCGGCTGGTATGACGGAGATACGAAAGTAAGCGACGGAACGAATTTAACTTATACATTCAAAATGCCGGCGGAGAATAAGACGCTTACCGCGAAGTGGCAGATAATTGATGAA
>JBJETX010000012.1:0-7740 GCA_051883535.1 Christensenellales bacterium | reverse complement strand
CCAACTGTAAAGTTTTCTGATTTCCTTTCCGACGGTTTCCGAAGGATGCTCGGCGGCAAGTTTTCTCATAGCGTTGAAATGAACCTGCGCTCCCGCGTCCGACATATCGAGAAGGAATTCTTTCGCAAACGTTCCGTCCTGAATATCCGAAAGAATTTTTTTCATCGTCTTTTTCGTTTCTTCGGTGATAATCTTCGGTCCCGTCACGTAATCGCCGTACTCCGCCGTGTTGGATATCGAATAACGCATTCCTTCGAATCCGCTCTGATAAATGAGGTCTACGATGAGTTTCATCTCGTGAATACACTCGAAATAAGCGTTTCTCGGGTCGTATCCCGCTTCCACGAGCGTTTCGAATCCCGCCTGCATCAACGCGCATACGCCGCCGCAAAGAACCGCCTGTTCTCCGAACAAATCGGTCTCGGTTTCCGTACGGAACGTTGTTTCGAGAACTCCCGCGCGCGCTCCGCCGATACCCAGCGCGTAAGCGAGAGCGATTTCAAGCGCGTCTCCCGTCGCGTCCTGATGAACCGCCACCAGACAAGGCACGCCTTTGCCCGCCTGATATTCGCTGCGTACGGTGTGTCCGGGTCCTTTGGGCGCAATCATAATAACGTTGACGTTCTTCGGCGGTTTGATGCAACCGAAATGAATGTTGAACCCGTGCGCGAACGCAAGCGTTTTCCCTTCGGTAAGGTTGGGTTCTATGCTTTCTTTGTAAAGTTTAGCCTGCTTTTCGTCGTTGATAAGAATCATAATGAGGTCGGCTCTTGCCGCGGCTTCGGCTGCGGTCATAACCTCGAATCCCTGCGCTTCCGCTTTCGCCCAACTCTTCGAGCCTTTGTAAAGTCCGATAACGACCTTTACTCCCGAATCTTTGAGGTTAAGCGCGTGAGCGTGTCCCTGCGAGCCGTAACCGATTATCGCTACGGTTTTGTTGTTCAGTTTGGCAAGATTGCAATCCTGTTGATAGTAAATTTTCTGCATAATGATTCAACTCCTTTTCTGTTTTTTATTCCGTAATGCTGCGGTTGCGCTGCAACGCGACAACACCTGTCCGACATAGTTCGATAATCCCGAGCGGTTTCATAACGCCGATAAACGCGTTTATCTTCGACGGTTCTCCCGTAATCTCCACGCAAAGGGAATTGGGATTGTAATCGATGATTTTCGCCCTGTAAATATCCGCCGCCGCCATAACCTCGTTACGGTTTTCGGGCGAATTTTTTACTTTTATCAGCATCAGTTCCCGTTCGATACATTGCTTCTCTTCGAGAAGTTCCACGTTTTTTACATTATAAAGTTTTTTCAACTGATTTATCAACTGTTCTCTCGCGTAATCGTCTCCGCGGAGAGTAATCGTCATACGCGAATACGCGGGATCGTCGGTTTCGCCCACGGTAAGAGAATCGATATTGAATCCCTTTCTCATAAACAACCCCGCAACCCTCGTAAGAACGCCGTATTTGTTTTCCACCAACGCGGCGATAACGTATTTTTTCATTTGTCAGCCTCCTCTTTCGACGTGATAATGTCGTCTATCGACCCTCCCGGCGGCAACATCGGAAGCACGAGCTCGTCCATATCGATAATCGTATCGATGACGTACGGTCCGTCGTGTTTCATCGCTCTCCCGAACGCGGCGGCAAATCCTTCGACCGTATCCGCGCGTTCTCCGGGAAGTCCGAACGCGTCGGCGAGTTTAACGAAATCCGTCTTTCTGCCGAGCACCGTATTGGAATACCTCTTTCCGTAGAATAAAGTCTGCCATTGGCGCACCATTCCGAGCACTCCGTTGTTCATAATCACTATAACGACGGGCGTGCCGTAAGTAACGGCGGTGGCAAGTTCGTTTAGGTTCATTCCGAAACTTCCGTCCCCCGTAATCAGTACGGTGCGGTCGTTGCTTCCTATACACGCGCCTATCGCCGCGCCCAGACCGTAACCCATCGTTCCCAGTCCGCCGCTCGAAGCGAACCGACGCGTTTTTTCGAAATCGACGTACTGCGCCGTCCACATCTGATGCTGTCCCACGTCCGTGGCGATAACCGTGTTCTCGTCCTTTATCGCGTTGATAACTTCAAAGACTTTTGCCGGGGTGAGCGCAACCGTCGAACTTTTCTCCGCTCTGAGCCTGATTTCTTCTCCTTTTTCCCGAAGTTTATCCACGGTTTCGTGCCACTCGGGATGTTTTTGTTCCTTGCAACGCTCGATTATCTTCGACAAAGACCCTACTATGTCTCCGATAACGCCGACGTCAACCCTTACGTTCTTTCCTATTTCCGAAAGGTCGATGTCGAGTTGTATTATTTTCGCGTTTTTGGAATACTTTGCCACGTTACCCGTCGCGCGGTCGCTGAAACGCACTCCGATACCGATAATAAGATCCGCTTCCTTGTTCGCCATAGAAGACGCGTATTGTCCGTGCATTCCCTGCATCCCGAGGAATCTTTCATACGAATTCGGCAAAGCCGACAAACCCATAAACGTACAACCGACGTACCCGTCGATTTTTTCGGCAAACGCCTCGATGTCGCGCGTCATTCCCGCGCCCGCCGCGCCTCCGCCGATATATATATAAGGACGCTTGGCTTTGTCGATGAGCGCGACGGCGCGGTTTATTGCGTCTTCGCTCGCTTCGGGTATTCCGAAAAACGGAACTATTCCCTTAAATTCGAAATCGCATTCGGCGACCTGTACGTCTTTCGGTATGTCTATGAGAACGGGTCCGGGTCTTCCGGACTTTGCTATTCCGAACGCTTCGCGGATGGTGTCCGCGAGTTCTCTGACGTCGCTGACGAAATAATTATGCTTGGTTATCGGCAAAGTAATGCCGGTAATGTTTATCTCCTGAAAACTGTCCTTGCCGATAAGAGAAGTCGGCACGTTGCCGGTAATTGCAACCATGGGAATGGAATCGAGCATAGCGGTCGCTATTCCCGTAACGAGATTGGTCGCTCCGGGACCCGACGTCGCGATAACGACGCCTACTTTTCCCGTAACTCTCGAATATCCGTCGGCCGCGTGCGCGGCTCCTTGTTCGTGCGCGGTCAGATAATGATTGATTCTGTCGCTTGCCTTGTAGAGTTCGTCGTAAATATTGAGAACCTGCCCTCCGGGATATCCGAAAACGTCGGTAACCCCTTGCTCGATAAGCGTTTCTATTACAATCCGAGCCCCCGTCATCTTCTGCGATTTCATTAAAAAGCCTCCTTTTACTTTGCCGAGGATGAAAAAAAACGCTTTCGTCTCTTTGTCATCATCGATAACTTCAAGAGACGAAAGCGTAATAATCGCAATTTTTTTTTCGCTTCCGCGGTACCACTCTTTTTCACCCGCAAAGGGTGCGCCTTAGGGTCAATAAACCTTAACTCTGTAACGGGAGTACCCGTCTGCGCCTACTTTCCGTACGGATTTCGGACAGCCGCTCCGCGGTGAGTTCGGTAAGCCTTTCCCGATGCCTCGCACCAGACGGCATCTCTCTGTACGGCGATAAGCATACCTACTGTTCCGTATCTTCGCGTTTAATTGCCCTCATTATATCATCGCGTTTTTTCATTGTCAACTTATAAAAACAAAAAAAGCGTTAAATTTTACCTTTATTTAACGCTTTAACTGTACAAAACGCCTCTCTTAACCGACGAATTACCTTTTGTTTGCGAAAAGTCGGAATACTCCGCGCGTGCGCCAGAACTCCGTTGCGGAAACGAGTTCCTGCGCGAGAAAAGGTTTTCCGTGACCCGGATATATGTATTTTGCTCCCGACCCGATAAGCGCGTTCCAACTTGCGAGCATATCGTATTTATTGTAAATCCACATAGGCGCGCGGCGCGACGAACCAATCCCCGTCATACACAAGTCGCCGCAGAATATCTTGTCGTCGATTTTTACGCACAGATCGCATTCCGTATGCCCTTTAAGGGAAATCAGTTCTATTCCGTATTCGGCAAGCGGTTGCGTTTTCGCGTCCGCGTAATTGTCGTAAAACACCGCGGGAAAACATTGGGTTTTGTCCACGAACGCCACGCTGATTTTACTCGCTATAAGATACTCGAACCTCGAAATGTAAGTGTTGAGATTGTTTTTCCCCGCTTCAAGCCTCTTTTTGTCTGCGGTATCGTAAATAAGCAACGCGTCGGTATCTTTCAGCAACGCTTTGAGAAACCCGACGTGGTCGGCGTGCATATGCGTTACGATAACGAATTTTACGTCCTTTACCGTCAGGTTCCGTTCGGCAAGTTTTTCTTTGAAAGAATCGTAATTCCCCGCATAACCCGTGTCGATAAGACAGTATCCGTCTCCGCAGGGGAACGCCCAACGGTTCATGAATTTGTCGCCGAAATTAAGAATTGCTCTCATTTTTAACGGCCTCTAACGCTTTTGCAAGTTGGTCGGGGCAACTCGTGGAACGCATCCCGCATCGGGTACCTTTCAGTTTCGCTATCACGTCGTCGATTTTCATTCCTTCGGTAAGTTTCGCTATGCCCTGCGTATTACCGTTACATCCGCCGAAAAACTTTACGCTTTTGACGACGTCCCCTTCGACCTCCACGTCGATATATCTCGAACAAACTCCGCTCGTAACGTATCTCATTTATCTCTCCTTCGGCGCGAACTTGCGCGCGTATCAATATATAGTTTATAACAATCTTTCCCTTTTGACAACGTTTTTAACGGAATAAGGGCAAACTTAAACGCATATCGTTAAACAAAGGAGCGCGACCGCATTATTATGGAACACGTCTATATTTACGAAAAAGGAAAAGTCACCGTATCCGGAGTTGCGAGCCTCGACGGTTTTTCCGAAAAGGAAGCGAAGATAAAACTCGAAAACAACGCGGTAATCATCCGCGGAAACGGATTCGTTTTACAGGAAATGGCGCAAAATGCGGGAAAAGTATGTTTTCTCGGCACCGTTTCATCGGTGGAATACGCTTCCAAAGCGGAAAAAATCCCGTTTATGAAACGCCTCTTCCGTTGATGTTCGACACCCTTTCGCAACCGTTCGTCTCGCTGTGGTTTCTTCTCGCCGGCGCGACGGCGTACGTCGTATACGAAATTTTTTACGCGCTGAAAACTTTGTTTCCGCTTAAAGTCGTCGCGCTGATAACGGATTTTCTGTCCGTCGTCGCGTCGGGCGGAGTTTTTTTCTTTACCGCCGTTCGTTGTAACTACGGGAGGCTGCTCTTTTACGAGTTCTTTTGTTTCTGCGCGGCGTTTTATCTGACGCGTCTCGCGCTGAAAAACACCTTGCGCAAAGCGTTCGTCGCCGTAATAGCCGCCGTGAAAAAAAATTTAGCGGAAAAGAAAAAAAGTTTGTATAATTCTCTGAAGCGCGCTCAAACTAAACTCGAACGGAGGAAATATGAGCGACAACAGCAACTTCAGCGAAAACAAACGGAACGCAAACGACTGCAACGCGAACGTCTGCACCTGCGCGGAACGAAACCAAAACCGGGAGGAAACGACCGACGATTATCGTACGGAACGCCCGACGACCGTAAAATCCGACTGCGCGGAAAAACGCGAACGCCTGCTCCGTCAGGCGGAAACGGAATGCGACCGCTCGAAAATCACCGAAGCGGATTTGCAGGAAGTTTACCGAAACGCCTGCGTCGGCAAAGAAAGCGTGGAAATATTAAAAAGTTTTTCATCGGACAAGGGTTTCCGCAATCTTCTGATAAGACAATATAAGGAATACTCTTCGATATCCAAAGAAATTGAACTGTACGCGAATCAACTTGGTTATACTCTTGAAAAAACGTCGATTTTTGCCAAAGGAATGATGTATATCACCACGGCAGTCAACACGTTGAAAGACAAATCGGATTCTAAACTCAGCGAAATAATGATGCAGGGCATCAATATGGGAATAATTTCTTTAACGAAACTTACCAATAAACTTTCCGAAGAAAACCGTACCTGTCATCTCGCAAACGCTCTTCTCGACCTTCTCGACAAGAATCTCGAAGAGATGAAGTTGTTTCTGTAACGAATCGCGCAATCGCATTAAGCGAAAAGAGCAAACAAACCGCAACCGCGGCTTCGGGCAGAACGCCCGAAACAATACCTCCGTAAAAACGTCCCCGTACGGCATTGCGCCGTACGGGGACAACGTATTTATCGTGAAATCATTATAAAAACGGCTCGTTTCCGTCGTTATACGGCGGATTCGTTTTTCGCCATAAGTCGGATTAAATCGGCGATAACTTTCTTTTCCTCTTCTCCGAGTTTGTTATATTCCATCAGCATAGTCAGATCTCTCGGGTTGATTCCGTTGTCGCTTCCTTCGTAAAAAAACTCCGACATCGTCATTCCGAACGCCTCGCATATCGAATTCAACGTAGCGATTTTCGGGTCGGAACCGCTGCTGAACATATTCGCCACGGTACTCTGCGTAAGCATTGCTTCGGTAGCGAGTTTGTTTACGGACCAACCTTTTTCTTTGCGGATTTTATCTATTTTGCTTACTATTTTCATATAGTTCCCTTTCCGTTTTATTTAATTATATAACCTCGCGTAAATATTTATATAACCTTATATGGTTGACAATATAACGGTGTAGTGTTAAGATAAATCATTATAATCCGATTGAAAAAAGGAGAGTATTATGAAAAAAAGAATCGTTTCTCTCATAACGCTTTTATTCGTTCTTTGTTTATTTACGGCGCTCCTTACCGCTTGCGGCAAAACGTATTACGTAAAATTTATGGTGGACGGCGAAGAATATTTTTCTGCCGAAATCCGCGATAACGCAATCTCCGATCTGCCTGCGGCTCCGCAAAAAGACGGATACGTTTTCGAAGGGTGGTATCTTGATAACGGCTCGTACGAAAATCCTTTCATTGCGGATTTATCTTCGGAAAACGTTACGGATAATCTTGTGGTTTACGCTAAATTCAAACCAATCGACGCGCACTCGCACAACTTTGAAACGGAGTGGACGACGGACGTTGCTCCGACCTGCACCGAAGAAGGCAGCAAGTCGCGCCATTGTCCGGGCTGCAACGAAAAATCCGACGTCACGGCTATCCCTGCGCTCGGACACAATTTCGGCGCCTTTGAAACCGTTTCCGAAGCGACTTGCACGACCGAAGGGCTTAAAAAACGCGTTTGTTCGGTTTGTGAGGACGAAGATACGGAAATTATCCCCGCACTCGGACATAATTACGATACGCAATGGACGGTAGACGTAGACCCGACCTGCACCGCCGCGGGAAGCAAATCCCGTCATTGCTCGCGTTGCTCGGATAAAACCGACGTCACGGCTATCCCTGCGCTCGGACACGATGAAATAAATCACGAGGCAAAAGCCGCAACCTGCACGGAAAACGGCTGGGCGGCTTACGTTACCTGCTCGCGTTGCGGTTATTCCACTTTTGAACCGATTGTCGCCGCGGGACATAATTACGGCGATTGGGTAACCGTCACCGAGGTTACCTGCACGACGAACGGATTGAAAAAACGCGTCTGCTCGGTCTGCGAAGACGAAGACACGGAAACGATCACCGCGCCCGGTCACGATTACGGCGATTGGACAATAGTCACCGAGGTAACCTGCACGACGGACGGATTGAAAAAACGCGTCTGCTCGGTCTGTGAAGACGAGGACACGGAAACGATCACCGCACCCGGTCACGATTACGGCGATTGGATAACCGTAACCGAAGTTACCTGTACGACGGACGGATTGAAAAAACGCGTCTGCTCGGTCTGCGAAGACGAAGACACGGAAACGAT
>JBJETX010000011.1:0-1793 GCA_051883535.1 Christensenellales bacterium | reverse complement strand
CGCTCGAACACGGACTCAACGTGTTGCAGTTCGAAAACGTTTCGGCGCAGGGAGAGGAAATTTTACGAGCGTTGAAACCCGACGTTATGGTGACCTGCGCTTACGGGCAGATACTGAAAAAAAACGTACTGGATATTTGTCCCATCTATAATATACACGCGTCGCTCTTACCCAAATATCGCGGTTCGTCTCCCGTGCAATGGGCGCTTATCAACGGAGAAAGCGAAGTGGGCGTGACGATAATGAAAACCGAACTCGGAGTGGATACCGGCGATATACTTATGCAAAAAAGCGTTGTTTTGAACGGAGACGAAAACAGCGAAGAAACGCTTGCATTATTATCCGACGTCGGCGCTGAGTCGATAGTTTCGGTTCTTAATCAGGCGGAAAAAGGAAACCTTACTGGAATCAAACAAGACGAAAGTACGGCTACTCATTGCCGTATGCTTACCAAAGCGGACGGGAAAATCGACTTTGCCGGATCTGCTGAACAAATAAAGAATTTCGTCCGCGGAATGACTCCGTGGCCCGGAGCGTACACGCGAGGGGATTCGGGTGTTTTCAAGGTGATTAAAGCCGAAACGGCGGAAGCCGAAGGCGGAACAGAATGCGGAGAAGTCGTCGTTTCCGACCCTAAAAAAGGTCTGATCGTAAAATGCGGAGAAGGGTATCTCAGACTGAACGTTATTCAGGCGGAGAACGGTAAAGCAATGGACGCGAAAGCGTATCTGCTCGGACATAAAATACCCGAAGGGAGCGTTTTCCGTGGTTAAGACCGATTTTCGCGCGGCTTACGATTTTCTCGTAAATATTTACAGAGACAACGCGTATATACACATCGTAATGAAAGAGAACGCCAATAAACGAGTAAAAAAACTCGTAGCAGGCGTGCTGGAGAAGCATTACGAACTCAATTATATACTCGATGAGTTAAGCAACGGAAAAGTCAAAAACAACGTAAGACCGTTGGTTTTAATCGCTCTTTACGCGCAAAGTTATCTCGGAACTCCGCAACCCGTCGTGATTGCCGAGACGAGCGAAACGCTGGATTCTCTCGGGAAGGGCGCGCTTAAAGGGTTCGTATGCGCCGTACTGGCGAAAGCGGCGCGCGGGAAATATCGTATGCCGGCGAAAAGCGATAAGCGGTATGCGGAAGTAAAATATAATCTGCCTTCCTGGCTCGTCGGAATGTATCGTAAGGATTACCCCTACAGTTTCGAGAAGATAATCGGCGCGGAAGAATATCCTTATTCGCATATCAGACTGCGTCCCGGAGTGAGTGAAGAGGAAATTTATGCGGCTGACAAGACCGCGCGGAAGACGGATTACGGATTTTTCGTAAAGAAAAACAAGGAAATCGACCTGCTTTCCTGTATGGGGAAGATAACTTTTATGAGTTATGGTTCCTGCGTGGTAGCCGAAAGCGTAGGGGCAAAGGCGGGAATGAAAATTCTCGATTGCTGCGCCGCCCCCGGAGGCAAAGCGGTGTATATGGCGCAGAAAGGCGCGATAGTTACCGCGTGCGATATACACGAGCACAGAACGGAACTTATCAGGTCGTACGCCGAAAGAATGAGAGCGGGCGTAAACGTATACGTACAGGACGCCACGACGCCCGTTCATAAATGGAAAGAAGCGTTCGACGCGGTTCTTGCCGACGTGCCTTGCAGCGGGTTCGGAGTTATCGGTAAAAAACGGGATATCGTGTTCAACAGAACGTACGAGGACGTAAAAAAACTGTCGGAGTTACAGCAAGCCATACTTGACAACGTATGCGGATACGTAAAACGGGG
>JBJETX010000010.1:0-7792 GCA_051883535.1 Christensenellales bacterium | reverse complement strand
GTAAATAATAATTTAATATATCAATTACGGAGGTCGCAATGAGAGTCAGTACAAAAATTAACAAAGACGAACTTCACATTATACTCGACGGAGAACTGGACCACAGCGTTGCGGAAAAAATCAGGCAGCAGATAGACGATTGTATCGACGAAGTAAAGCCGTCCAAAGTCGTTTTCGAAATGGGAAAACTGAAATTTATGGACAGTACGGGAATAGGACTGATATTGGGAAGATACAAACGCCTGAAAGCGAAAAAAGTTCCTATGTATATAGGTTCTCCGAATCCGCAAATCGACAAGGTTATTAAAATCAGCGGATTATACAGCATAATTCCATTATTGAGGTGAAAGAAAAATGACAAATTATATGACGTTAAGAGTAAAAGCCATACCGGCAAACGAAAGTTTCGTCCGCGGCGTCGTAGCGGGATTTACCGTGCCGTGCGACCCCACGATAGACGTAATAAACGACGTTCGTACCGCAATAAGCGAAGCGGTGACGAATTGCGTCGTACACGCCTACGGAGGAACGGGAAACGGCGACATACTTATCGAAGGAACGCTTACCGACGGATTACTTACGATTTCGGTATCCGACTACGGAAAAGGAATCGAAAACATCGAAAAAGCGATGGAAGACTTTTTTACCACGAAAGAGAGCGAAGAAAGAAGCGGTCTCGGTTTTACCATTATGAAAAGTTTTATGGATTCTCTTGACGTAGTCAGCGAAAAAGGTGCGGGTACCACTGTTACGATGACGAAAAGATTGACAGATGCTGAGCGTTGAAGAAACCACCGAACTTATAAAACTCGCGCATCAGGGAGACGACGGGGCAAAAACCGCACTTTTGCAAAACAACCTGCCGTTAATCAAGAGCATTGTAAAAAGATATCAGAATAAGCAGATTGAATACGACGATCTGATGCAATTAGGGACGTTGGGATTTATAAAGGCGTTAAACAATTTCAATCCCGAATTCGGCGTGCGGTTTTCCACTTACGCCGTACCGATGATAGCGGGGGAAATCAAGAGATTTATAAGAGATAACGGCGCGATAAAGGTAAGCCGTTCGATTAAAGCGCAGAATCAGACGATAAACAAATTTATCGAAGAATACCGACAGAACAATCAGAAAGAACCGTCCGTTTCCGAAATCGCAACGTATATGGGAATAGAAGAACAGGAAGTCGTTTTTATTATGGACAGTTCCAAATATCCCGTATCTATTTACGCGGAAAGCGACGAAGACGGTCTCACGCTCGCCGACAAACTATGCAGCAAGGAGAGCAACGACGATTATATCGAAAAACTCGTTCTGAGAGATATTATAGACAAACTTGACGAAAGAGACAAAAAAATTATCATATTACGCTATTATAGGGATAAAACTCAAAGCGAAATCGCAAAAGAACTCGGCGTTTCTCAGGTGCAGATAAGCCGCCTCGAAGCAAAATTGCTTGAAAGAATGAAGAAAGAACTTGTATAAAAAACCGCTCCGAGTAAAAGAATAACTTTGGAGCGTTTTTTATGAGAAAAGAATATATGGAAAATACCGAGATTTATCGCCCCGAAAAAGAAATGAACGAGGAGATAAAGAATGAAATTAGATGAAGCCAAACAAAAGGAATATCTTGCCGAAGTAAAAAAAGAAATGCCGAAAACAAAGCATTTTTCCACGATGCTGAAAGCGTTCGTTACCGGCGGACTTATATGCGTGGTAGGACAGTCCATATCTCTACTGATTAAATTCTTTTTCCCCGAAATGGACGAAAAAACCGTCAGCGGTTTTACCACTATGGCTATGATACTGATAACCTGTATCCTTACCGGATTCGGCGTATACGACAAAATCGGTTCCTTCGGCGGAGCGGGGAGTATTATACCCATTACGGGTTTTGCAAATTCCATAGTAAGCCCCGCGATAGAGCATAAACGCGAGGGCATCGTACTCGGTCTGTGTACGAATATGTTCAGCGTGGCAGGTCCGGTAATTGTGTTCGGCATAACGGCAAGCGTCGTCGTCGGATTGATTTATTTGTTCGTATAACTATGAAAAACCATACTATATTATTAGAAAAACCCGTTTTTATCAACGAAACAGCGACAATCGCAGGTCCTAAAGAAGGCAAAGGTCCTCTTAAAAACTATTTCAATAACGTACTCGAAGACGACCTTCTCAAAGAAAAAAGCCACGAACACGCCGAGATAAAAATTCACACCTACGCAATCAGGCAACTGCTTAACCGCAGCGGTCTGACGGCGGACGATATCGATTGTTGTTTCGCAGGCGACCTTATGGACGAAATAATCGGCGCAAATTTCTCCATGCGGGATATCGACGTTCCTTTTTTCGGCATATATAACGCCTGCGCTACGTTCGGAGAAGGATTGATTCTCGCGTCGTCGCTGATATCCACGGGACTTGCAAATCGCGCGATATGCTCCGTTTCAAGCCATTTTGCCACGGCTGAAAGGCAATACCGCAATCCGTTGGAATTAGGTTGCCAACGAACGCCGTTGTCGCAATGGACAGTTACCGGCGGCGCGGCGTCTCTTCTTGAAAGCGAAAACAAGTCGGGAATAGCCGTTACCTGCGGTACGGTCGGAAAAGTGGTGGACTTCGGCGTAACCGACGCAAACAATATGGGCGCGGCAATGGCTCCCGCCGCTCTCGATACTCTGATGACTCATCTCGGCGACACCGGGAGAGACGTCGATTATTACGACCTTATCGCCACGGGCGACCTCGGGCATGCGGGAAGCAGACTGCTGATGAAAATGGCTAAGGCGAAAGGCGTGGATTTAAGTAAAAACTACAACGACTGCGGAGTCCTTATTTATAACCGCGAGGCGCAGAAAGTAGAACAAGGGGGAAGCGGCCCCTGTTGCAGCGGACTCGTTTTCAACGGATATCTTTATTCGAAACTGAAAATGGGGTTATACAAAAAAATACTTCTGATTCCTACGGGCGCGTTGCTGTCGAAAACTTCGTCTTTACAAGGGGAATCCATTCCCGGCATAGCCCACGCGGTAAGTATCGAGGTGTTATAATGGAAATTTTTCTGACTTATCTTAAAGTTTTCGTCGTAGGCGGAGGAATCTGTCTGCTCGGACAAATACTCATAAACCTTACGAAAATGACGTCGTCGAGAATTCTCGTTATATTTCTATTGCTCGGCGTAGTTTTAGAAGCAATCGGGGTATTCAAATATATAAAAGATTTTGCCGAGGCAGGCGTTACCATACCCATTCTCGGGTTCGGAAGCAATCTTGCGAAAGGGGCAATCGAAGGAGCGAAGACCAGCGGATTGTTCGGCGCGTTGACGGGCGGAGTTAAAGCGGCGGCGGCAGGTCTCGGAGGCGCGATTTTTATCGGATTTACCGTCGGGTTGATTGCAAACGCCCGTTCAAAATCCTGATAAAATTATCGCTCGGGCGATTATATCCGATTTTCTTTTCCCGAATTTGTCCGATTGACATTAGGCGCGAGTCATACTATAATTTATAGTATGAAAAATATCGCAACAGAAAACGAAGCAATTTTAATTTCTTTTCCGTCAAACCTGTTTTATTTTACGGATATGAAAAACCCCGACGCGTACGCGGTCTTTATCGGCAACGAAAAGTATTATTTCACCGACGAAAGATATTTTGAAGAAGCCGCGAGCAAACTCGGCGGATACGCGATAAAAAGCGTAAACGAACTTCACGACTTTTTCAGGTACGCAAAAATAGGTAAACTCGGAATAGAGCAAAGCAGTCTGCCTCACGAGTTCTGCTCGTTATTGCAGGAGGACGGCGTGCAGGCGTTTTACGGCATAGATTCGCGCATAAACAAACTGCGCGCTATAAAATCGCCGGCGGAAATAGAACTTATAAAAAAAGCGCAGGAGATAACCGATAAGACTTTCGAGGATATTCTCCCCGTAATCAGAGAGGGCGTTTCCGAAACCGAACTTGCGGGAATACTTGAAAGTCTGTTATACGTCAACGGCGCGGACGAACTGTCTTTTACGTCCATAGTCGCTTTCGGAGAAAACAGCAGCAAACCTCACGCGGAGAGAAGCGACAAAAAACTTACTTACGGTTCGATAATTACGCTTGATTTCGGCGCGAAATTCCAAAATTACTGCTCGGATATGACGAGAACTATTTTCTTCGGCGCGGCAAGCGACGAACAGCGTAAAATGTACAAACACGTTCTTACCGCTCAGGAAATGGCTCTTTCGATCGCATATTCGGGAATATCCGCAAAAGAATGCGATACGATGGCAAGAAGGTATTTTGCGGAAAACGGACTCGATAAATTTTTTATTCATACGCTTGGGCACGGAGTGGGAATAGATATTCACGAATATCCGAGACTTGCGCAGAATTCCGACACCGTTATGGAAGACAATATGGTGGTTACGATCGAACCCGGATTGTACTTCGAAGGCAAATTCGGTATCAGAATAGAAGATTTGATTATTTTTGACAAATCAGGCATAATAAACTTGACAAAAAGCCCGAAAAATATAATAATATTATAGTTATAACATTTCAAAATACATTGGAGGATAAATTACATGCCTTATATTCTTGCAGGCGATTTCAGAAAAGGTATTACTTTCGAATTGGATTCTACCGTTCAGGTCATCGTTGATTTCCAACACGTCAAACCCGGCAAAGGCGCGGCTTTCGTTCGTGCGAAAATCAGAAACGTAATGACGGGCGGCGTAATCGAAAGAACTTTTAACCCGAGCGAAAAATTCGAACTTGCTCATATCGAAAGAAAGAAGATGTCTTACAGTTACTGCGACGGCGATTTGTATTACTTCATGGACGAAGAAACTTTCGACCTCGTTCCTTTGAACAAAGAACTCGTCGAGGACGCGCTCAACTTCATCAAAGAAGGAGACAAATGCGACATCGCTTTCTATAAAGGAAACGCTTTCAGTTGCGAACCTCAGAACTTCGTAGAACTTCTCGTCGTGGACGCAGACCCCGGAATTCCCGGTGCAACCGCACAGCCCGGCACGAAAGGCGCGACTCTCGAAACCGGATACAAAATTCAGGTTCCGCTGTTCGTAAACGCGGGAGAAACCATAAGAGTAGATACCAGAACGGGTATGTATATGTCCAGAGTGTAAGATATAAAATCATATTTTACCGCACCGCAAAATATATTTTTTGCGGTGCTTTTTTTATGGAAAAATTACTCGGAAAACCTTTATGGCAACAAATTAAAACCTCCGTCGGCATAGAAAACGTCAACGAAATAAGGTTGCGCGTAAATCGTCCGACGTTGATTAAGGGGTCGGTTAAAGAGTTTTTTTTGCCGTTTATTCCAAACTACGACTATATTAACGGTATTATCGACACAGCCACGAGATTTTCCCGTTACGCATACGAAAGGGAAATATCCGACGGTTTCCTCGAATACGGAGACGGCGTAAGAATTGGTTTATGCGGCGCGGGTAAAATCAACGATAAAAAACTCATCGCTTATTCTTCGATAACGTCGCTGTGCATCAGAATTCCCCACGCAATAAGCGGAGTAAACCTCGGAGGCATCACCGACGAACTCGACAATACGCTTATAATCGGCGCTCCTTACAGCGGAAAAACGACGCTTATACGTGCGATAACTTCCCTCGTTGCGGAAAAAAAAGACGTAGTAGTCATCGACGAGCGGCGCGAGATAGCGGGCGGCGGTTTTTCATTGTTAAACGCAAAAAGAGCGGACGTAGTGCAAGGCGTTCCCAAAACCGAAATATACGAGCAGGTTATAAGGAGTATGTCGCCGTCGATTGTCGTCTGCGACGAACTTTTTTCCGTCCGCGACTTCGAGGCGGTAAAGCGAATTTGTTCCGCAGGAATAAAGTGCCTTGCGTCTTTTCACGCGAAAGATATGCGTGACGTACCCGATATACTCGGCGATACGTTTTCCGTTATCGTTACCCTTACTTCTAATCCGACCCCCGGCAGCATAAGTTCTATAGTACGGAAAAATGCTTAAATACGTAGGCGGCGCGTTGTTCGTCGCGGCAGGATGGTTGCTCGGTAACTCTATTCAGGCGGTTTACTCGGACCGGGTAGGACTGCTCGAACGTTTCCGCGATTTCGTTCGATATTGCGAAAGCGAAATAAACTACTATAAGACCGCAATGAGCGATATCGTCGATAAATTTACCGACAAAAACAACAAATTCGACGCGATTATTTTTGCGGTGGATAATAAAAATTTACTCGAAACGAAAGAAACTTCGGAAATGATAAGAGGGTATTTTAACGGCGTAAAAACGCTTGACAGCGAAAGTCAGAAAGGGTTTTTTGCCGAAACACTTCTGAAAACCGACAGGGCGATAGAAAACGCGAAACGAGATCTTGCGATTAAAGGAAAAATGCTGAAAAAACTCGCGCCGATAGCGGCAATAGGGATTTTTATTTTAACGCTATGAGGGATTATGGGAATCGATATTATTTTCAAAATAGCCGGTATAGGAATAATAACCGCCGTACTTAACAACATTCTCGAAAAAAGCGACAAAAAAGAAATAGCAACGCTCGTGACGCTTGCGGGACTCGTTATCGTTCTCGTCATCGTAATGGATATGCTTAGCGGACTTTTCGAGACTCTGAAAAACTTGTTTTACCTTAACTGATGATCAAGATTATCGGCGTAGCGTTTATCGGAATAATCTGCTATAAACTGATAAAAGACGTAAAAAGCGACCTTGCTCCGCTGATCCTCGTCGCTGTGGGCGCGGCGGTGCTAATAATGGTTTCGGATAAAATATCACAGATAATCGACGTTTTCGGCAGTTTGTCGGAAACCGCAGGGCTGAGCGGCACGGTTTTTTCATCTCTACTTAAAATAATCGGCATAGGATACGTTACCGAATATGCCGCGGGGGTATGCGACGATTGCGAATGTTCTTCGATAGGGAAAAAAATCGAACTCGCGGGAAAACTGACGATTTTCGTTATGTCTCTTCCGATAATAAACGGAATCATCGGTACGATAGGAGCGTTATTGTGAAAAAAATATCCGCTATTTGCGCGTTTATCGCATTGTTTTTTTTAAGTTTAAGTCCACTTTTTATACGGGATTCAAGTTTAAGCGCATATGCCGCCGACGAACCGTCGGAAGAGACGATTGACGAAACAATCGATGAAATCATCGCCGAGACAGATTTATCCGAGTATGAAGAATTCCTCAAAGAATTGCAGATTCTCGGCGAAGAATATTCGGTGTACGAACTTGTTCGGAGCGTTCTGAACAACGATTTTGAACTTGATTTCGGCTACTTTACGTCGTATCTTGCTCAGAGTTTTTTCGGAAATATAAAAGGACTGCTCGCGCAGGCGATAATTATTCTGATTACCGTCGTTCTGATGAGCATTCTCAACAATCTTACGTCGGGATTTTCCCGACCGTCGACGAAAAAAATCGTATACGTGGCGTGCTACGGCTCGATAATAACCGTGGTTGGCGTTATGGTCGGCACGGGAATCGCGTCCGCTTCGGAATTTATAAAAAACGTCACTACGTTCACAGACGTCGTTTTCCCTGTTCTGCTTACCCTCGTAACGGCAATCGGCGCAACCGCTTCCGCCGCGATATATCAGCCTCTTATAGTCGTTTTTGCCTCGTTGATACTAAAAATAATCAACTACGTCGTTATGCCTGCTTTTTTTATATCCCTCGTATTCAACGTTATAGGAAACCTGAGCGACGATCTGAAATTAGGCAAAATCGCCGGGTTTGCAAAATCCGTCGGAGAATGGGTTGTCGGCGTTTGTTTCG
>JBJETX010000009.1:0-1801 GCA_051883535.1 Christensenellales bacterium | reverse complement strand
CGTACTCGCACAGTATCACGGGGCGCACCGTACGGTTTCGTTCGGTATAGTTATAAGAAAACGTATTCCCGAACTCGTACACGATGTACGTGTGGTTCATATTGTATTCGGTATCGGTCAGCCAGTAAATGCCGCACCCGATATACTTTTGGCATTCTTCGGGCGTTTTTACCGTCTCGAGCCCGTTGTTCACGTAATAGTCTATCGCTCCCTGCGACAACCTCGCGCCGCCGCAAGCGGTAGCGTAATCCGTAACCTGCGCCGTCCTGTCGTCGTCGGAACCGAAAAGTTGCGGTTCGCGTATCTCTCTCCACCCGGGAACGCGCACTTTATCTTTCACCGTATCGCGACCGTATCGTATCCGACCGGGATTACTGATATAATTGCAATAAGTTTCCCCTTCGCAGACGATTTCCCGCTCCGTCTCGTCGAACGCCTCGTAGAAGAACTCGTCGTTCAGCCACGCCCGCAAATCGCTGTTTTCCCAAAGCCACCCTTTTTCGGTGTCCGCGTCGGAAAAACTTTTCGTCGCTATAAGTTCGTCCGTCATTAGCATCGCGTATTTGCCCTGAACGGCAATCAGCCGCCATTTTATATCTTCGACCAGGAACCAATGCGCCGTTCCTATCTCGTACTGCGTATACAGCCAAAACATTTCGTCGCTCGAGTCGGCTCCGACGTAGTCGTTCGTCACAAGCACCCTTGCGTACCGCTCGCCTTCGTACTCGAACCAATCCCCGCTCTTTATCAACGCGCCGTCGTTAAAACGCTTTTCCAACTCTGCCGAAACGGTTTCGTCCGCTTCGCTCCTCGGATATCTTCCCATAAAGAGATACGAACCGTCGTTGTAATAATCCGCTTTTTTATCAAAGTCCACTTTGGCGGTACACGCCGCCGAAACGCACGTCGCAATCAGAAGAACGATCGCCGCCAACGCTCTCGCGGGATATAACATTACGCTTTTTCTACCCGAGATTTTTTTCATATCGTATATCCTTTTCGCCGCGTCAGATGTGCATACTTATTCGTATTATTATTATAAAATAATAGTATCTACGCGATTGGGGAAATATACTATAGTGAATTTTCTTGCTAAAACGTTAAGAAAAACCGCAATATGCGATGCAAAACAAGGCGTAAACCAATTAAAAAAACGAGTAAAAACCGACGAAAAACGACTTGTTTTTGACAATCAAAAAAAACTCTTTCCGCGCCTCGGATTTTACGAATATAAACGCTATAAGCCGTTTTATGCTCCCGTTCCATAGATTTGGTTAACCCAAAGTAAACTATTTTATTTTGAATTCGTTTTAATTGCCCGATTAAAAATATAAACGCATAAACCGATTTTTCACCGAAAACTGAGATTTTTATAAATCCTCGCACGAAAAAATAATTCTAAGATTATTTTAAGATAATCAACGCTTTACGGCTACGGGATAAGGCAGACCGGCAGAGCCGTCCGAAGCGCCGCCCTACGTACTTTTACGCCCGTACAATCTTGCTTTTCCCGTCGCTGGCAGAAACGCTCCCTCGTCAGGTTCACGCAAGCGTGAACTTGCGAACCGCCTTTGCAGGCAGGTTGATCAACGGATTAAGTGGTGGAAACAATATGCCCACTCGTATTTTTCGTGTAGTTTTATAAGTATATATCTACCGTTATCCCGCGCCACGTTATTCGGATGAATTCTCCCTCGTCAGGTTCACGCAAGCGTGAACTTGCGAACCGACCTTGCAAGCAGGTTAATCAACGGATTAAGTGGTGGAAACAATATGCCCACTCGTATTTTTCGTGTAGTTT
>JBJETX010000008.1:0-1822 GCA_051883535.1 Christensenellales bacterium | reverse complement strand
AATACAACGCGTCGTATTCCGTAGCCGATACGGTCGGGTTGTCGTACTCGTAGTATTCTTTTGCGTACCTATTGAGCAAATCGACCAATTCGCGCATTCTTTCCATAAATCACCTCATAATCAGCATAAACTGAGCGGAGCGTTCATAAGAGCGAACTTCTTTATTCCGAGTCCCGGAAACGCTACGCTTACGGTCGTAGCCGTACCGCTTCCGCTTACGGTTATTACCGTACCCTTACCGTATTTTTTATGTTCGACTTTCGCGCCCGGTTTATATCCGTCCGCGGAAACGTTGTAAATTCTCGGTTTAATCTGTACCTCGCTTTTTGGCGCGGGCGCAACGGGTTTTGCCGAATAATCGAGCGTTTTCGGAACCGCCGACTCGTACTCGTCGTCGTATCTTGAAGGAATTCCGTAAGAATCGTATTTCCTTACGACGGGTTGAGGAGTCTCCCCTTTCGCCTCGCTGAAAAATCTCGAAGGGCAAGCCGCTTCCGTTCTGTTGTATTTTCTTCTGACGCCCCTTACCGCGGAAACGTAAAGTCTCTCTTCCGCACGGGTAAGCGCGACGTACATAACTCTTCTCTCTTCCTCTACTCCGTTCGCCTCTCTTATGCTTTGAGACGAAGGAATTATTCCCTCTTCGCAGGCTATGATAAACACGACTTTGAATTCAAGTCCTTTAGCCGCGTGCATAGTCGCTATCACCACTGAGTCGTCGTCGAAGTTATCGTCCGACGCGTCGGTATTCAGCGCAAGCGTCTGCAAAAATTCGTCCAAGCCCATCTCGGAGTCTTCGAAGTTTTCCTGCATATAAGTAAGGAATTCTTCGATATTCTCCCATCTGTTTATATCCTCTTCCTTCCCCGTGGAGCGATAATATCTCTCGAATCCCGCCGACATAATCATTTCGCAGACGAAATCCACGAGTCGCATATTCGCTCTGTCTCTTTGCAGTTTGCCGACGAGGTCGCGGAAAACGCCGACTTTCGACTTTGCCGCGGGGCTGAGATCGGTGTAGTCTATATCCATAACCGCATCGAACAGCGTGCATCCGCGATCGGCTGCGTACGCCGATAATTTTTCGACGGTCGTATCTCCTATTCCGCGCGGAGGAAAGTTTATCGCGCGCATAACCGCGTCCGAGTCTTTTTCGTTGACGAGCAGTCTCATATACGCGATAACGTCAAGTATTTCTTTTCTGTCGAAGAACTTATATCCGCCGTAAACTTTATACGCTATGCGGTTCTTTTTCAGATTGGTCTCGTAAAGTCTCGTAAGCGCGTTGTTTCGGACGAGAATAGCAAAATCGCTGTTTCGGTATCCGTAGTTACGTTTAAGGGAGATTATTTGCGAGACTACGCGGTCAACTTCCTCGTATTCCGTCGAACTCGTCGAAAACTCCACTTTAACGCCGTCTTTTTTTTCTGTATAAAGCGTTTTCTGCGTTCTGCTCTTGTTGTTTTTAATCAGCCTGTTCGCGCAATCGAGAATCTGTTGCGTCGAACGGTAATTCTGTTCGAGTTTATAAATCTTGGAATCGGGAAACGCTCTGTCGAATTCGAGAATGTTTTTTACGTCCGCTCCGCGCCAGCCGTAAATACTCTGATCGTCGTCTCCTACGACGAAAATATTCTTCCATTCGGACGCGAGGAGTTTAAGCAAGGAAAACTGTATCGAGTTCGTATCCTGAAATTCATCGACGTGTATGTACATAAATTTTCTGCTGTAATACAATCTTGCCTCGTCGCATTCCGTAAGCAGACGATGACATTTGAGAAGCAAATCGTCGAAGTCCATCGCGTTATTGTCCATAAGCGCC
>JBJETX010000007.1:0-1825 GCA_051883535.1 Christensenellales bacterium | reverse complement strand
AATCGAGTGCCCATAACTCAAATCCGTTATGAACACTCGATATGGTCGGAGTGACTGGACTTGAACCAGCGGCCTCTTGGTCCCGAACCAAGCGCACTACCAAACTGTGCCACACCCCGATTAAACGGTAACAGTATTTTATATCCTTTTTTCATTTTTGGCAAGTGTTTTGTAGTAACTTTATCTTTTTTGTGCTATCATTATATTTTGTCAGGGAGATTGTTTTTTATGTCGGAAAATAACGCTAACTTTGCGGCGAACAAGGTCGCGCTTCATCCTTTTTCTTCCGTTAAAAAAGTTTTTGCCGTTATCGGCGGCAAAGGCGGAGTGGGGAAAAGTACGGTTTGTTCCCTTCTCGCCGTCGCAATGAGCAGGCGCGGATACAGAGTCGGGATTCTCGACGCGGATCTGACGGGTCCGTCCGTTCCGCAGGCGTTCGGGTTGAAAGAATCCGCAACGGGGTCTTCCGACGGCATTTATCCCGTTTTGTCCAAATTCGGATTGCAGATTATGAGTATGAATCTTCTGCTCGAATCGCCTGCCGAACCCGTCGTATGGCGCGGACCCGTACTTGCGGAATACGTAAAAAGTTTCTTTTCAAAAGTCGTCTGGACGGACGTCGATTACCTCTTTATAGATATGCCGCCCGGCACGGGCGATATTCCGCTGACCGTGCTTTCTTCTCTTCCCGTCAACGGGGTTATAACCGTCTTCACGCCGCAGTCATTGGCGCGGCTGATTGCCGAAAAAGCGACGGTTATGGCAGAGAAACTCGGCGTGCCCGTGGTCGGAGCGGTGGAAAATCAGGCGTATTATATATGTCCCGATTGTAAAACGGGGTTTCATCCGTACGGAAACGGCGCGCTGATAGAGTTTTGCAAGAACAGGAAGGGCGTTCTGACGGCGGAAATTCCGATTTCCCCCGACTTGGCAAGTCAGACGGACAGAGGACTTATCGAATTGTACGAAGGCGATTATCTCGAAGAATTCTGCGACGGATTGGAGAAACTATGCTGACGGAAGAAGAACTTATATCCGCGTTTCCCGTTTACGAGAAAACCGGCAAAAAAGCCCGTGAAACTCTGTTGAAAAACGCGACGAAAAGATATTTTTCAAAAGGAGAACGTCTGCCGTATAAAAGCGGTATCCGTTATTTTTTCATAAGGCGCGGCGGCGTAAACGTGTTCAGAGAAGGGGAAAACGGCGGAGAATTTTTCCTTTACCGCATAACGAAAGACAACGGTTGCGTGACGAGCGATTTGCTTAAATACGAATTTACCGCTTCGAGCGAAATCGTCGTTTTCGACGAGGAATGTTATGCGCAGGCGTGCGCGGGAACGGGCGGAGGAGCCTATTTTCTCGCTTTGTCGCGTAAACAGGAAGAGAGCGCGGTTTCGCAGTTCGACGCGATAATGTTTTCGAGCGTGGAAAGAAGACTTTCTTCCGTTTTGCTCGACGCGAGCGCGAGAGCGAGGAGTCATACTCTGAATTATACGCACGAACAACTTGCCGTGCTTATAGGGTCGAGCAGGGAAGTCGTCACGCGTAAACTTTCCGCGCTTTGCGAAGAGGGAGCAATAGAAATAAGCCGCGGAAAGATAACCGTAAAGAATAAAGAAGTGCTGAAAAAGAAAAAATAACGCGCGATTTTCCTTTCCAAAGGCGGGAAGAGCGGGGCAATCGGAAAATTTTATCGAAAATTTGAAAAAGTAATCGAAAATCATTGACAAAAAAAAGTTTTTAGGTTATTCTATGTTAGCTATGTTTAATAGCGCAAAAGTGTACCTTGAAAGAAGAACAGAAAGGTTTAAGAAAGTGTAATTAA
>JBJETX010000006.1:0-7943 GCA_051883535.1 Christensenellales bacterium | reverse complement strand
CACTCCTTGTTCTCTGTACTCCGCTCTGTCTTTTATCAGTTCAACCCTATCGAGTTCTTTCATACTTTCCCTCCGTATTGCGTAATTGGAACCAATCCGTATAAATATCGTTTGAAAACCAACCGAAAAACCGCGTAAAACGCGGCTTTATTTTATACTTCTATTCCTTTAATCTTTGCATATCCTTCGAGGTTGTCCTTTTCGCTCACAGTAAGGGTCTCCGCTCCGAGGTAATCCATAATCGCCAGAGCAAGCACGCCGCCTGCCGGCGCGACGAGAAGTTTTTTCGGGTGCAGACCCTTGATGTTTATTCTCTCCTCCGTCGGCACGGATAAAATCATTTCCGTAGTTTTCTTCACGTCCTCTCTCGTAAGCACGGTCCCGTGAACGCGCTCCGTATCGTACGGCTCGAGTTCTTTCATTACGGCAACGATTTGAGAAAGCGTACCGCCTATCGCAACGAGTTTATCGAACTTCGGAACAAGACCGTATTCTTTTACTCTGATTGCGGCGTATTCCGCCTGAACGGAAGCGTCCGGGGCGTAATCTTTCAGGCGCACAGAGCCTAAAGGCAGGGAATGCGCGTATAGGAGACCTTTGGCGTCTCCGACCGCAAGTTCGCTGCTCGCCCCGCCTATATCGAGTATGCCCTCTATTCCTTTCCCCGAATACGCGCCGCAGAATCCGCATTTTGCTTCGGTTTCGGAAGATAAAACTTCCACGCTTACGCCGATTCTTTCCACTTCCCGAACGAAATCCCGCCCGTTTTTCGCCGCTCGCACGGCTTCCGTCGCAAAAGCGTAAACTCTTTCCGCTCCGTTATCCATGCAGAACTCGTAAAACTCTTTTATCGCGGCGGCGGTTCTTTCCGTTGCTTGCTTGCAGAGCGTTCCCGTATGAATGAGATTTTCCGCAAGTTGCGTATTGTTCATATACTTTTTTCCGCCGAAAAGCAACCGCACGGAATTGCTGCCTATATCGATAATTCCGTTTTTCATTGCAAAAAAAGTTCCTTGTTTTTCTTGATTTTCGTTTTAATTGCCAGAAGAATATTGTCCACCTTTTTGACGGGCAAATCGGTAAGCGCGGCAATTTCGCTGTACGAGTATCCCTCAAAATAATACCTGAGTACGGTCAGTTGCTGTTCACTGCACAGCGCGTTCAACTTTTCGTAAAAACTGTCCATACCTTCTTTTTCTATGTAGTTACCCACGGGGTCGGCGACGTATTCGGGCGCAGGATTGTTATCCACGACAGTAAGACTAAGCGCGTCGTTAAGCGGCTTATGTTTGTTACGGTTATGCGTTCTGAGCGCGTCCTTTATCTGCGACGTAACGCACATTTTTGCGAATGCGGCGAAATTGTCGTTCTTTTCCACGTCGAAATCCCGTATCGCTTTCCATATCCCTATCATACCTTCCTGCGCAAGGTCGTCGCGCGTTCCGCCCTCGATAAAGTAATTGCGCGCTTTGCTCCTCGCAATCCACGCATACCTGAGAATCAACGCTTCCTGCGCTTCAAGATTGCCCTGCTGCGCTTTTTTTACCAGCGCGAGGTCGTTTTCGTTTTGTACTTCTTCCATTTTACCCCTTTTGTCTTATACACTCGTATACGGTTATTCCTGCGGCGACGGACGCGTTAAGCGAATTTATTTTCCCTCTTTGCGGCAGAGCGATAACTCCGTCGCAGATTTTCTTCGTCAGTTCGTGCACGCCGTGTCCTTCTCCGCCGATAACGAACGCAACGTCTCCGGTAAGGTCGGTTTTGTATATGTCCGCGCCGTCCATATCCGTTGCGAAAACTCTTACTCCCTCTTCTTTCAGTTCTCTAATCGCGTCGTTAATATTGCCCACTTTCGCCACGCTGACGTGTCCCGCCGCGCCGCAACTTACTTTTACGGCGGTATCGGTAACTCCGCAACCTCTGCGTTTTGGCAGAATAATTCCGTCCGCTCCCGCGCAGTCCGCTACTCTTATCACCGCTCCTACGTTATGCGGGTCTTCCACTCCGTCGAGGATTATTATAAGCAGTCCCTTGCCGCCGTTTCTATCCCTCTTCGCAAGAATATCTTCGAGTTCGCAGTATACGAACTCCGTACAAACGGCTATCATTCCCTGATGCCGTCCGCTTACGCTGAGCCTGTCCAGCGCGGCTTTGTCCACCTGCTGAACGGGAATTTTTCTCTTCCTGCATTCGGAAGCGACTTCGTACGTTCCTCTGCCCGCCCCGTCTTTAAGCACGAGTACCTTTTCGATCGTGACGTTTCCCCTGAGTGCTTCGTTTACCGCGTTCTTTCCTTCGATTATCATTTTCGTTTCTCCGTTTTTATTGGTTCAGTCTTCCGTTTCGGTTGTTTCGGTTTCCCGTTTATCGTAAATTGCTCTCATTAAATAATCCAGCCTTTCCGTTTCCCCCGCGAGATACAGATACCCTATTACCGCCTCGAAAGCGGTGGCTTCTTTATAGTCGTACAGGCTTGCGTTTTTCGGAACGGAATGCACTTTTGCATTTTTCCCTTTCTTATAAATAAACAGTTCGTCTTCGTCAAGCAACGGAACGAGACGTTTTGCCGCCGCCGCTTGCGCCTTTGCGCAGCATTCCGCGCTTGACAATCCGTGCAATTCGCCGTTCCTGTACGGATTTTCTTTGAACGCCTCCGTCCTTACCATAAGCGTATGCACCGCGTCTCCGACAAAACTCAGAGCGAGCGGCGCGGCGTCTTTCAGCCGTTCGATTTGGCGGACGTCACCGTTTTCCCTCATTTCATTCTCCAGTTATGTTTATATACTTTTTTGTTTTTCATACTGTAAGCGTACTTTTCGTAAACGATGAGGTGGTCTACGAGTTCGACTTTCATCGCGTCGAGTATGCCGTTCATCATAAACGTATGCGCCGAATCTTCTTCCGACGGCATAACCTTTCCCGACGGGTGATTATGCAATACGATTACCCTCCGCGCGTTTGCGTTAAGCACCGCTTTTACGATTAACCGCATAGGAATTTCCAATGCGTTGTCCGTTCCTTCGAGAACTTTCTCCACGCAGACGATTTCGTCGTCGTTGTTCACGCTGATAACGTAGCAGGACTCCGTACTCGGCGTAACCACCTTGCGCATATACGCGAGAACGCCGTCTACTTCGGACATTCTTTCCCTTCTGCTGCTTTCTTCCGCGTACCTGTCGCATATTCCGCTCATCGCGCTTAGAAACGTCGCGGCGTCCCTCGTTATGCCTTTTACGCTCTCTATTAACTCGGGCGGCGCGTTGAGAACCCCGTACAGATTTCCGAACCTGTTCAGCAATTCGTACGCCATCGGCTTGGTGTCTTTGTACGGAATACAATAAAACAGCATAAATTCCAGAACGACGTGCTCGTATTTCGTCGCAATGCCGTCGGTCCTGATCGATTCCTTTAATCTTAACCTGTGTCCTTTGTAAGAAAACTTTTCGGGAATCGTCTCTACGTTCTTTCGTTCGCTTTCGCCGTAATCCTCTTGTTCCTCTTTACTCTGTTCTGCGTTCTGCGCGAAGTATTCCCCTTCGCCGTCGTCTTCGCTTTTCCGTTTCATTAAACTTTAATCCCTTATCCTCAGTGTATTTTAATATCGTAACTTAACCGCTTTGCGTCAACCTCCAGCGTAACTCTTCCGCGCGTTATCGAAACTTTGTCGTTTTCTTGTAAAACGACGGCGGCTTCGGTAAAGTCTTTGCGGTATTCGCTTCTCAGCCGCCCCAGCGTCCTGTAATGTTCCAGAAGTTCGGGATCCTCTTTTCCCCAGGGATACGGTCTTCTGTTGAGCGGATCTTCAAATCCTTGCAATCCCGCCTCGTCTCCGTAATAGAGGCTCGGCACGCCGGGTAAAAAATATTGCAGGCACGAAGCGATTTTCATTCTGCGCTTTCCGAGTTCGTATTCGCTTTCGCTCAGCCTGTAAGCCTTTTTCTCGTCCTTGCTCATTCCCTCGCCGCTTACGCCCGCGTAAACGTTGATTGCGCGCACCGTATCGTGACTGTCGATAAGCGTAAAACAAACGTCCAGACTCTCTTTGGGGTAGTTCTCCATTATGGTCAGCACGCGATTGACGAACTCTTCCGCGCTTCCTCCCATAACGTAGGCGTTTATTGCGTCTTTGAAAACGTAGTTCATAACGCCGTCAAGATCGTCTCCGAAAAAGTATTCTCTTTCTTCGCCGTAACTGTATTTCGTGCTTGCGTCTTCCCATACCTCGCCGAGCACCAGCGCGTCGGGATCGGTTTTCTTGACGCGTTCTCTTATTTTCTTGACGAAGTACTCGCTCAACTCGTCGACTACGTCCAGTCTCCAGCCTTTGACTCCCTGCTTAATACGCGTTTCTATAACTCCGCCCTCGCCGGCAATCAATTCGTGATACCCCTTTGCGTCCCGCGCAACGGTAGGCACGACGGTACAGCCCCACCAGCAAGTATACTCGTCCGGATAGTCGTAAAACGTGAACCAGTCGTAATACGGACTGTTTTTGCTCTGATACGCGCCTGAATCAGGGTAATGCCCGAATTTATTGAAATAAACGCTGTCCGCACCCGTATGATTGAACACGCCGTCCAGTATAACCGCGATTCCCGCTTCTTCGCAGGCGGACATAAATCTCGCAAACCCCTCTTCTCCTCCGAGAACGGGGTCTATTTTAAGATAATCTCCCGTGTCGTATCTGTGATTGCTCGAACTCTCGAACACGGGCGACAGATAAAGCGCGGTTACGCCCAGCCCTTTCAGATAATCTATTTTACTCGCTATGCCGTCGAAGTCTCCGCCGTAAAAATCGTTTGCGCGGTACAGTCCGTCGGGGTCGCGGATCGTCACGTCTTCGTTCCAATTTTTCGTCACCCCGTACCTCGGCGCAGGCGCGTTTCCGCTTGCGCAAAAGCGGTCGCAGAATATCTGATATACGACTCCGCCTTTAATGAAGTCAGCCGTGGTATAGTGGCTTTGATATACCGAAAGTTGCCATTCGGGCAACCATTCTCCTATTATAGCCTCTCCGCCTTTTCCCTTTCCGCAATAGTAAACGGTCTCGCCCGAATATATTTCAAAGCGATAACGATACGTTCCCGCGATCTCCACCATAAAGTCCGCGGAAAACAAATCGTATCCGTCTTCTTCTCCGTATTTAGCGAGTTCGTACCCTACCGAGTGGTCGTTTCTACGCAGAAAAAGTTTCACGCGATCGGCGTTCAGTTCCTTTGCTACGGGAAATAAAATATCGACCTTTCGGCGCGTGGAAACCGCGCCGAAAGGCGATTTATATTTTTCGTTGCGCGAATCGAACGGAACGAGTTTACACTCTTTCGAGGTTCCAGATTCGTTTTGCATATTCTTCAACCGCTCTGTCCGATGCGAAGAAGCCCGCTTTCGCTATGTTGACGAGGCTCATTCTTCCCCAACGGTATTTGTCGAGGTAAGCGTCGTTGAGTCTTGCCTGCGCGTCGCAATAACTTGCAAAGTCGGCAAGGCACATATACGGGTCGGCTTGTCCGCCCCTTCCTATCGTCAGCGAATCCGCTATCTCGGTAAACCGTACGTCGCCGAGTCCCGCGCGCATCATATCGATAATCGCTTTGATGCGTTTATCGGTAGCGTAGTAGGTCGTCGGGTTATAACCCTGTTTGTACAGTCTTTCCACCTCGTCGGCGAGCATACCGAAAATAAATATGTTTTCGTCGCCCACTCTTTCGTGAATTTCCACGTTCGCCCCGTCCATCGTTCCTATGGTAACCGCGCCGTTAATCATAAACTTCATATTGCCCGTTCCGCTCGCTTCTTTTCCCGCTATGGAAATCTGTTCGCTTACGTCGCTTGCGGGCATAATGATTTCCGCAAGAGAAACGCGGTAGTTTTCAAGGAACACGACTTTGAGTTTGCCCTTTATATCGGGGTCGTTGTTCACTACGTCCCCGATAGTGCAGATAAGCCGGATAATCTGTTTCGCAATATAATAACTGCTCGCCGCCTTCGCTCCGAAAACGAACGTTCTCGGTACGATATCGAGGTCGGGGTTCGCTTTCAGCCTGTTATAGAGGTCGAGTATGTGCAACGCGTTGAGCAGTTGTCTCTTATACTCGTGCAATCTCTTTACCTGTACGTCGAATATGCTGTCCGGATCGACGACGACTCCGTTTGCGGATCTGATATATTCGGCAAGCGCGATTTTGTTGTTTCTCTTTATCTCGAACAGCCTGTCGATTGCCTGATGATTGTTCTGATATTTAAGCAGATTTTCCAGTTCGTCCGCGTTCTTTAACCAGCCTTCTCCGATAGTGTCTTTCAGGAAAGCGGCAAGTCCGGGATTCGCCTCTCCCACCCAACGACGGTGAGTAATGCCGTTGGTTACGTTGGTAAATTTCTGCGGTTCCATCTGATAGTAGTCGGCAAACACGCTCTCGGTAAGAATATTGCTGTGCAACTGCGAAACGCCGTTTATCGTATGCGAAGCCGCCAGACACAGGTTCGCCATTCTGATAACTCCGTCGCTCATAATCGCGTTACGGGATATTTTATCCCATTGATTGGGATACGCTTCCCAGAGTTTCGCGCAGAAACGCTGGTTTATCTCGCACACAATCTGATATATTCTCGGAAGCAGCGTTCTGAACAAATCCTGAGGCCATACTTCGAGGGCTTCCTGCATAACCGTGTGGTTCGTATACGAAATGGTTTCGGTAATGATTTTCCAGGCGGCGTCCCACGAATATCCGTACTCGTCGAGAAGTATTCTCATCAGTTCGGGTATGCACAGGGTCGGGTGCGTGTCGTTGATATGCACGGCGATTCTGTCGGGAAGATTGTCGAGACTCTCGTTGTGCAGAAGGTGTTTCTTGATAATACTCTGTATGCTTGCGCTTACGAAGAAATACTGTTGTTTAAGTCTGAGCGACTTACCTTCGTAGTGATTGTCGGCGGGATAAAGAACTTTGCTTATCGCTTCCGCCATCGCTTTGGCTTCGATTGCTTTTACGTATTCTCCGCGGCTGAACAACGCCATATCGAATCCCACGGGCGCGCGTGCGCTCCAAAGTCTCAACACGTTTACCGCGTCGCTGTCGTAACCCGTCACGTTCATATCGTACGGCACGGCGAGAATAGTCGTGGCGCCGACGTGATTTACTTTGAGTTTTCCTTCCGACCAGTCTTCCTCGATTCTTCCGCCGAATTTGACTTCGAACGTATCCTCTTCTCTCGGATTAAGCCATACGTCGCCGTTATTAAGCCATTCGTCGGGCATTTCCATCTGCCAGCCGTCTACTATTTTCTGTTTGAAAATACCGTAGTCGTAGCGGATGCTGAAACCTCCGGCGGGATAACCGCAACTCGTCAGGCTGTCCATATACGCGGCGGCGAGGCGCCCTAATCCGCCGTTGCCGAGCCCCGCGTCGGGTTCGATTGCCATAAGATTGCTTATGTCGAATCCCATATCTTTTACCGCGTCGGTTGCCGTTTTAAGCAGTCCCGTGTTGTAAAGATGGTTTCTTAAAGACCTTCCGAGAAGGAATTCCATCGACATATAGTAAATCTGTTTTTTACCCTGAGAACGAACTTTGTTTTTGAATTCGACTCTCTTCTGCGTGATAAGGTCTTTAGTTACGAGGCACAACGCCCTGTACATAATCTGCTCGCTCGCTTCGTTGTACTTTACGCCGAACATTTTGGCGAGTTTAAGTTCTATAAGCGCGCGAAATTCTTTTTTGCTGACTTCCATCAATTGTTTTTGCTCCTTCCTTTTATTGAATTAATCCTTTGTATAAATCTATATATTGTTTTGCCGAGGCTTTCCAACTGTAATCTCCGCTCATCGCGTTTTTCATACACGCCGTCCATTCCTCTTTATTGTAGTAAGTTCCCACCGCTCTGCGTATCGCGTCGAGCATATCGTACGCGTTGTACGTTTTGAAAGTAAATCCTCTGCCCGT
>JBJETX010000005.1:0-7949 GCA_051883535.1 Christensenellales bacterium | reverse complement strand
GAACTTATGGAAAAAAGCCGCATATACAGGGAGGTTTATACCTCGCAGATAAAGGAGGGAGAGTAAAATGGAAGCGAACGCAATGAAGAAAGGTAAAGATAAAGCGGGCGCGCCTGTGAAAAAATCTCTCGGCGCGGGAACGGGGAAAGTTTTTGCAAGGATAATCAAAGAACTTTTTTCTGCCAACGGCGGAAAACTGATAGTCGTGGCGGTGTGCCTCGTCATCGGAGCGATAGCGACGAGCGGCGCGAGCATTTACATTATCAGTATGGTAAACAACCTTTTCGATTCGGGAAAGATGGTCGACGAAATCGTCAAATCGCTGATAGTCGGGGTTTCCGTAATGGCGGGCATATATATTCTCGGCACGATAGCGCAGTTCCTTAAAGGAAGAATAATGGCGGTGGTAACGCAGAAATTCCTCGACGATATGAGAAAGAAGATGTTCAACGGGATGCAGAATCTTCCGATAAAATACTTCGATACTCACACGCACGGCGACATAATGAGTTATTACACCAACGACATCGACGCGATAAGAGAAATGGTCAGTCAGTCGCTTCCGAGTATTTTCAACGCGGCGGTTATGCTCGCCGTGATACTCGTGATAATGCTCTATTACAGCATATGGCTTACGCTCATCGTACTCGGGTTCAGCGTTATTATGCTGTTCGTAACCAAAGCGGTCGGCGGCAGGAGCGCGAAATATTTTATCGCACAACAGAAATCCACCGCGCGCGCGGAAGGATTTATGGAAGAGACGATGTACGGACAGAAAGTAATCAAAGTCTTTAACCACGAGGAAAAGATAAAGGAAGAGTTCGATAAAGTCAACGAAGAACTTTTCAACGCGTCGCGCACCGCGCATACTTACGCCAATATGCTTATGCCGCTTCTCGGGAACATAGGCAATATTATGTACGTTTTTCTCGCTTTCGTCGGGTCGTTAATCGTCGTATACGAAGGGGTCAACGTCGGACTTTCGGGCGTGTCGAGTACGGCGTCCGCGGTTATTTCCGTAGTCGTCGGATTCCTGACTATGGGAAGGCAGTTCTCGATACAGATAGGTCAGGCTTCGCAACAACTCAACGCGGTGGTAATGGCTCTTGCCGGCGCAAGGAGAATTTTCGCGCTTATGGACGAGCAGCCCGAAGCGGACGACGGTTACGTCACGCTCGTACACGCAAAATACGACGAAAACGGCGAACTTACGGAAACCGAGGAAAGAACGGGCTTGTGGGCGTGGAAACATCCGCATAAGGCGGACGGAACGGTTACTTACGTGCCGCTTAAAGGGGATATAGAAATGCACGACGTGGACTTCGGATACGTTCCCGAAAAAATCGTTCTGCACGACGTTTCCCTGCACGCCAGACCCGGCGAGAAATACGCGTTCGTCGGAGCGACGGGAGCGGGCAAAACCACTATAACCAACCTCATAAACCGTTTCTACGACATTGCGGACGGGAAAATCCGTTACGACGGAATAAACATCAACAAAATCAAAAAAGCGGATTTACGGCGTTCTCTCGGTATGGTATTGCAGGACACGAACCTGTTTACCGGTACGATTATGGAGAATATCCGATACGGCAGACTTGACGCGACCGACGAAGAAGTCTACGAGGCGGCGAAAATAGCCAACGCGCACGACTTCATTACGCGCCTTCCCGACGGGTACGACACGATGCTTACCAACGACGGAACGAACCTGTCGCAGGGGCAGAGACAGTTGCTTGCGATAGCGCGCGCCGCGGTGGCGGACGCGCCGGTTATGATAATGGACGAGGCGACTTCGTCGATAGACACGAGAACGGAATTGCTCGTTCAGGAAGGAACGGACAGGCTTATGAAGGGCAGAACGGTGTTCATTATCGCGCACAGGCTTTCAACCGTCAGAAACGCCGATACTATAATGGTGCTCGACGGCGGACGCGTAATAGAACGAGGGAGCCACGACGAACTCATTGCGGAAAAAGGAGCGTACTACGCGCTCTATACCGGAGCGGTGGAACTGGAATAACTTGACAAATCGCATTATCAGGGTATAATTGAAGTTATGGATAAAGACGAACGTTTTACCGAAGAAGTCGGACCGACGATTTATATCGACGCTGACCCGAAAGAGTATTTTAAGTGCAGTATGTATTATATGCGCAGATTTTTCGGTTTGCGCGAAATCATACTTCTGACGGTTTTACTCGCAATCGGACTCGCGCTGTTTTTTGCGATGGCGCCACTTTTTATACTGATTTTATTCGCGGTATGTATCGGGCTGATTCTCATCGCTTTCGTGCTTTTTCTCGTCACTTCCGTCGGCGGATATAAAGTCGATATGGAGAAAAAGGGTATCGTACGGCAGAAACTCGAATTCAACGAAGACGCGCTTTTGGTTACCAATTTAGACGTAAAAGGGAACCCTGTTTTCATAGAAACGCACCCGTACGACAGGATAGAAAAAATATCCGTCAAGAAAAAACGGATTTATATTTACGCGCAGGTTTCCGTGTTTTACTATATACTTGCGAAAAATTGCGAGCCGCAGGTATGCGAAGAAATCGTCGGATATCTCAGAAAAAAGATGAGACCGGACGCGTTCAAATTCAAGAAAAAATCCCGCGCTTTGCCGAAAAAGAAGAAACTGTCTTTGGAGGAAGAAGAGTAAAAAGCGTATAGAAACGCTTTGCCGTCCCGAACATAGTTCGGGGCTTTTTTTATTCCGCTTTGATTTTCCGCAGCGGAGAGCGCAACGAATTTAGGAAATACCCCTTGCAATAAACGCGCGCTTATGTTATATTATATATAACTGTTTTGTAGTATGGGCGCGAGTCGCATTCAACGCGCGCACGCATACAAGGCGGTTGCGGAGATCGGAAGATTGCCGCGAGCAAACGAAATGCGTAAAATGGAGGTTTCGCAACAATGAAAAAAACGGGTTCAGGAAGATTCGGAGCGGTCGGTTTTATTGCGCTGGCTCTGATAATCGTCTTCTCCGTAATGGCGTTATCGGCGTGTAACGGCGACGAAGGCGTAGTGGCAGGGATTTCCGTCAAGGAAAGTTCCGTAAAAGGCTATTACGTCGTCGGCGAGTTCGATATATCGTCGATACTTCTGGAAGTCACTTACGAAGACTCGACCACCGTCAACGAAATCAGCGCGACGAAAACGATGCTGACGACCGAAGCGGCAAACTCTCTCAAAGAGCCGGGCGAGAAAAATCTGACTATCGCCTACAAGGGAAAGACGACGGTGCTTACGATTACTCTCGTGGAAGACGGCGCGCAGATAGCCTGCGTTACGTTCAACGGAATCGGCGGACAGGAAATCGGTAAAAAGTATTCTCTCGTCGGAGGTTCCGTCGAAGCGTTGACCGCGCCCGAAGTCGAAGGACAGAGATTCGTCGGCTGGTTCGACGCTCAGGGCAACGCGGTGGACCTTTCCAACGTGACGGGTTCGATAAACGTTTTCGCGCAGTACACGGTTTCGAAATCGAGCCACATCGTACGGTACATGGATTACAAGGGTAACGAACTCAAGAGCGGTACGGTCGAGGCGGGAACCAAAGTGACGTCGTCCGACGTGCCTGCCGTAAACCTTTCCCAATATCCCGAACTCGAAAGTTTCGGATGGAGCGAAAGTTTCCCCTTCACCGTAAACTCCGACGTTACCGTTAAAATGGTGCCCGACTATAAGAAGTGCGGCGTTATGTTCGCATACGCGTACGAATCCAATCCCACGGCGTACACTTACGTTAAAGAATACGCGACGAACGTGGTTTACGGAACGGACGTAAGCGCGCAAGCCAAAAAGATGGAGAACTTCCTCGTCGGAGCGGGGTACGAAATAGTTTCCCGTCCGTCGCAAGGCACCGTTATCAAGCAGAGCGGAATGGTCGATTTTATTTACATAATAAAAGACGCGAGCATTCAGATAAAAGTTTATAAAGACGCGGATAAGAAAACCGAAGTGCCTTACGATTCTCCTATGAAGATAGGCTCGAAACTTACTTTCCCGAGCAGCGCGGCGACCGTGAACGGTTACGTCCTCAGCGCCTGGAAAGTCAGCGGCGCGAACGGTTCCGAAGAAATTTCCGTACTCGATAATTTCTGGACGGTTACGAAAGAACTCGGTCTCAGCGTGGAGGTTACGCCCGTTTATTCTCCTCTCACGGTGCAGGTCGGATTCGTGTTCGATTTCAAGGACGACAAATTCCCCGGCGACGATTCGACGAATTATCGCCTTACCCTTACCGTAAACGACGAGTTCGCTCTCGGCGACGCGGTTACTTATCGTTATATCGACAACCTCCTTACCAATATAGCAGACAATAAAGCCGATTATCTCAAACTTCTCTCGGGACAATCGGTATCCAACCCCGACGTCGTTAGAAACGTAAGGGATAACGGCAGCAGAATAAGAGAACAGGCGTTGAACAACGCTCACCTGTACGGAATAACTTCCGTTTCGTACGTCGGCTCTTCGGTCAACCCCGGCGGCGCGAAAATAATCGCGGCGTCCGGCACGGAATTCGTAATTTCCGTTTCCGCGGCGACGGTAGGTATCGACTGGGAAGAAGTCAGAGACGGAGAAACCGTAATCGGCTATAAAGTAATCGGTCTCAACGCGGAATACAACGGCGACAACGTGTTTATTCCCGACAATCATAACGACCTTCCCGTTATCGGCATAGGCGCGAGCGCGCTCAGCGGAAGAAACGTAACCCGTCTTTCGGCTAATCTCGTTACGATTGAAGGCTCGGCGTTCGTGGACGCCAATATCTACGGCAATATCGTCCTTCCCGGACTTACGACAATCGGTTCATGCGCTTTCGCAGGCGCGACGTTCAGCGGAGAAAAGATAGAATTCGCCGCGCTCGAAACGATGGGCGAGTATGCGTTTAACGGATTTACGGCGACGGGAACGACCGTCAACCTCGGCGTTAAACTCGCAGCGGTGCCCGATTACGCGTTTAACGGTGCGGAGGGAATTAAGTCCGTAACCATGCCGGAAACCGTGACGGCGATAGGCAAGCACGCGTTTGCCGACACGCAACTTTCTTCGATTACCTCCCTTGCGGGAGCGGAGACCGTAGGGGCGTACGCGTTCAGCGGAACCAATCTTGCGGCAATAGATCTTCCCAAGGCGAAAGTCGTCGGCGAATACGCGTTTAACGACAATTCCGCGCTCGAAACTTTGTCCGTAGGAACGGAAGCGACCGAAGGCAACGCGTTCTATATCAACGCGCTCACCGGTTGCGTAAATATAAAGAAAGTCGTCTTCGGGGCGAAGGTGTCCTCCGTCGAACCCGACGCGGCGGTATTCGCGGCGATGACGAAACTCGTTTCCATAGAAGTATCGGAAGGGAGCGCGTCGCTTTATTCCGATAACGACGTTCTTTACGCGGTTACGGGCGAAAACGAATATCGCGTGCTTTATTATCCCAACGACAAGACGGGAAGTTACAGCGCGAGCCTGCCCGAGGGAGCGACGCTTATCGTGGACGCGAACGCTTTTGCTTACGCTTCGATAGCGGTGCTCGACTTTACCGGAGTGGACAATATCGGTTTTGAAAACAGCGTTAATACGGTATATGCCGTAGCGGTTAAGGAAACCGCTACGGAAGCCGCCGCGACGGCGTTCGTCGGCGCGACCGTCGTTACCGACGCGAGCGAAGCGGCGTTCGGGTACGATCAGGCAAGCGGTATAATTTATAAACTCGTTACTTCGGGAGAGGGAGCAAACGCCGTGACCGAAGCGGTCGTGGTAAGCGGATACAGAAGAGCGGAAACGATTACCGTCCCCGCTACTCTCGGAGGATATAAAGTAACGACTGTGGCGAACGGCGCGTTCGCAGGGTTTGAAAACCTCACGGAACTGACGGTGCTCGCCACGCTTAAAGGCTGGGACGCTTCCGTTCTCGCGGGAGACGACGCGCTCAGAGAATTCACCGTAAAAGGCTGGGACAAGGATTATGAACCCGCCCTTGCGGATTTTGCGAACAACGGCTGGTACGTTCGTCATAACGTTATCAGAATCGGCGGAGCGTTGGTTGGATACAATAACGACGCGATCGTCGCGGGAAAAGCGCTCACCGTAGTAACCGCGGAAGAAGCGGCAGAATACTTTGCGGAAGGAATTCCCGCGGGATTCTTTGCCGACAGCAACCTTACGCAAATCACCCTTCCTTCTTCGGTCAAGATCATCGGGGAAGAAGCGTTTAAGGGTTCCGACCTCGAAAAATTCGGAGCGGCGGAACTTACTTCGGTAGGAGAGAGTGCGTTTGAAAACTGCACGAACCTTACGGAAATCGCGCTTAACTTTACGGGAACGGCGGCGGTTATGTACGAAAACGTATTCAAAGGATGTTCTTCGCTTACGAAAGCGAGTATTTTCGGCGAAGTCAATACCAATCGTATAGGCGGTATAACTTATTATTCGTTGCCTGCGTATACGTTCTCCGGTTGCGGCGCGCTTACGGAAGTAACTCTTGAAAAAATAAACGAATTCGGAAAGAAAGGCGGAGCGTCTTACGCGTTCGACGGTTGTTCCCGTCTGGCGGAATTCGATTTCACGAAGATGATAGGCTCGGAAATTCCGCAGGGCGCGTTCCGCGGAAGCGGTCTCGGGTACGCTATTCTTACGGCAAGCACGCTTACTTCGGTAGGACAGGAAGCGTTCAGCAACTGTTCGGCGCTGAAATACGTTCAGTTCGGAGCGACGGTCAGATCGGTGGACGCTTACGCGTTTGACGGTTGCGGCGGAGTCGTCGTCGAACTCAGTTACGATAACGGCGGTTTGTACGACGCGGACGCGAGCGTGGGAGCGTCGGCTTTCCCCGCTGCCGCAACGTTCTTTATCAGTCAGGCGATAGATCCGGCGGAAACCGAATTCCTGAACGGAAGAACTTATCAGAATTTTTATCCGAGTATTGCCTTCGCGCTTACCGAAGCGACGAGAGATATGTCGATTAACTTTACTATGACGGATATTACGACGAAAGTATTCCTCAGAGAACAGGACGTCGTCGCGCCCGTGTTCTCGGGATACACTTTTGCGGGCTGGTTCTCCGACGAGGACGAAACCAACGCCGTAAACTTCCCCGTAGTAATTCCTTCGTCGGGAACGCTTTACGCGAAGTATTACGACGAGAAACAGGGTTCCGTTTCTTCGTCCACGGACGTTAAATACGTTTATTACCTCGGAGCGACGCCTTCGGTAAGCCTCGATTCGGGCGAACGCGCGGAATGGTACTATTCGCTCAACGGCGGCGTTCATACGAGAATAGAGTCGCTGCCTCTCGTGGTCGAAGCGGCTAAAGGCGACGCGTTCAGACTTATTCTGACGGTAAAAGACGCGCACGACGCGGTCGTATACGGCGATGAATTCGACGGAATAGGCGAACTCGGATACGCGATTGTCGGATATTCGGGCAGCAACCCGAGCAGAATGAGCATTCCCGACGTTTACGACGACGGGGAGAACGGCTCTGACGAAATAATCGTGTTGTACGCGGGAGCGTTCAGAAACTGCATTCCCGAAGAATTCTTTATACCCGCCCACGTTAAAGCGATTCTCACGGGTAACGGAACGAAAAACGATTTGTTGACTAATTCGTCGTTCGTAAGCGGAACGACGTTCGGAAGCGCGCTTAAATACGTAACCGTGCCTGCGGCGACCGAATATATCGCGGACGGCGTGTTTATCGGTGCGGAAGTGGAAGAAATCGTATTCGAAGACGGAAGCAACCTTACCGAAGCGACGGAAAAAGCGTTCTTCGGAAGCAAATGGTGGAACACCCAGATAGAAAGAGCGGGCGAAAACGGCGGATTTATCACGGCGGGCAGACTTGCCGTCAAGTTTGTGGGAACCGCGGACGTTATGCTGCTCCCCGCGGAACAGACGACGGTGGTAACGCGCAGATTCGGATTTGCCGAAAGCACGGAAGAACT
>JBJETX010000004.1:0-1837 GCA_051883535.1 Christensenellales bacterium | reverse complement strand
GGATGGCGTTCCTGCAAAGGAAAAGCCGCTAATCAACGAGAACGACCGAAACGAGCGAGCCGAGGCGATTCTTTCGTATTGGGATCGGAACGAATCGAAAATCGTATACGGCGGCAGTCAGGCATATTACCGCGCGAGTACGGACGAAGTGCATTTGCCCGTCAGGGAAGATTTCAAGAGTATGCAAGAGTTCTATTCGACGGCTCTGCACGAAATCGGGCATTCGACGGGACACGAAACAAGGCTGAACAGAGATTTGTCGGGCGGATTCGGGAGCGAGAAATACGCAACGGAAGAACTCCGCGCCGAGATCGCGTCAATCTTTATGGAACAGGACATCGGCATCGAAGCAAGCGAAGGCAGACTTCAGAACAACGCGGCGTATTTGCAGGCGTGGAAAGAGGAAATCAAGGAGAACCCGAACGCATTGTTTACGGCGATTACCGACGCGGACAAAATCGCGAAATACGTTTCGGAAAAAGAAAGAGCGTATCGGAGAACGAACGATGTGCAGTATTACGCGATCGTGGAAGAAACGAACGCGTATTCCGAGCAGGTGTATAAATGCTGTATCTGCGACGAAGAGGGCGAGGTAAAACCGCTCATCAATTATGCTTTTGCCGACCGAGAAGCCCTTGAAAAAGAAATAGATAAAGTTAAAGAACTCGACCTTTGGAAAGACAAGACCTTTGAAGAGGTGAGTATCGACGAACTCAAAGAAAAAGGGAAAGCGGGCAAGGTAGAACAAGAGAAGTCTACGGAATACATAAAGCCGTCCGAACTTGTAGCGGCGGAAGTCGCGGCGAAAGCCTTGCCCGTGAGTATGGAAGGGCGCGGGAGCGAAAGTCTTACCCGAATGAGCGACAGGGAAACGCTTGCAAGGGCGGAAGGATATTACGCGAAAGACAGTAAATTCGCGGACTTATACGGCGGCAAGAATGTGATGAAAAATATCGAGCGAAGCGAGTCCGGGCTGATGCTTCGGCTTGCGATGTTCTGCGGAAACGACGAGGAGCAACTGCTCCGTATCTTCAAATCGTCTGGGCAATACCGCGACGATAAACCGAACGCCTACTATATGAAACTTGCGAGCGAGAGTATGAAAACCATACGGGAAATGCGCGGCTCGATTGCCGCGGCGCAGGAGAATAGCGGTTTTACGAAAGGCAAAATCGGTATCAATTCAAAAAGATAAAAACAAATAAAAAAACAGGGAGTAAAAACAATGAGAAACAAATTTTTCAAATTCAACGAAAACTATGCAAAGGTCATCAAACATCTCGATGACAGACAGGCGGGGCAGTATGTGCGAGCGATTTCGGACTATGCGTTCGAGGGCAAGACTTACGGCGGCAAAGACAGGGCTGTGAAAACGGCGTTCACGCTTACCAAGCAGATGATCGACGACGAAACATTCTATCGCGAAAAGGGCAGGCTCGGCGGACAGAAAATCGCGGAAAGAAAGAGGAACGAGGACGGGCAGAGCGAACCCGATACGGTGTTGAAATCGGTTATCGAAACGGTGGTTGCGAGCGAACTTTTGAATAGTATTCTCGGCGGTCAGGGCGAAAATACCGAAGCCGAGAAAGCGTGACCACGAATAAAATCTTGATGCATTCTGCCTCAAAAACATCAAGCAGGATAAGAAAAATGCAACGAACGGCATTTTTGACGGTTGAAGCAAGCGGGATACCCGCTTCTTCTTGGGGAGGTGATAACCATTCGGGGAGAGAGAAACACAGACAGAAAAACACGCAAATTTATAAGCATAACGGATATGGGAATGTGGGAGTATATCGACAAAATCATGACGCATCCGGACTATGATAAAAGTTTC
>JBJETX010000003.1:0-7968 GCA_051883535.1 Christensenellales bacterium | reverse complement strand
TCGCTGATATCGTTGTAGTTTACGACAAACGTAATATAAAACTCGTTTACGTGCGTCAGATTTATAAATTTATTCTCCGTCCATTTATCGACTATTTCGCCGTTCTCGCTACGGAAGTAAATGAAAGAATTATCTCCCTTATAATCCGCCGTCGTAGACATATACGCTCTTACGTTCAGAATTTCGCCGTTGCTCGATTCTCTGCTCAGAACCTGAAGATTTTCACCGAACGAAAGGGCTTCCGCGTCGTACGTCTTGGCGTAAGTTCCCGAATATCCTTCTCCCGTCTCTCCCGTTCCTCTGACGTTATCGCTTGCGTTTACCGACAAAATTATATCGTTTGACCTGTCGATTGCGAGGTAAAGCACGAAATACGCTTCGTATTGCTCCGTAGGCGTATATCTGTTTCCTTCGAAATCCGCCTGCGACGTACGTTCTTTGAATCGCAGATTGTTTCGCATATTGACGGGGTCTTCGCCCTCTGCCGCCACGGAATCTTTCAGCGTGACTTTTATAAGTATAACGTATAACCCCGCGTTTTTAACAACGTCTCCGTCCGCCGCTTTACGGAAATCGTTGGGATCCCCTTTCTCGTATTCGGCAAACATCTGAATTTTAGACGACGTAAAGTCGGTTTTTTCGGGAACCATATACGCGAACATCGGTGCGCCTCCGCTGTATGCGATTTCCGTTTCCGCCCAGGAACCGCCAAGGCTTACGGTTTCGCCTTTCAGCGTAGTCCCTTCGTAATACTCGCTGAATTCCCTCAGGATATACTCGGTATCGGTGAACTTATAATCCCACACGGGATTGATAACCGTACCGTCGTATTCTTCCCGTCCGTGCTCCGCAAGATCGATGTCCAGCACTTCTACGGTGAATATTATCACGCGGGTCTTCGTTCTCGCATAGTTGGTCGCGCTTCCTCCGGCGGATTCCGACGGGGACGCGTAAACTTTAAGCAGATATCCTCCCTGATTACCGAAAGTATCGTAGAAAACGTTCTTTACGTTTCTGTTAAGCGTAGCGGCGTCGCTATGCTCGTTTATGCCGATATAAATATTTTTGCCGTCAACCGTGTCGAGATAAGATACTTTCTCGCCGCCATCGGAGTTAGCAAAATTCGGTTCGATATTCCTCGACAGATTTATCGGGGAAGTCGAAGAATCGTTATCCGCGTAATAGTAATGATTAACACCGTCGTAATAAACGATTATTTCTTTGGCGGTAATAACGTTTTTGCCTTTTTCGCGGTCGTTGTCGGTAAAATAATAATACGTGGTCGAACCGCTCGCGTATAATTTATACTGCGTTCCCGCAATCACGGCGTAAACGTTTTTTCCCGATTCCTTGACCGTAACCGGATCGCCGTTCTCGTCGGTATACTCAACGAAGTAGTAATAGTAGTCCTTCGTCTGACTCAACGCGGGACCCGAAGAAATAACGGCTTCTTTTATCACCACGCCGGACTGTTCGTAATCGCGTACGTAAATACGATATTTTCCGTCAGAACCCAACGCATAGTACGCCGCAACGAACTGCGTAAGTTCGGCGGGAGCCGCGCTTCCGTCTTCGGTTACCACGCTTGAATCGGGCAACAGGTTCTCGCCCGTGTAAGACGTATTCTGATTTCCGTCCATTTCAAGCAAAAGCGTCTGTTTTTTGACGTATAAATCGGCGGACACGTAGTTGAACGAATAATTCTGTTTATATGCGCCGCTTATGTGTATAGCGCCCGTTTTTCTTCCCGCCTGATCGACGTACTCGCCGCCGACAAGGAAACAGGAAGTATCGACCGTTACAACCGCCTCTCTGTCCGTATCCCTCGAAAAGACGTCGCCGTCCGCGAAACCTACGTAATACAGTCTTATAAGTTCGGTATCGTACAGTTTGACGCTCGGATCGTCGTTTTTATAGTAAACGTACGTTCTCGTATATCCGCCGTCGTCCGTCGCGTACAACTCGTAAGAGTTGACGTCCATATACGCAACGTACTGTTCGAGTTGTTCGGAAGTGAGCAACTTCTTACCCGCGGCGGAAGTATCTGCCTTCACTTCTTTTGCCGGGTCGTATTCCGCCATATAGGTACGAATCGCGGCAGTCGCATAAACCGTTACCTGCGCGCAGTAAACGCGTATTTCGAAAACGGTCGTCACTTTTTTATAGTTTTTGGTCTCGGGGGTGCTTACCTCAATGATATAATCTCCCGCAAGTTTCATATTCAGAATATCGCTCGTAAATTCGCTTACGTCGTATATCCTGTCGTCGTCCGGACTTTCCGTTTCTCCTCCGACGGAAAAACCGATTACCGTTATCAGACTCATAAAGTTGGAACTTCCGTCCGGTTGCAAAAATTCGGCGTCTTCCCGTATCTTGTTATATTCGTCGTGTCTCGTAATCAGAATGAACGACTTCCCGAGATCGGAAGTGTATATCAGACCGATTTTATTTGTTTTATCGTAAACGAGTATTCTGCCTTCGTCCGCGTTTTCCCCCTGAAAATCGAAGACTTCTTCGGGTTGCAGGACGATTTTCGTTATTTCCATACCGATTTTTGCGCCGTTTACTGTCTCGTCGGTAACTCCCGCTCTGAGCACGAGATTGTAATTGAGAATTACGAGACCGGACGCCACCGAAAGATAGTAAATTCCCGCGTCGGAATTGATTCCGAAACTCGTACTTACGAGCGCGCCCGTAAGCGGGTCTTCCATAAGCGCGTTTTCCCAATCGATAAATCCGTAGGTTTCAACTTTGACGTATTCGCCCGATTCTCCCAGATTGAATAAACTCGTTTCGGTATCCGTCTCGTCCCAACCGAAATACTCTTTTCTCGTTCCGTTGTTGAGGAATCCGTAATCCGCGGCGGTTGAATCGTCCGCTATTTCCATTAAAATATAGCACCTGTTTGTAAAAATACCGGGCAGTTCCGCATAAAAGAAATATTCTTCGGTAAATTCACTCTGATTATAGAACAGATAATAATCCGCGTAATACTCTTTTCCCGTCGTAATCTGCGGCAAAGACGAATCCGCCTTATACAGATTAAGCAAAGTTACGCCTTCGGAATTCACGTCGCTGTATTTTGCGACGCGGATAGCGACGTAGGTTTCCGAATTATAACTCCTGTTATAATCCATTCTGCTGTAAGAAGGATCCGACATATCGGTAATTCTGTCCGGGTCTTTCAGTACGCGCAATTCGAGAGTTCTGCGTTTAATATATCCCGTAAGAGTCTTTTCTTCGTCGTCCTTACGCAAACCGGGCTCGATTTCATAACTCGCCATAATACTGTTGAAAGTATCGATCGTAACGCCGCCTCTTGCCGTAATGGTGACGCTCCCCCCTATATCGAGAGGATCATCGTCGTTCGCCATAGCGGAACTGTAAAATATCGAATACTTATATTGTATGTTATTTTTGATATCGTAATCGAGAACCGAAGTATATCCGAGTTGGGACAGCGAAGAAGAAAGCCCCGTTCCGCTCACTTGTTTCAACGTAGCGGACGCCGCCGCGTCCGAACCGGACGATTTCTTGACTTCGTTCGTTCCGTCGTAATACTTATCCGCACGATAATCCTCGAGATTCAAATAAATACGCACGCTTTCGATACGATAATCGGCAGGTTTATTCATAGTTACCGTTCCCACGCCGATACCGTCGACGCTGACCGTACTCTTGCCTCTGTCGCACGTCGCCACGTCAACGGCAGCCGCGCTTCCCTGTTGCATATACGACAGCGAATAAACGACGTAATACTCTCCCGCGTAAAGCGTCTGTTTATACGGACTGTAAACCACTCCGTTTTCATCCTCGTAGTCGCCCGCTTTCTTTCCTATTTCGCTGACTCTCCCCAACTGCATAAGAACGAAAATATAATTATAATCTCCTACGACTTTCCTGTCCGAAGCGTTGCCGATTACGCGTATTCTCCATTTTTCCAGACCCGTTTTCAGGTCGTAAGTTCCGTCGTCCAACGATCCGTTCCCGTCAAGGTCAACTTCGGTGAGTCCGGGGCTCGAAAGTTTAACCAGGCTGAAGTCTATATCCGAACTCGTCCAGATTTCACCGTAAGCCGCGCCGGAAACCGACGCCGCAAAATCGGAAAGATCTACGCTGACGATCGGCGGAGTCAACGAAAACGCCGCGTAATATTCATAACTCTTCATTACGCTGTCGCCTAATTTCGTAAAGCCTTCGGCTAACATCCGCGTGCTACCCTCTGCGTCCGCGTCGGAATATGATTTCCACGTCTCTCCCGAGTATTCTCCGAAATCGAACGAGTAATTCTTCGCAATTTCCGCTATTCCTATGGAAATATAAGCCACGATATGATCGTAATCGCGGATATCGCATCCCGGGAAATACGAACCGCTCAACAAAAACAGCGGACTCGTGCTTGCCGCCACGTAAGCGCCGTCGTTGCCGTAACCTCCTATTTCCGCCCAGGCAGATTCCGCCTGCGCGTCTTTTGCGGTGTTTACGAAAACGGAATCCGCGCTGCTTTTCTTGACGTAATAATCCTTTTTCAAATCAAACTTCGAGTCGGTCGTCGCCGTATACGTCTGCGCGGTTGCGTCGTATTCGTAATACTCTCCCGTAGGAATACTCTGATTCGATTGCGAAGCAAATAAAGACACCATCGTATACTGCGAAGAGAACGGCGTGGCAATTTTTCCGTTCTCGTCTTTTTCCGCTTTAAGTCCGAGTTCGTCTTTTACGCTGACTTTCAACGTCGCGCGCGCAACCGTAAGCGTCTGAATGTAATCGTTTCCTTTGTAAACGAATCTCAACGCATATTCGAGTTTTCCGCTTTCGGCGTCGTCGCAATAGAATCCATCGTCCGACATCGAACCCTCGATATGTATGTAATACGTTCCCGCGGATACGGTTTCCGACGCGTCGAGTTTCTGTTGCATGCCCTTATCCGCATACCACACCAACTGCAGATAGTCCGCAATCGGATTTTTCCCCGACGCAAGCGGCGTCTCCGCTCCGAAGGTGGCGTTGTTTACCGCCGGCGCGAATCCGTACGTCGCCTGAAAAGGTTTTCTCGAACCGTCGTTGAAAGAATAGTAAAAATGCTTATCGTCCGTGAGCGCGTCGGCGCTGTCCACGCCTGCGTCGTAAAGAACGATATTGTCAAACCACTGCGTAGTGCTGTCGTAAACGGGATTGATATTGAGATTAGTCTCAATCTGACTCAGCGTACTTCCGAACGCGACGTCTGCGGTAAGGAACAACTGTATTCCGAGACCCGATACGTCTTTTACCACGTTTGACGCGGTTAAAGTCGTCGTGGCATACTCGAACATTTCGTCTCCCGGCGTTCCGTCACCATCCGAAGTACAATTAATTATATCGGTGGTACCTTTGTTAATATAAACGTAAGAGAGTGAATACGAAAACGTTATCGAACTGACCTCGTATTTGCCGGCAACGACATTCTTGCCTCCGTTTTCGAGAATATTATAGTTTGTCAACGCGTCGCCGTACCAGGTGGTTCCGCTTACCAGAATCGACGACACGGAAATGCCGCTGTCCATCATTGAAACGTAATACTCGGTTTCGGGAGCCGTGTCCTGATCGACGATCGGGTTTGTTAATCCGGGTGCCGTAAACAATTCTCCGTTGGCTTCCCCTTTCCACATATATCTGTACGTGTCATATTCGTAAGAACTTATTGCAAGTCTGAGTCCGAATCTGCCGAAGAAAGAATCGTTTGAATCTGCGGAAGAATTGGAATGCCATTTCAGCCCGTCCGTTATATCGATAACGATTTTGTTACCGCTCAAATCGTATACGTCGCCGTCTTTATACGGGACTACGGAAACGTCGGAAACTGTCGGCGGCGTCGTAGCCGCATAAGCGGTTTCTCGTCCTTCCACCGCGCCTACGCCGAAAAGCGTAACTGTAATAAGCGCGATCGCCATAAAACAAACGCATATCGCAACGCCTACTGCTTTCCCGAAAATACTTCTTACGACGGACTTCCTCATCGGATTCCTCCTAAAAAAGAAAATTTCATTATTATTATATAATAATATAATAAAGTTTGTCAATAGCGAAACTCGCGCCGGGCGCGCCGACGACCGTCAATATCGCAAAAAAGAAAAACGCTCTTTTCTTCGCCGTCCCGAACGGGGTTTCCGGCGCAACGAAAAGAGCGTGATTTTTAATAAATTCCGATAAAAGTTATCTTGATTTTTTCTTGGATTTTTTCGCTTTACCGGGATTTTTTCCGTATCTCGCATTGTACACGGGAGTAACGATTTTTTCCGATAAATACTGCTCGAAATTGCACAGCGTAAGGCTGTACCACTTACTTCCGTAGCACAGAAGCACCGCTATTATAATTACCCCGATAAACATATCCAACGTAGCGATAAGGATAAAAGGCACGCTGAAAACCGCCACAATCGCAAGATTTTGCGGAAACATCTGCAACGCAAATATCGCCGAGTTTTTCAGTTTGCTTTTCAACGGCATATCGTACAGCGCAATCGTGGGAATAAAATGCACGAGGAACATAAGCGTAAAAATCACGCAGATAGACGCTAAAATTATCATTATCCAATATCCCGCGTTCGCCGCGTTTTGCCAGAATTTTCCCACGAACAAAACGAACAGATTTGCTATACCTGCGAACAAAACGAGGAATATAATTCCGACGAGAGACATCTCTTTCCATGTCCTTTTTATACCCTTAAAATATTCTTTAATCGCTTTCGGAACGTCGTTTCCGTAGTTGTCTTTTTTAGATATGAACGAATCTCCGATAATAAACTTCATCGACAAATGCGTCATTCCTCCGAAACCGATACTCATAATAAACGCAACCGCGCCGACGACTGCGAAAATTATATAGTACACGTCGAGAATTTTCATCTGTACGTCGAGAGCGGTCATAGTCGCGTCGGACGCTCCGAATCCTATCCCGGCGAGCAGATAAGGCGATTCCTCCACTCCCGAAAGTTTATACGCAATCGCTTCCGTCCCTCCGAACACTTCAAGCAGAATAAACAGCGCGAGAAGGGGTATCAGAGTGATAAGAAACATCAGGTTTGCCGTAAGAAGCGGTGCGTTCCTGCGCTTCGAAACTTCGCGGAAATATTTGAATCTCCCCGTTTCCACCACGGGAGTTTTGCCGCCGTCCTCGCGGTACTCGGGATAGAAATCCAGTTTCGAGAGTAATTTCAAGCCTTTTTCGTTTGCCATTTTGTTCTCCTTTCCTTCCTTATTGGTTTGCGTTTTTCTCGCGGGATAATTTTCTCATACGCTCCGAATGGTCGAGTATGGTTTTCCTTATTCTCAGGCTCTTCGGCGTGACTTCGAGCATCTCGTCGGTGGACAAAAACTCTATGCACTCTTCGAGACTGAATCTCCTCGGCGTTTCCAACGTAAGCGCTTCGTCGCTTCCCGCCGCGCGCATATTGGTAACGTGCTTCTTCTTGCAGACGTTTACGGGTATATCGTCCTGCTTGGGCGAATATCCGACGACCATTCCCGCGTATACTGGCGTTCCCGGTCCGATAAACAGTTGCCCTCTGCCCTGCGCGTTGAAAAGTCCGTAAGTAACCGCTTCTCCCGTTTCCCACGCGACGAGCGCGCCGTAAGGACGCTTCGGTACGCTGCCTTTAAGAGGTTCGTAACCTATGAAAATATTATTCATTATTCCTTCGCCTCTCGTTTCCGTCATAAAATCGTTACGATACCCCAAAAGTCCTCTTGCGGGAATCCTGAATTCGAGTTTGGTTCTCGTACCCATAGGGGTCATCGTGACGAGTTCCCCCTGTCTTCTTCCCATATCTTCCATTACGGGACCTATGCAGGAATCGGGAACGTCGATTACGAGTTTTTCCATAGGTTCGCACAGAACGCCGTCTATTACCTTATTTATAACCTGCGGAGTGCTTACCTGAAATTCGTAACCTTCTCTCCTCATATTTTCCATAAGGATTGACAGAT
>JBJETX010000002.1:0-8029 GCA_051883535.1 Christensenellales bacterium | reverse complement strand
CAAAAATCAATACGTTTAAGCAAAAATAATCCGCCTGATTTCCGAATAAACCGCCTTCAGAAAGGTTTTTTCCGTTAAGTAAGGCTCACGTCGCGCAGGCAGAACAGATTTATTTCTTCTTCGAGCATGGTTTCCGCTTTCGCATAATCGACGGAGAGCGCGAGTTCTTTGGCTTTTTTCAGGTTCGACGGCGTCAGTCCCTCTATCGTTCCGCCGCCCGATTGCTCGAGTCCGAAAATGTCTCCACCTCCGCGCGTTTCGAAATCTTTTTCCGCAAGAGCGAACCCGTCCGAGCACTCGCACATAGCCCTCAGTCCCTCGGTCGGCGTTTTGGCTGTATAAAGAAAACAATAAGCCGGCTGTCCGTTTCTTCCCACTCGTCCGCGCAACTGATGCAAGGCGGCAAGTCCGAACCGGTCCGCGTCCATTATCGCGATTATCGACGCGTTAGGCACGTCTATTCCCACTTCTACGACGGTCGTGGAAACGAGCGCGGAAACGGCGTTCGCCGCAAAAGAGTCCAGCGCCGCCTGCTTGTCGCACGCTTTCATTTTTCCGTGCAGAACCGCCGTCTTTCCCTGCGGAAAATACTTTTTCAACTCCTCGGCGAGTCCTTCCACGGATTCCGTTTCCGCCCCTTCGGCGTCCACTATTTTCGGCGCGACGATATACGCCTGCGTTCCCTTTTCGCATTCGGCAGCAATATATTTCCACATCCCGTCGCGTTTTTCGGGCGGCACGACCGCGGTTTTCACCGTTGACTCGAACCTTCTCGAAATAGTGACGTATTCGACCTCGCCGTACGCGACGAGCATCATCGAACGCGGTATGGGCGTCGCGCTCAGCGTCAGCACGTCCACCCCTACGCCTTTGCAGATCAACCCCGTTCTCTGCGCGACTCCGAATCTGTGTTGCTCGTCTTCCACGACAAAACTGAGGTCGGGTATCTCTCCTTCGACGTATAACAAAGAATGAGTTCCTATCACCACGTCGAAAAATCCGTTTTTTATCTGAAAAACCAATTCTCGTTTTTCCGCATTTTTTACGCTTCCGCTTAAAAAACATACGCTGATTCCGAGTTTGGAAAAAATCGGTTTAAGGAAATTATAATGCTGACTTGCGAGTATCTCGGTAGGCGCCATAATCGCCGCGCGGTAGCCGTTTTTTACCACGAAATACACGGCGGCGGCGGCGACCGCCGTCTTCCCGCTCCCGACGTCTCCGCACAATACGCAGTTCATTTTTTTATCGGATAAAAACGCCGATTTTATCTTTTCGAGAGCGTCGGACTGCGATTGATTAAGGGGAAAAGGCATTGCGTCGAAGAAAGGCTTTAAATCGACTTTTTCGGAATATTTACGTCGTTTTGCGCGCGCTTCTTTGCTCTGCGCTATTCTGAACGCGCATATTCTCCTCGTTATTTTTTCGAGGATTACGCGTTGTTTTGCCTCGTAAAAGTCCATATTTTCGGGAAAATGCAGCGTTCTGTACGCCTGTCCGAGCGACATAAGCCCGTGTTTTCTCTCGTCGCGTTCCGTCAACAGACTTTCAAAAGCGCACTTTTCCATAGCCTCGGACACGAATCCTCTGTACGCCTTTTGGGGAATCAGACCTTTCGTCCTGTATATCGGCTTTATTCCGACGAGTTCGACTTTTTCGCCGCATTCCTCAAAAACGGGATTATAAAAAGTCATTAAGTTTTTCTCTGTTTTGAGTTTACCGTAAATTCTGTAAAAAGCGTCCGTTTTAAGAATTTTTAACGTATAGTTCCTATTAAACCAAACAAGGCAGATTTTGCAATTTTCGCACTCCGCGTACGCTTTCAGAATTTCAAGTTTTCCCTTTTTGAACGGTTTGGATATTTTTGTGATTTTTGCTTCAAATAAACAAAAATCACCCTCCGCGCTTTCCTGCGGCAGGGCGATTACCGACATATCCATATAGCCCGTCGGAATATGCGAAACGAGCGTTTCGCAATCGTATATCCCGAGTTCGTTGAGCCTTTTTTCGGTTACGGGACCTATTCCCTTGATATCGGACAGCATTCCTCTTTTCGGCTTACTCCAGACTGATAAAATAACTGTAATGCGGCTGTCCTCCGTTATACAGCACGACGTCGCTGTCGGGGAACTCGTCCGCTATCTTGTCGCGCAGTTCTTCCGCTTTTCCCTCGCTTACTCCGTCTCCGTAGAACACGGTTATCACGCACACCGAATCTTTGTCTTTGTCCGCAAGGGCTTCGAGCGCGACTTCGTTGACGTCGTCGCCTTTGGCTATTACTTTATCTTCGAGCGCGATTATATCTCCCGTCTTGAGCGTGAATCCGTCGATTTCGGTATCCCTTACCGAATGCGTTATCTGTATGCAACTTACGCTCTGCGCCGCGCTCTTCATCGCTTCTTCGATGCATTCGGGTTCGGCGTCCGACATATACGCTATCGCCGCGGAAAATCCCTGCGACATATTCGTTGTGGGAATGATTATGAGATTGCATCCGTCGAGTTCTTTTACAGCCTGCTCGCAGGCAAGAATTATGTTTTTATTGTTGGGAAGAACGAACACGTTATCCGCGTTGATACCTTTAACTTTTTCCACGATATCCTCGACGCTCGGATTCATCGTCTGTCCGCCTTCGAGTACGTCGTCGGCGTTGGCTTCCTCGAACAGTTTACGGAACCCTTCTCCGCAACTTATCGCAAGCAGACCGACTTTTTTGTGTTCGCGCGCTTTTTTCGCCTGCAAAGCGCGGTTCTGTTCGAGCATATTCTCGATTTTCGGTAAATTCAGTTCTCCGAGTTGAAGAGCGTATCCGAGCGCTTTATCCGGCGCGTTGGTATGAACGTGGACTTTGACCATCTCGAGATCCCCGATAACGAGAACGCAATCGCCTATTTTCATAAGTTTATCGCGGAATTTGTCGATATCGGCAAGCGTCGTCTGTTTTTTAAGATTTATTATGAAAAATTCCGTGCAATACGCAAATTGAATATTTTCAAGGTCGTGCACGTCTTCGTCAAAACTCTGCGTCTTCGTCTGTTCCGCCGCGATTTCTTTCATCGGAACGCCGGCAAGGATATTGTACATTCCTTCGAGAATGAACATCAGCCCCTGTCCGCCGCTGTCAACCACGCCGGCTTTCGCAAGCACGGGAAGCATTTTTGGCGTTTCCGCTAACGTCTGATTTCCTTTTCCTATGATTTTTTCGAAAAACTCGATATAATCCGCCGTTCTCGACGATATTTTCACCGCGTAATTCCCTACTATGCGGATAACCGTAAGAATAGTTCCTTCTTTCGGATGAGTAACCGCTTCGTACGCTTTGTTCGCTCCCGCCTGCAAGGCTTTCGCAAACGCTTTCGTATTAAGGCTCTTCGCCTCGGCGATTACTTCGCTCATTCCTTTTATAATCTGACTGAGTATTACTCCGCTGTTTCCTCTCGCGCCTTTCAACGCGCCCTTCGCCATTGCGGAGATTATCGTCGCCGCGTCGTCGTTTTCCTTTTCCGCCGCCTCGTTTACCGTAGAGGTAATCGTAAGTCCCATATTCGTTCCCGTATCTCCGTCGGGTACGGGGAAAACGTTAAGTTCGTCTACGTAGGATTTATTAAGCAATAAATTCTGCTTCGCTCCCTTAAATATATCAAGCAACTGATTCGCTGCCAAAACCGTAATCATTTTTTATATTCCTCTCCATATACAACGTCTAAAGCCTCATACCGACGACGTGCACTTCCACCGATTTTACTCTCATTCCGGTAAAGTGCTCCACGTGATAAATAACCGACGATTTAAGGCTTGCCACAACGGCTTCGACGTTGACTCCGTCTGCTATCAGGCAGTAAATATCGATAAAAATTCTGTTGTCCAAAGTAACGAGTTTGATTCCTTTGGAAACAGGTTCTTTGTTGAAGAGCATAAGTACGCTGTCGCTGAGTCTCCTGCTGACGAGTTCGGCGACGCCGTAACATTCGACGGCAACTTTTTTTACAACCAAAGCAACAGCCTCGTCCGAGACTACGATATTGCCGTAAATATTGCTGGTCTGTAACGCCATTTACACTCCCCCGCGTCACTTTACGGACGCTTTTACTATTTATATAATAATATATCGGACGGGATTTTGCAAGTATTTTGGAAAAAATGTAAAAAACATTTGCCAAACGACCGAAAGCGTTGTATAATGAATTGCGTTTATTCAATTAGGAGGTCACCAATGAGCAGAATTTGCAGTGTTTGCGGCAAGGCGCAGATAAGCGGCAACAAAGTAAGCCACAGTAATATAAAAACCAGAAGGAGTTGGAAAGCCAACGTTCACAAAGTAAAAAGAGTGGACGCCGAAGGCAGAGTAAGTTATCAGTACGTTTGCACCCGTTGTCTCAGAACGGAGAAAAAAGACGCTTAGTTTTTTTGCATACGAATTATAATACGAACTGCTCCCTGTTGCAAGGAGCAGTTTTTGTGCATAAAAAAACTTATCGTACCGTAAAAAATCAAAAAACCGCCCTTAAAGGACGGTTTTTTCATGACTTTTTCCTTATAAAACGCTATTTTGCCTGCTTTGAACGATAATCCTTTATCGCTTCCGCAATCGCCTCTTCGGCAAGTACCGAACAATGGATTTTCTGCGGCGGCAATCCTTCGAGCGCTTCCACTACGTCGGCGTTTTTCAGTTTCAACGCTTCGTCGAGCGTTTTACCTTTAATCATTTCCGTCGCCATACTGCTGCTCGCTATCGCCGCGGTGCATCCGAACGTTTTGAACTTGGCGTCCACGATCACGTCGTTTTCTATTTTCAGGAATACCTGCATTATGTCTCCGCACTTGGCGTTGCCTACGGTGCCTACTCCGTCGGCGTTTTCTATTTCTCCTACGTTTTTCGGATTTGCAAACGTATCTAAAACCTTTTTGCTATACATTTTGGCTTTCTCCTTTTATTTCTTTGAATAACGGCGACCAACTGCGCAGTTTTGCAACCTCGTCGCGCAACACGTCCGCCGCGTAATCCGCTTCTTCCATGGTATTGTCTTTCCCGAAACTGAACCTTATCGAACTGTGCGCTTCCTCTATGCTCGCACCCGTCGCAAGGATAACGTACGACGGTTCGAGGCTGCCCGAACTGCACGCAGAACCGCTGCTTACCGCCACTCCGTGCAAATCCATCGTCATAAGAATGGATTCGCCTTCGATATAATCGAAACTGAAATTAGCGTTGCTTACAAGCCTGTGTTCCGTTCCGCCGTTGAGTTTACAATCGGGAATTTCTTTCAGCACGCGCTCTACGAACCTGTCGCGTATGCGCTTGATTTTCGCGTTGTTTTCCTCCATTTCGGCAACGGCAAGTTCCAACGCTTTCGCCATACCGACGATTCCCGGCGTGTTCGTCGTACCCGCGCGGTAAGTTCTCTCCTGATGTCCTCCGAAAAGCAGTCTGTCGATTTTTACACCGCTACGGATATACAACAAACCTATTCCTTTGGGTCCGTGAAACTTATGCGCCGAAAGACTGAGCAGATCGATTCCGTATTCGTCCACGTCGATTTTGACGCTGCTTACCGCCTGCACCGCGTCCGTATGGAAAATTATGCCGTTTTCTTTACAGAAAGCGCCGATTTCTTTAATCGGCTGAATCGCTCCCGTTTCGTTGTTCGCAAACATAACGGAAACGAGCACGGTATCGTCGCGCACCGCTTTTTCGAGGTCGGACACGCTTATTCTGCCGTCCGAACCCGTGGGCAGATAGGTGATTTCGAACCCTTCCCTTTCCAGTTGCTTGCAGGTCTGCATAACGGCGGGATGCTCCACCGCCGTGGTGATAATATGCTTGCCCGTTTTCGCGTTGGCGTGAGCGACTCCGCGCAACGCCCAGTTGTCGCTCTCCGTTCCGCCGCTCGTAATATATATTTCCTGCGGTTTGGCGTTGAAAATCGACGCGATTTTCGCCCTCGCCTCGTCCACCGCCGCCGCCGCGTCTCTTCCGAAACAATGCAGACTCGAAGCGTTGCCGTACGTTTCCGTCATATAAGGCAACATACATTCAAGTACCCGTTCGTCGACCGACGTGGTTGCGGCATTATCAAGATATACCCTCATTTTTATCTCCTATCGGTAGCCTGCGCTACTGAAAAGCAATTATTTTAATTATCTTAAGTTAAAACTATCTTACTTTCGACAAAAGTATAACGCTTAACAAACAAAAATGCAACTATTTGTTCACGTTTTTCATAGCGAATTCCACTATGCCTTCTTTATCTCTGCCCCCGGTGAATCTGTCGATTTCTTTGCCGTTATCGAAGAAAATCACGCAAGGAATAAAGTTGATTTTATTTTTCATTGCCAGGGATTCGCATTCGTCCACGTTGACTTCGTAGCAGGTGATCCCCACTCCGTTAAGGTCTTTTTCCGCTTCTTCGTAAAACGGTTTCATATACATACAGGGACCGCACCAATCGGCGTAAAAGTCCACTATAACTTTGCCTTGCCCGAGCACTGCCGCTTCGTTTTCCGTTATTTTTTTCATATATGCCTCCGATTTTTCGTTATTCTTTCCATTTCCCCGTTTTCAGTTCTTCCCCTGAAACGGTTTTGCATTCTTTCGTATACATATTCTTTACGACGAACTCGTCTTTCGCGGTTTCGTCTCCGCCGATAACCACGACGTTGCGCGCGCCGCATTTATCGGCGTATTTCATCTGCGCTTTCAGGCTTCTGCCTACGATATCCGTCGTCGCGCGTATACCGATTTTTCTGAGCGCGAGCGTTATTTTCTGCGCTTCTCCGTAGAATTCTTCTCCCATAGGCGCGACGTATATTTCGGGTTTAGGCTCTTCTCCGAAACTCAGAGACGCGTTTTCCATTACCATAATCAACCTTTCCAGCCCAAGACCGAACCCGACCGCGGGGACGCTTACTCCGCCTATTTCTTCAAGAAGATTATTGTATCTTCCTCCGCCGCAGACCGTACCCTGACTGCCTATTTCGTCGGAAACGAATTCAAATACCGTTCTCGTATAATAATCGAGTCCGCGTACGATATTCGGATTTATCTTATATTCAACGCCGAGCGAGTCGAGCGTTGCGCACAGTTTATCGTGATGCGCTCTGCAATCGTCGCACAGGTAGTCGAGAACTTTCGGCGCGTCCGCGGAAACCTCTTTGCACTCGGGATTTTTGCAGTCCAATACTCTCAGCGGATTCTTTTCCAATCTTTCGAGACACGTCGGGCAAAGTTTATCTTTTTTCGCGTAAAAATGGTTTTTAAGCGCGACCGAATAATCCTTTCTGCACGTCGGACACCCTATGCTGTTAAGATTCAGCGTGAGATTTTTCAGCCCTATACGGTCGAAAAACTCTTTCGCAAGGGTTATCACTTCCGCGTCTGCGTACGGCGACGCGCTGCCGTAAAGTTCGACTCCGAACTGATGATGTTCTCTGAGTCTGCCCGCCTGAGGTTTCTCATACCTGAAAACGGGCGTGATATAGTACATTTTCGTCGGTTGCGGCGCGTTCGCAAGCGCGTTTTCCGCAAAACTTCTCGCAACCCCCGCCGTTCCTTCGGGTTTAAGAGAGATACTTCTCCCTCCCTTGTCGTTGAACGTATACATTTCCTTGTTGACTATATCGGTAGTATCGCCCACTCCGCGCAGGAAAAGTTCGGTATGCTCGAAAGTGGGCGTACGGATTTCGTTAAACCCGAAATCCGCCGCTACCGTTCTCGCTTTGTCTTCGACGTAATGCCACTTATAACTTTCCTGAGGGAGTACGTCTTTCGTTCCCTTTGGTATATTTATCATTTTGCCCTCTCCGTGCCGTTTATAAAATATATTTTTTGAGATTCATCGAGTTGAGCGCGTCGGCAAGGTGAGCGTCGACGTACGCTTTATCCACGACTACTTCGGTTTCTTCCGCCGTTTCGCCGCACGCTTCGAATGAGACTTCTTCGAGCAACGCTTCCATTATCGCATGAAGTCTTCTCGCTCCGATATTCTCCTTGTTTTCGTTTTCGAGATGCGCCACGTGCGCCATTTCTTTT
>JBJETX010000001.1:0-1855 GCA_051883535.1 Christensenellales bacterium | reverse complement strand
AGACTCGTGGTAACCAAAGAAACCATGACGGTTGAGGGAATGATAAAAATAGTTTACGATTTGCTGAAAGATAAACTCAATATTGCCAAACTTACTTTTACGAGCGGAGTAAATGCGGCGTCTCAGGAATACGAGACCAAAAACAACATTGACCGTTGCCCGTTGTGCGGAATCGCGCTGAACGAAAACGGCGTATGCCCGAAATGCGGATACAGAAAGTAATAATCAGATGCTTTTCACCGCAAAATAACGGCTGATTAAATTTGTTTAATAAAAATACGGACTTCGACAACGAGTCCGTATTTTTATGTGCAACGCTTATGTATTCGTTTTATCAAATTGACATATCCGCTTATAAACGTTCTTCGGATACCTCGATAACGAAAGTTTGACCATTCAGAAAACTAATTGCCAATTTATCGCTCAATCGTTTAATCGTCGCAACATAATAGTCTTTCGCCAATACTTCTAAATCGTCTATAATCTCATTTTTTAAGATTTTACTTGTTCCCGTATTTCTGTTTGTCTTCATTTTTTTCTCCTTTTTTGTTATTATCCCGCGCGAGTGACAAAACAATTATATACTGTCCCGTCGCGCGATGTCAAGACTGATACCGTCCTGCGGTGCGACAATTATCATAAAAGAACGGGAGAAAATGGCGATATTATGGAGTATTTGTCGGTTTTTGTCGAAAACATAAATGATTATCTGGCGCAAACGGGATTGACGGTAAATAAATTTTCGAATAAAATCGGAGTTGCGGAAAGAGCGGTTGCAGGCTGGCTTAATTTCAGAAGTTTTCCGTCTGTGGATTGTGTGGTAAAGGTGGCGAAAGAATTGAATTGTTCTTCGGATTATCTTTTCGGTTTGACTGACGTTAAGGAAAAACGCGTAAACTACGCGCAGTCTTCGTTTATCGATAAATTTCTGTCTTTATTGCAGGATAAAGGCGTAACGCAATACAGAGTCGCGCGTGATTGCGGCTTCGGGGAATCTATGATTTCAAAATGGAAAAGAGGAAAGAAGCCCAAAACCGAAACCCTTATTAAACTTGCCGAATATTTCGGTTGCCCCTTAGATTTTTTTATTGGTTAAACCGAAAGCGTTTACCTGTTTGTAAACCTGTGGTTTTTGTCCGACGCTTTTGCCGCGGGATAACGGAGCACTCGGATTTACTTTTTCGCGTTAAGAGTTTGGTACATGCTTAAAGGGGTATCGGGAGACGTTCAGGCGCGGCGCACCTCGTCAGGTTTGCCTTACGCTATGCTCGGCAAACTTGCGAACCTGCGGAAGGATAGTGCGGTATAACGGACCACTCGAAGTATTTGTTTGCTCTTATAATTTTATCGCTACTATCTTTTTTATAGCGTTATTCAGGCGCGTACTTCCTCGTCAGGTTCGAGTAAACTCGAACTTGCGCACCGCACTCGCTTTGCGAGAGCGGTCGCCAATCCGTTACGAGCGCAACAATGCAAAAAAGCATACCGTTTCAGGTATGCTTTTCTGCTTTTTGGTGCGGTATAACGGACTCGAACCGCTGACTTTCTCCACGTCAAGAAGACACTCTACCAGCTGAGTTAATACCGCATTTGCTTTTCGCTACATTATAATATCATAACCGTTATAAAAAATCAAGCGTTTGCCCACTTATTTTTCTTTGCCTAATCCTCGCGCGTTTATCGTTCGCAGTTTTTGTCAATAATATTCTTCGTAGATACCTACGATTATTTTGTTTGAAAATTTATATAAAAAATTTTACAAAATAATCTTAAATCTCTTGACAGCGCAAAAATACGTGTTATAATAAAGTTAGCAATCAAGGAAAGCGAGTGCTAACAAACAAACAAGCGATTG